>BAXC01000057.1 GCA_001310375.1 Bacillus sp. JCM 19041 | reverse complement strand
GCAGAAGGATGGGCGAAATGAAAAACAATTGGATGTATGCATTAATTGTCTTAGCTGGGGGAACGTGTTTTGGCATCTTGTCCACGTTTGTCAAACTTGGCTATGAGAATGGATTGAATTTAACGCAAATTGTGATGGCTCAATTTTTAGCAGGTATCTTGATACTTGGAGGGATGCTCGTTTTTTCTAAAAAACACAGCCTTTCATTAATGACATTACTTGCCTTATTAGCTTGTGGAATTCCCACAGGACTTACTGGTGTTTTTTATTATCACTCGCTCCAGACGCTTGATGCGTCTCTTGCTGTCATTTTTTTATTTCAATTTGTTTGGATTGGTTCTCTTTATGAGTATCTTTTTCTAGAAAAAGCCAACCAAAAAACGTCTCCTCTCCATTGCTATTCTAATTAGTGGATCAATTCTTGCGGCAGGTGTTTTGCAATCCACTATTCATTTCAATTGGGTTGGAGCAGCTTGGGCAATGCTTGGTGCATTTTGTTCAGCGTTATTTATGTATGTGACTGGGACAGTGGGGACATCCGTCCCGGTCGTCCAGAAAAGTTTTATCATCTCTATCGGCGGTTTTTTAACATCTGGCCTCTTATTGTTTCCAACTCTGAATAGTTTTTTAACTGGAGGGATCCAGCAGTCCTTAGTTGGAATTGGTTTGCTCATTGGATTATTTGGTGTTGTACTTCCGCCGCTACTTTTTTCAATTGGTATGCCGAAAGTCGGTTCTGGGCTCGGGGCAATTCTCTCGACGGCAGAACTGCCCGTTGCACTCATCTTTTCTATTTTCCTCTTGCATGAAACCGTTCGCCCATTACAATGGTTAGGTGTGGCCATTATCTTCACGGGCATTGCTATTGGAAATGTTGAATGGAAACAGGTGGGGACAGTATTAAAGCAAAAACACGCTAATTAGCGTGTTTTTGCTTTTTCAGAGCGATTATGAATGATAAAAGTCCATTTACTGAAAGTAGACAAAATAGCAAGGTGTAAAGGAATGCAATATCTGGAGCGAAGAGGCGTAGTTTATTGATTATTTAGAAGTTTATCGGATGGTTTAGAAGGGAACGCAATAATCAAAATGTGTAAGCGAATTCAGTAGAGAGGAACGTGAGTAAAATGGAAGAAAAGCATTCAGCAAAAACCTATGTTGATAAAGTTGTTACCAAAGTAAAAGAGCGCAACCCGAATGAACCAGAGTTTTATCAAGCCGTCGAAGAGTTAGCAGAATCTCTTATTCCTATTCTTAGTAAGCATGCGAAATATATGGAGAATGCAATATTAGAACGGATGGTTGAACCGGATCGGATGATTACGTTTCGAGTTGCGTGGATTGATGATGAGGGAAGCCCCAAGTGAACCGAGGATACCGAGTTCAATTCAATAACGCGATTGGCCCATATAAGGGTGGACTTCGATTTGATCCATCAGTAAATGCAAGCATTGTGAAATTCCTCGGGTTTGAACAGATCTTTAAGAATTCATTAACGGGTCAAGCAATTGGTGGTGGAAAAGGAGGCGCTGATTTTGATCCAAAAGGCAAGTCAGATATGGAAATCATGCGTTTTACTCAGAGCTTTATGAATGAGCTTTCCAAGTATATCGGATCGAATGTAGACGTTCCTGCTGGTGACATTGGGGTAGGCGGTAAGGAAATTGATTATATGGTTGGACAATACAAGCGGCTACGTGGTGCTTTTGAAAAAGGAGCTTTTACTGGAAAAGGAATTGACGTAGGCGGTAGCTTGATGCGTAAAGAATCAACAGGATATGGTACTGTCTACTTTGCAAAAAGGATGCTTGAAGATCAACGTAAACAGTTTAAAGGACAGAGGGTAATTGTATCAGGAGCAGGAAAAGTCTCGATTTATGCGATGGAAAAAGCAGTTGAACTTGGTGCGAAAGTGATTGCGTGCAGTGATTCAGGTGGATACATTTATGATGAAAATGGTCTCGATATTGAGACGATCAAACAGCTAAAGGAAGTTAATCAAAAACGGATTCATGAATATGTAGACTATCATTCAAGTGCTAAATATGAGAGTGATAAAAGTATTTGGGACATTCAGTGCGATATCGTACTCCCTTGTGCGACGCAAAATGAACTGGATGAAATCGGAGCGAAGAAGCTTATTAAAAATGGTGTGTATGCAGTTGCGGAAGGCGCAAATATGCCTTGTACTCACGACGCTATTGTTCGTTTTCAAGAAAGTAATGTAGCCTTTGGACCAGGGAAAGCGGCTAATGCAGGTGGTGTCGCCGTATCCGCTTTAGAAATGGCTCAAAATAGCTCGAGAGTATCTTGGTCATTTGAAGCGATTGATGACATGTTGCAAGAAATTATGTCCGATATTTACGATAAGAGTGTTGCTGCCGCAAAAGAGTACGGGATGGAAGGCAACTTAATAGCTGGCGCAAATATTGTAGGATTTAAGAAAGTGGCTGACGTGATGATTGCTCAAGGAGTAATTTAAGAGAGGAGAAGCTCAGGATTAGGAACGAAGAGCTCAAGATTAAGGTGAGGAGCTCAGGATTATGGGTGAGAAGCTCAGGATTGAGGTGAGGAGCTCAGGATTATTGGTGAGGAGCTCAGGGTTTAGAGTGAGGAGCTCAGGATTGGAGAGGGAAGCTCAGGGTTATGGAGAGAAGCTCAGAGTTAGAGTTATATACATAATTCATAATTTCTAAATGGGCATCTATGAATGGATAAAAACGATAATAGAATGAGAGAAAATATAGACAAATACTGACGCTAGGGGGCTAAAATGCAAATTTACGAAGATTGGAATGGTCACAATGTGAAGCTGAAATGGATGCCTCAGCTTTTTATATCGTCGGAAAAAGTGATCACAAGCGTCCATGGTGTTTGTCTTTACCAAGGAATGTTCTCCTCGTAAACATTAAAGGAAGAGGATTTAACTATCCAGGGGGGGCACATCGAGGCTGGCAAAACACCGATGAATGCTTTACATCGGGAAATATATGAAGAAGGTTATGTAAAAGGGCGGGCTACATACATTGGCGTGATAGAGGTGAGTCATGAAAACAATTTGGGTCGAACCTAAACTTGTGCCTTCTGTGATTAACGATCATGCACTCGCAAAAAGGATTGTAGGTGAATTAGTCAGAAAAGATGACTAAAGGGGGGACATTCATAATGGTATTTATCATTCTTATGGCTGGTACTTTCATGATTATTAGCTTAAAATCTTCAACTTCACCAATCTTTAGTAGCAAAAATAAGGATTTCATTCATTTGGCTGCTTTTACCTGTGTATTATCACTTGTTATCGTCAATGGGACATTCGTCAAGCTCGTTCCCGATTGGATTGTTTTTCTGCTAGCGTTATGTGTTACAGTTCCACTGGCATGGAAGTTGTTCACACCACGCAAGGTAAGTATTAAGAGTTATTGAATTTGATAAACGTATAGTCTCATGCCTAAATGATTAAGAAAATAAGTCCAGGAGGCCTGGACTTATTTTTTGCGTATCCCCATTTGTTTGTTTGCGCTTGCTGGCCAATCCTCTTTATGAATTAGTGGTAGTTCCTCGATTGCTTTCACAACAGTGGCTGGGAAAGGGGCTGGTCGACCGCTTGTTTGATCCATTCCCATAACCATTTGTTCACTTGTCGCAATCACATCTCCGTTGTCATTTTCCATTTCGAACCAAAGGTGCATGCGTTTCTGGTCAACATCAAGCAAGCGAACAGAAACGTACAGAGGCTGCCCTTTATGAGCTTCAGCTAAGTATTTGATATGGGCTTCCAGAGTGAAAATCGTGTAGTTTTCTTGATTGCGACCTGTTTCGTCCAGGCCAATCGAATCGATTAATGCATCAAGACTTATGCTAAACGCTTCTGCATAGGCGGCATCGTTCATATGACCGTTGTAATCGACCCATCTCTCGAAAACCTCGCCACTCCAAATAGGCTTATTTCTCATAGGCAATCAACTTTTCCGATGGCCAGAAACCTTCTTCTTCAAGCAACTGCATTAGCTTGATTAAAAAGCGATCACGACGGTTTTCCATCTCTTGAATAGAGGTTGTACCACTTTGAGCAGCGGTACCGTCAATTACTTTTTGACTTAATTCGTCAGTGAGTTCGGGAGCAACTAACCGAGTCCATGGCAGCTTTAATGCTGGTCCGAATTGTTCAAGCATATGCTTCATACCTTCGCTACCTCCAGCGAGATGAAGTGTGAGAAAGGGACCCATAAGTGCCCAGCGTAACCCCGGACCATAAACAATCGCTTTATCAACTTCTTCTGTTGTAGCGATGCCGTCATTGACGATATGTAAGCTTTCGCGCCAGAGTGCTTCCATCAAACGGTCGCCAATATGGCCATCAATCTCTCCAGACATCATAAGTGGTTTCATGCTCATATGGTCATAGATGTCTCGCGCTTTCTCCATATACTGTGCCTCGGTCTTTTTTCCTCCTGCAATTTCGACAAGCGGGATTAAGTAAACTGGGTTAAACGGATGGGCAACAATGACCCGTTCAGGGTGATTTACGCAATTCTGTTGCAGCACAGTTGGCATATAGCCAGACGTACTGGAGGCAATGATTGCATCAGGTTTTGAAGCAGCATCGACTTGCGCAATAATCGTTTTCTTCAAGCCTTCACGTTCAGGAACGTTTTCTTGGATCAGATCTGCCTCCGCAACAGCTTCTTCTAATGTTGGAGCAAAACGAAGGTTGTTTTTAGCTGCTCCTGCCGACATCCCATATTGTTCAAGAGTCTCCCATGTTTCATCTAAAAAAGCATTTGTTTTTGCCTCTGCTTCAGGAGCGGGGTCAAAGGCGAGTACTTTATGACCATTCGCTAAAAAGCGGGCGATCCAGCCGTTTCCGATCACACCTGTGCCGATGACGGCCATTGTTTTTTGTGACATTGTTCCACCTCTTTTATTGGTCAAATTTCTATTATTGTTTAAATGTTTTGAGCTTCAATATCTCGCGTGCTTCTTGTGGAGACATTGGTTCAAGATTGACGCTGTTTAAAACGTTGACTGCTTTATCAACGAGCTGCTCATTTGTTCCTAGAACCCCTTTTTCCAGATAAAGATTGTCTTCAAGCCCTACACGGACATTGCCACCAAGCAATGCTGCTTGAGCTACGATTGGTAATTGCATGCGGCCAATTCCGAAGGCTGACCAGCTTCCATCTGTTGCAATTCGGTCACGCATATACGTCATTGTCTCCACATCAGCTGCAGCACCCCAAGGGATGCCAAGCAGAATTGATACATTGGATTCTCATCTATTAAGCCATCTGCAATTAGTTGATTAGCCAAACGTAAGTGTCCAGTATCAAAAATCTCCATTTCTGGTTTCACGCCGCTTTCTTGAATCAATTTTGCATGTTCACGCAACCATGCTTCAGGTCCAAGATACACTTGATCACCAAAATTTAAGCTGCCACAGTCAAGCGTGCAGATTTCGGGAAGAAGCTTCCCGACTGGTTCATGTCGCTCCGCTGGTGTTTGGATATCTGTCCCTGGTCCACCGGAAGTTGGTGTCTCTAAGCTTGGGACAAAGTCTCCACCTCCACCTGCAGTAATGTTAATAATGACATCTGTATTTGATTCACGAATTCGTTCGACCGTTTCACGGAAAAGTTCAACATCATGGCTGAGTTTACCAGTTTTCGGGTCGCGGACATGAATGTGAGCAATGGCTGCTCCGGCTTTAGCGGATTCAATCGCCGAATTAGCGATTTCTTTTGGCGTGACTGGGATATGTGGACTTTTATCAGCTGTATCTCCTGCACCTGTAACCGCAGCGGTAATGATACGTTTATTCTTCATGTGTTTGTTTGTCCTCCTTATGTGGATCTTCAATCGGAACTACATCAAAAATCTTGCCACTTTCAAAGAAATCAACCAATCGATTTATCCAATTGTAATAGGCTTTCCAGTCATCAAGTTCTTGACCGAGTGTATGAAGCCTTTCCTTCACTTCCGGCTAATGTCTTCAGAATCGATCTGCTCCAGCTTTTGAACCCGATCCCGTAGACGCCTTTCCAATGTTGTGTTACGTCCGACAACTTCTTTCCAATTGGTCGTAAAAAGAGAAATGAAGGTTTGCGTATAATCGTTCTCGACTGTGTAATGTTCCTTGCGGCTTCCTTTGACAAACACTTTTTCAGCAATATTAAGTGCGATCATTTGGCGCATCACTTGGCTCATACGTGTCTTACTCATTCCTGTTTGCTCAGCGAGCTCATCAAGCGTCATTGCTTTTCGGTTCATATATATGATCCCAAGAAGCCTGCCGACAGTGGCGGAAACGCCAAATGTATCCATGTTATCTGCAATGCGATCAGCAATTTGATCCTCTGTTGTTTTAATTTCTTCTAGTAGTTTGTCATTTGATATAGAGCCCATTATAAGCCTCCCTAAAAATTGCTAGTTGTAACTTTACCACGACTTCAAAGAAAAGGAAAAAATCATATAAGGATGATAAGAGAGTAAAACGAAGGAATTGTAAGAATGAGTGTACTCACACTTTGTGCAATTTAAATTGCATGGATTGCACAAATTGAATAGATTATATGGAGCTTTCGTTTTGTGCGAGCGGTTTATTATACTTAAAAAGTTATTTAGACGAGCGAAAAATCGAATGGGAGTGCTGAGGTTGTTAGAATTTAAACAAGTGACAAAGACATTTGAAGGCAGCAAAAAGCCTTCTGTAAACAATTTAAATTTAAAAATCGAGAAAGGTGAGTTTGTTGTTTTTATTGGACCGAGCGGGTGCGGGAAAACAACCACAATGAAAATGGTAAACCGACTTGTTGAACCAACAGAGGGTGAGATTTTAGTAAACGGGTCAATGTAATGGATCAGGATCCAGTAAAACTACGTCGTTCAATTGGGTATGTTATTCAGCAAATTGGGCTCATTCCCCATATGACTGTTGGTGAGAATATTTCACTCGTTGGCTCCTTATTAAAATGGGACAAAGAAAAGCGCGAAGCGAGAGCAAAGGAGTTAATCAAACTTGTTGATTTGCCAGAAGACTACCTTAGCCGTTATCCCCATGAATTGAGTGGGGGGCAGCAGCAACGTATAGGTGTACTTAGGGCTCTCGCAGTGGATCCACCGCTAATATTAATGGATGAGCCATTCGGGGCGCTTGATCCGATCACACGCGATGGATTGCAGGAAGAGTTCAAAAAGCTTCAAAAAGAAGTGGACAAGACAATTGTTTTTGTTACTCATGATATGGATGAAGCGATTAAACTAGCTGATAAAATTGTCATTATGAATCAGGGACAAATTGTACAGGCTGGCACGCCAGAAGACATTTTGCGTAATCCTGTAAATGAATTTGTTGAAGACTTCATTGGAAAGGACCGCCTTTTGCAAGGACGCCCGGAAATTACGAGAGTAGAACAAATAATGAATCCACAACCAGTAACAATTACGGAAGAGAGCACATTAAAAGAAGCGATTCAAAAGATGCGTGAGACACAGGTAGACTCATTGCTTGTCGTTGATGAAGGTTTTCACTTGCGGGGGTATGTAGACATTCAAATGATCGATTCAAACTATAAAAAGCGTAATCATGTTTACGAAGTGATGGATACAGAAGAATATTCGGTTCAAAAAGATAGCTTGTTGCGCGATACGATGTATCGCATGCTCCGTAGAGGAAGCGCGTACGTTCCAGTTGTAAGCGAGGGTAATAAGCTTGCGGGCATCGTAACGCGTGCGAGTCTTGCGGATATGTCTATGACACAATCTGGGGAGATAGCAGCAGTGAAGAGACTGCAGCTGTCCTTCATTAAGGGAGGAGGATGAGAATCATGGAAGCCATGTTGAATACATTGTCTTCTTACGGCTGGGATTTGCTTGAGAAAACTGGCGAGCATATGTATATTTCATTTGCTGCCGTTTTATTAGGCGTCATTGTTGCGGTCCCTGCGGGTATCATGCTCACGAGGTTCCAAAAGTAGCAGACAAAATCATTTCGTTTGTCGGGATCTTGCAAACCGTTCCTAGTCTAGCGATCCTTGCCTTTTTAATGCCGATTTTAGGCGTCGGGACAACTCCGGCTATCATTGCTCTATTTATTTACTCCGTTTTACCGATTTTAAGGAATACATATACGGGTGTGAAAGAAGTTGATTCTGGCTTTTAGAGGCCGGCAGAGGCATGGGAATGAACAATTGGGAGACGATCCTTAAGATTGAACTACCAATTGCATTGCCGGTTATTATGTCAGGCATTCGTTTTGCAACAGTTTATCTGATTGGTTGGCTACGCTTGCCGCATTTATTGGAGGCGGGGGTCTTGGGGACCTTATTTTTGACGGGTTGAATTTGTATCAACCTGAACTGATTATTCTTGGTACGATACCGGCTACATTTTTAGCGTTGATTGCCAATTGGTTGCTTGGCCTTTTAGAGAGAAAATTGACGCCAAAAGCTTATAGGGAAGCGGCCTGAAGGGAGAGGGAAACAATGAAAAAAACAGTATTGCACGTAACAATTGCATCAAGCCTTGTCCTCTCGGGATGTTCGCTTCCAGGACTTAGCGGACCTGCGGATAGCACAATTCGAATTGGTACGCTAGATACAGTAGAGTCAGAGATTTGGGGCTATACGATTGCTCATATTATCGAACATTACACTGATTTAGAAGCTGAACTTATTACAAACCTTGGTTCTACGATCGTGCAGCACCAAGCGATGATACAAGACGAAGTTGATATCACCGCTACACGATACACAGGAACGGATATCGCTGGGGTACTTGATATGGCTGGCATCACAGATCCAGAAGAAGCAATGAAAATTGTCCAACGTGAGTTTGAGGAACAATTTAATCAAACGTGGGGAGAGTCTTACGGGTTTGAGAACAGCTACACCGTTTCCATTCCAGCAGCATTTGCAGAAGCAGAAGACATTACACATGTTGATGACCTAGAGCCGTTTGCCGATGAAATGAATTTTGGTGTAGACAATTCTTGGGTAAACCGCCAAGGAGATGGTACCAAGCTTTTACTGAAACTCACTTTGCATTTGGGAATGTTTACCCAATGGCAATTGGGCTTGTCTACGAAGCTGCTGCTACTGGCAATATGGATGCTGTGCTAGGCTATTCATCCGATGGTAGGGTTGCTGCATATGACCTGACTGTACTTGAAGATGATTTTTTCCCGCCTTATGATGCATCTCCGGTTATTCGGAACCAATTATTTGACGAACACCCAGAACTAGAAGATGTGCTTGCACGTCTTGCGAATACAGTTACAACGGAACAGATGCAGGAAATGAATTACAAAGGCGATGTGGAATTAGTGAGTCCTTCCACAATCGCGGAAGAATTTCTTGAAGAAAACAGCTATTTTGAAGATGCCGAACAAAATGAGGAGGATGCGTAATGGGGATCTGGGAACAGTTTGTGACGTATGTGTCCCAAAATGGCTTCTACATCTGGGAGGAATTCTACCGCCACTTTTTGATGGCAGCGTATGGTGTTTTATTTGCTGCAATCGTTTCTATCCCAATCGGTATTCTCATTGCAAAGTACGGGAAGTTGAGCGGTTGGGTACTAACGCTCGGGAGTATTATCCAAACGATACCCGTACTTGGTTTTATGGCGATGTTAATGGTTTCAATGGGGCTCGGCACAACAACGGTTATTACAACTGTATTTTTCTATTCATTGTTGCCAATCATTCAAAATACGTATGTAGGAATAAAAGGGGTCGATCAAACCGTGATTGAGGCTGCTTATGCGTCTGGAATGACGAGATTGCAACTCCTAAGCAAAGTCGAAATCCCTCTTGCTGTTAGCGTTATTATGGCGGGTATTCGTACTGCACTGGTTGTAGGGATTGGTATTGTTGCAATTGGTACATTTGTTGGCGCCGGTGGACTTGGATCAATCATCGTTAGGGGAACAAACGCAACAGATGGCACTGCGATTATCTTAGCAGGTGCCGTGCCAACAGCACTTATGGCGATTATCGCGGATCTTGTGTTAGGTAGACTTGAACGAAAGTTGAATCCTGCAAATAAAACAAGTTCAGCATGAAAAAAGAGGAGAACCCGTGTTGTTGCGGGTTCTTTATTTATTTTGGTGTCATAGAGATGACGTGTCTCCTTAGAAATTGGGATGGAGGTATAGGTATTAACTCTTTGTTTGAGATAAAATGATAGATAACTTTGAATGTTCTCTCTGTAAAATGCACAATAAGGGAGTGAGTTATTTCAATGATTCTGTTTCAATACAATTGGCAAGTGAGAGATCAATGGTTTGATTGGTGCGAACAAGTGCCGAGCGAACAACTCTTAAAAGAACGAACAGGTGGAGTCGAGAGTATTTTACGTACACTTTTTCATATTGTTGATGTAGAGCAAGCGTGGATACGTGGGTTGAACGGGAAGCCGGAATTTCATTATGACTATAAAATGTATCAGTCACTTCAACAAGTGAGGAAGTTATCAGAGCAGTGCAAGCCAAACGTAACAGCATTTATTGAAAATTGGTCGGATGAAATGAGTGGTTTAAAATTAGATGATTTCACATACAATGAGGTTCTAGACCATGTAATTGCCCACGAAATCATGTAGGCAGTTGTCCGTTTGGGAAAGAGAGATGGGACTTGTTCCAGTTCATGCGAATGTAATCGGGAGAGGGCTGGTGAAGGAAGCTTGATTTTTAGTTGCTTATTCAGCTCCTAATTCAAATGCATATAGTCCTTTTCCTCTGGTCTAAACGCCATACTACACGCATAGTTTGTAGAAAAGCGGAAGTGAGGGATGCATTTGCCTGATGAAGTTGTAATTGAACAAAAAGATGTTGAGCCAGAGCCGACTAAACAGTCGCAAGTGAGTCGAACAATGAAATGGGTGTTTGGTAGTCTTGAAGCGATTTGGGGAATCCCGGTATTAGGTGGCATGCTTATTCTTAGCTTGGCTTGGACACCATTAGCTATTATGCTTATTCTTCATATTATTGGGTTGGTTTTTGCGTCTAAGGAAAATCGAAGCAAAACAGGTCATATTCTTGGTATTCTAGCATCATCATTAGGCTGGATTTTCGGTGTGGGAATGGTACTACACATTCTTGCGGCGATCTTTTTAATGATTGAAGCAGGCAAGAATAACTAGATACATAATATATCTGCTAACTTAGTCTTTCATTAATGAGAGGCTTTTTTTTTAATGAAATTTAGTAACTCCACAAAAAATCTAGTTTATGGCTTTGAGATAGTGTCTGTTCCGCTTTTTTAAAGGGGTAAAAGGCAGACTTTTCATAAGTCTCCTTTCACAAGAACAACGTATAAGTCGCAAAAAAAAGTTACACAAATACTAAAAGCATTCTAATTTTAATTGACAATAGGGTAATTAAGCTATTTAAATTTAATGAAGCGACACGATGAAGGAGGCATTGACTGAGATGCAGGAAAAAATCATTAAATTACAAGCAAATGATATTTCGAATATCGTCGCCTTATCGGAGGCCGTAGGTTGGGATTATGACAAACGAGAAGTGAGGACGGTATTAAAAGTCGGAACCGTCTATGGGATTAAAGATGCTGATCGTATTATCGCGAGTGCTGCGCTGGTCCCTTTTGCAAATACAGAACTTGCTTCAATTGGCATGGTTATAGTTGAC
The DNA here is from genome assembly GCA_001310375.1 of Bacillus sp. JCM 19041. Lineage (GTDB taxonomy): Bacteria > Bacillota > Bacilli > Bacillales > Bacillaceae_D > Shouchella. The sequence goes on along the minus strand of BAXC01000057.1, from coordinate 16,524 downwards.
CCAGCATATAGAGGACAGGGACTTGGCAGAATGGTGACCCAAGCATGTATTAATGTAGCAGGCAATGAACGCACATTGCTGCTTGTTGCAACAAAGGTTGGAAAAAAGCTTTACGAGAAGATGGGATTCTCAGAGTGGGGACAGGTACATAAATATGTAAGGTCAAAAAAAGAGCTTCAACGAAAGATTGAAATCCACGACAATGAGTTTAATTGGAGATCTTATCAAAAAAATGATTTTAATCAACTTGTTCGAATTGATGAGCAAGCCTTTGGTGCAAAAAGGCAACGATTGTTACAACAACGCTTGGAGCAATGTGAGAAATGTATTGTTATTGTTGATGAAGAAGAGCGCATAATTGCATATGGAATGACTGTGAAAACACCAGCGAATACGATTATTGGTCCAATGGTGGCTATAAATCTAAAACAGCGAAGGAACTTATTCATTTATTGTTAAAGGGCATTCAAGGCAATATTCGAATTGATTTACCTAAGCGGGATGATTTAATTAGCACTTATTTAACTGATCAAGGATTTGAAATGGATGCGGAACCACCAATCATGGTTCGAGGCAATAAAGCAGAAATAAAAAGGAATGGACAACTGTATGCTCTTGCTGCACAAATCTTTGGGTAATAAACGGTCGCCATTAAGCGGCTGTTTTTATATGTGCAAAAACAAGATAGGAATTTTAAAAGATCTGTCGAATGCTGACGGAGTAGAAAGGAGAGGTTACATTGGTGGGGAAATCATTTGATCAAGTTGTTAAGCATGTGGAAGCGACAGCGGAGAAAGTAGACCAATCAGGTTCAGCACTGGTTATCATGCACAATGGTGAAACAGTCTTAGAGAAGTATTGGGGAAGGCACTCAAAAAGAGAAAGTGCTAGAAAGATACAAGCAAATACACGCTTTCATGTAGCTTCAGTGCGCAAGAGTTATATTGGTTTTGCCGTCGCACATGCAGTACATGAAGGGTTTATCTCGTCTATTGATGACTCGGTTATGCGTTATTTGCCTGAATATAATCAACCTATAATGGAAGGAACAACCATTCGGCATCTACTTACACATACACATGGATTAAGAGGACAGAGAGACAGCATCGAACGGGATTTTTCTCCAGGAACGAGTTGGGCGTACCGAGGAGTAGGGATTGGAATGCTGGCAGAAATCGTAAAAAAGACGACAGGACAAACGGTTGCCGATGTTCTTGCAACACAAGTGTTCACACCTCTTCATTATTTCGAGTCTGGTTGGACAGGGAAAAAAGATGAAACACTTGTGGACGTTATTCGTAAAGAAGATGACCCTGCGTGGACAGAAAGTTTATCTACGGAAGGAGATCAAATGAATATGTATGTTTCCGCAAGAGAACTAGCAAGGTGGGGGGAATTTCATCGCACTCATGGTTTAATTAATGGGCACCAGCAAGTTTCGGAAGCGATTATTAAAATGGCGACCTCTTTGCAAAGTCCAAATTTTGCTGATTCTGATTTACCGCAAAATGGCTATCTGTGGTTCGTGAAAGACAAGCAAGCAGCTAAATCGGAGATAGGAGCATTAGTTCCGCAAGGTTCCTATCAAATCTTAGGGTATACCGGCGTTACTGTTTTAGTGATTCCTGATTATAAACTTGTGGTTGTTCGAGCTTTTAATAGTTTTGGATCACCAGCGGGATTTGACTATTTGGCTGATGTTAGAGGATTTGGTGATGCGGTTGTAACAGCATATAAAGCAAATACGATCCTTTCATAAGACTAGGAGCGAGGTAATTCACTATGGATGATTGGAGCTCATGTTCAGCAGAAACAAAAGCATTTATTTACCTATTCAGTCGTTTAGTCTGACTACATAAAGAGAGGTTTTGTATATGTCATTTAACGAGACAATTCAATCAAAAGAAGAATTAAGAGCAATGGTTGGAGAACCAAGTGAGTTGGTAAGTAATAAGGTGATTTCACATCTGGATAAACATTGCATGACTTTTATTTCGAAGTCTCCTTTTTTAACGATCGCGACTGCTGATGCTTCTGGTAATTGTGATGTGTCACCAAGAGGAGATGAGGCGGGGTTTGTTTTTGTATTAAATGAACAGCAACTACTTATACCAGAAAGGCCGGGTAATAAACGGATGGACTCGTTCACAAATATACTAGAGAATCGAAATATCGGTATTCTATTTATGATACCTGGGTTAGGTGAGACACTAAGGGTGAATGGGCGAGCATCCATTGTTAAAGATCTCACACTACTGGAAAAAATGAAAGCAAGAGGAAAAACCCCGCATCTAGCGATTGGTGTTGATGTAGAAGAGTGCTTTATTCATTGTGCCAAGGCGTTTAAACGTTCAGGTTTGTGGAAGCCAAGTTCATGGATGGAAAAAAATGAACTTCCCCAACCAGCACAAATCTTGCTTGCTCATTCTAAATTAGAAGATATGAGTTTAAAAGAAATGGAAGATCGATTAGAAGAAAGCTATGAAAAGCGTCTTTATTAACAACCTAGAAAACACAGAGAGTCGTACTCTGTGTTTTTTATTTTGCTTTTTCATATTACATTAATAAAACGAAAATATATAATTTGTTATTTTTATAATAAGATTCAATTGGAAATATGTGATTATCATAAAACCTAGCTATATAAGTATTTTTGTTGTTATATTCGTACTTATTGCGTAGAGGAAGAAACGAGAGCACAATCAATTTTCTGATATTAATGATTGACAGCGCTTTCACGTGGTGGTAGTGTTTTCTTTATAACAAGTTTGTGTACTATCGTTTTAAATTGTTATTAAAAAGATAAAGACAATAACAAAGATTAAAAAGGGGATGTAGAGGATGTTTACTCCTGAAGTAGAAGCGGCGTGTAGGATCGAGATAGAAGGAAAACAGCTGAAGCGGCTTCAACAGACAGTACAAATGGTTTTTGATCAAGTGCCATTTTATCGCGACAAATTAGACGAACTAGGGATTCATTCAAAGGATATTCAGGAGAGAACAGACTTAAGCAAGCTACCCTTTACGACAAAAAAGGATTTGCGGGATCATTATCCATTTGGATTGCTAGCCACCCCTAAGGAGGAATTAGCGAGAATTCATGCATCTTCTGGAACGAGTGGAAAACCAACTGTTGTTGGTTACACAAAGAATGATTTGAAAAACTGGGGAGAGATGGTTGCAAGAGCGATTGTTGCGGCAGGTGGAAAGAGCACAGATATTATCCATAATGCTTATGGGTACGGACTGTTTACAGGAGGTCTCGGTATTCATGGTGGAATCGAAGCACTTGGTGCAAGTGCCGTTCCTGTATCAAGTGGAAATACAGAGCGACAAATGATGTTACTGCAAGACTTTCAACCAAATGGCATTTGCGGTACCCCTTCTTACATGATTAGTTTGGCAGAGAAAATGGAGTCAAAAGGCATTGATCCAAGTTCGATTGGCTTAACATATGGCATTTTTGGAGCGGAACCTTGGTCTGAAACAATGCGAGCAAGACTTGAATCGATGTTTGGCATTAAGGCGCTCGATATTTATGGACTTAGCGAAGTAATGGGGCCTGGAGTATCATTTGAATGTCATGAAGCGCAAGATGGCTTACATATTGCTGAAGACCATTTTATGGTGGAAATCATTGATCCAAAGACACTAAAACCTGTGGCAGAAGGTGAATTTGGAGAACTGGTTTTTACGAGCCTAACAAAGGAAGCATTGCCGATCATTCGTTATCGTACTGGGGATATAGCGGCGCTAACAACTGAAAAATGCAAATGTGGGCGCACGTCAGCACGAATGACCCGGGTGAAGGCAGAACAGACGACATGTTAATCATTCGTGGCGTGAATGTTTTTCCTTCAGAGATGGAACGTGTACTACTTGGTGTAAATGATTTAGTTCCGCATTACCAAATTCATCGAATTAAGCAAGGTGCGATGGAAGGTGCAAGAGTGCATGTCGAATTATGCGAACGTTTTTATAACGACATCGGTACAAACTTAGAGCATGAAGCAGTGCAGAAGCTCAAGAAGAAGATTTCACAGCAACTAAAATCAGCATGCCTTGTTTCAGTTGATATTGTTTTAGAACAACCAGGGTCGATTCCTCGTTCTGAAGGAAAGGCGATTCGAGTGATTGATAGTAGAGATAAAGAGCGTGAAGGAGTGGTTGGATGAACAATGGGACCGTAGACATAACGATCATCGGCGGCGGACCAGTTGGCTTATTCGCTGCATTTTATGCAGGCATGCGCGGCATGTCAGTCAAGCTAATTGAAAGTTTGCCACAGCTTGGTGGTCAACTAAGCGCGCTTTACCCCGAAAAATACATTTATGATGTTGCTGGTTTTCCTAAAGTGACGGCACAGGCGCTAGTAGATGGCCTAGTGGAACAGATGAATCCCTTTCAGCCAACTGTTTGCTTGAATGAAGAAGTGCTTGAGGTTAATCGGATGGAATCTGGTGATTTTGAACTGATTACAAATGAAGCAACACATCTAACAAAAACAATCGTCATTACAGCGGGCAATGGCGCTTTCCAACCTCGAAAGCTAAAACTTGATGCAGAGGAAACCTTCAAAGGAATGAATATTCATTATTTTGTGCCAGATATGAGCAAGTTTGCAGGAAAAGATGTTGCTGTTTTTGGTGGAGGCGATTCGGCTGTAGACTGGGCGCTAATGCTTGAAAACATTGCGAGAAGCGTCAAGTTAATTCATAGGCGCGATGCTTTTCGCGCCCATGAACATAGCGTGGGGAGTTTACAACAATCATCAGTTGAAATTCTTACACCATACGTCCCAACGGATTTGATTGGAAATGGAAAGGTTGAACAAGTTGTGCTTGAGAAAGCAAAAACAGGTGAGAAGTTACTAATTGATGTGGATGATGTCATTGTCAATTATGGTTTTGTTTCAACCTTGGGACCAATTAAAAATTGGGGTCTGGAAATTGAAAAGAATTCAATCGTTGTGAACTCCAGAATGGAAACAGCTGTACCTGGCATTTACGCAGCAGGTGATATTTGCACTTATGATGGCAAGGTTAAATTAATTGCTAGTGGTTTTGGAGAAGCGCCAACTGCGATAAGCAATGCAAAAGTATTTATTGATCCAAAAGCGAGAGTACAACCACCACACAGCACAAGCATTATGGGTGAGCAAGAAAAAACGCCCGTTTCATAAAAATGAAAGAACAGAGAGATTATGACTGTGGATAAATGATTGGAGGAGGGCTTACGTATGGCGAAATATGTATGCGTCAATCAGGAAACATGCATCTCTTGCGGATCATGCGGAGCGATTGCGCCAGAAGTATTTGAATATGATGATTCTGGTCTAGCTTATGTTCATCTTGATGGAAATGAAGGTCGCTCTGAAGTACCAGAGGATCTTCATGATGATGTAGACGATGCTTGTGAAGAGTGTCCAACAGACTCTATTAAAACGTCAGACGAACCAATTCTTGTCCCGCAAGATTAACGATAAAAAGAAAGGGTGAAGCACATGCACGTCATTACTGAAAGCATGACAGAAGAAGAGCGCATGACAGCATTTATGGCTCGAATTGAAGCAGGTGAGAAAATTGAAGCTGATGATTGGATGCCTGAAGAATATAGGGTCACATTAATTAAATTAATTTCAATGCATGGTATTAGTGAAATAATGGGGGCTCTTCCGGAAAAAGAATGGGTACCACGTGCACCTTCCCTTTACCGGAAACTTGGTATTATGGCGAAAGTACAAGATGAGATGGGGCACGGTCAATTGCTTTTGCGAGTAGTTGAAGATTTAATGAAGCCTTATGGCCGTAACCGTGATGACCTTATGCAAGACTTGTTTACAGGGAAGCTGAAATTTCACAATGTCTTTCATATGAAAACAAAAACATGGGCTGATGCGGGTATTATTGGCTGGCTTGTTGATGGGGCAGCTATTATTACACAAACGAATATGCTAGGTGCCTCTTATGGTCCATATGCACGTGCGTTAAAGCGGATTTGTGCGGAAGAAGTCTTCCATGCCCAACATGGGGAAGCAATTATTATGGCTCTAGCAGAAGGCAACGAAAAGCAGCGAGAGATGATTCAAGAAGCGCTCAATCGCTGGTGGGAGCCGTTACTCATGTTCTTTGGACCGGCAAGTAAAGAAACGACTGGATCATCCAAGCAAGACGTGACGATTAAGTACAATATTCGTACGAGTACAAATGAAGAATTACGTCAGCGGTTTTTATCAAAATACATTCCACGTGTTTTATCACTTGGACTAACGATTCCTGATGAGACATTATCATACGATGAGGCAAATGAAACGTGGACGTACCAACAACCAGACTGGAATGAATTTAAAAAGATTACTCGAAATGAAGGTCCATTTTCCCAAGAGCGTCTAAATTTACGTCGTGTATCATACGACAATAATGCTTGGGTTAGACGCGCGTTAGCCGAGTAGAAGGAGGATATCATGAGCGAAAAAAGCGGATTTTATAAAGAATTTGAAGTATTCTCGAAGCGAAGCGATGCAGCTCCTTTTACTCATCAATTTAGCTTAACTGCCCCAAATAAGGAGCTTGCCATAGTGATGGCGCAGGAGAACTTCATGAGAAGAGAACCGGCAACCGATATTTGGGTTGTGGAACGGGAGAGCATTCGTGGGCTTAGTAGTGAAGAGAAAGCTTCTTTGCAACGATTGGATAACAAAGATTATCGAAATACAAAAGGGTATGGTTACTTAAAAAAGAAATGGCGTAAGTATGAACAACAAGCCCTTGATGAAAAAGAAATCATGTCTTGGCAAGGAGGCGAAGGGAAATGAGCGAACAAGTAGCAAGTGAGCACCGAGAAGCACTCATCAGTCTATTGTTGCAACTTGGGATGATGATTTCATTTATGCATTTCGTGGAGCAGAGTGGCTAGGTCTTGCCCCTCATATTGAAGAAGATGTTGCATCGGCATCCATTAGTCAGAACAGTATGGGGCATGCTGCGATGTTTTATGAGCTAGCAGAAGAACTTGGTCTTGAAGAAGCGAATATACTTGCTCATGCACGTCCGGCTAAAGAGCGTCGGAATAGTATTTTACTTGAGCGTGTAAATGGTGAAGGTTCATATATGGGAACGCCAACGTATGACTGGGCATATACAGTTGTCCGTAATTATTTCTATACACAAGCAAAAAAGCTAAAGGTGGAATCGCTTCGATCTAGTTCTTACGCACCACTAATTGATGTAGCTTCAAAAGTGAATATGGAGTTACATTACCATTTGTTGCATTGGCGGACTTGGTTTGTCCAGCTTGTTGGAGCAACGGATGAAGCGAATGAAAAGATGGTTTCAGCTATAAAAGATGTGATGGCTGATTTTGAGGATTTGCTTTCTTATGGCAAGGAGAGTGAGAATATTGATGCTGCGGGTTGATTGAATCTAGTGATGTTTTACTCGAACGCTGGAAAAAGCAGATGGAAAGTGTATTCCAAGATGTCGGTCTTGATTTACAATTGCTTACGTTTACAACAGAAAAGAATGGCCGTAACCATGAGCATACAGCAGATTTAGACCAAGCGATTGCAACGCTAGCAGAAGTGTATCAAGTAGATCCAGCAGCTAGCTGGTAAAAAAGTTAAATGGAAAGGAGCTTTCTTCATGGCGATCATTGAACGTATGCATGTAGGGGTAGATGAGGTAAGGGAAAAACTTCAAGAGGTGAAGGATCCTGAAATTGATACAGTCAGTATTGTTGAACTCGGGATGGTTGAGGTGATTGAAGTAGTAGATGGCCATGTTGTTGTTGAAATATTACCAACATTTCTTGGTTGTCCAGCATTGCCAATTATCCAAAAAAATATTGAGCAGGCGCTTTGGTCTCTTGGAGGAGTGGTAAGCATTAATGTGAAGTTTATCCATTCACCTCCATGGACTTCTGATCGGATTAGCGATGCTGGACGTAATGGGTTAAAGGAATTTGGGATTGCCCCGCCGCCGCGTTTCGAAGAAGATGGTTCTTGGCATGTTGACTGCCCTTTCTGTTCATCTACTTATGTGACAATGGAGAATTTATTTGGACCAACAGCTTGCCGGAGCATCTTGTATTGCAAAGGTGTAAAAATCCGTTTGAAGCAATGAAACCTGTATCGACATTATAAAGTGATTACCTGCACAACAATGATCCAACAACGGGTCTAGTTATAGCATTAAAACAACAAAAACTTATCCATAAAGGGAGAGAACACACTATGGCAAAATTGATCGCACTTTACAAGCATCCGGAAGACAAGGCAGCATTTGATGAGCATTATTTTAATGTTCATGCACCGATTACAGAAAAGATTCCAGGCTTAAAAGAAATGAAAGTAACGAAGTTACAGGTACGCCAATGGGAGAAGATTCACCTTACTATTTAATGTGTGAAATGGTTTATGACAGCATGGATGATCTGAAAAAAGGTCTCCGTTCTGATGAGGGGAAAGCATCAGGAAAGGACTTAATGAAATTCGCTGGTAAATTGGTCACGTTAATGATTGGCGAGGATGAGTAACCGTGTCTGGCTATAGCCATATTCAAACATCAATTGAGGCCGGTGTAGCAAGAATTGAGCTGGATCGGCCCCAGCAATATAACGCACTTAACCGAAAAATGGTCAGTGAGATAGCAGATGCGCTTGAATCATTTGATCGTGATGAATGTGTTGTTGTTGTCCTCTTGACTGGAAAAGGGAAGGCGTTTAGCGCTGGTGCAGATATTGAAGAAATGATGAATGACGACCCAGTTCAACTTGAATTATTAAATCAGTTTGCAGATTGGGATCGGATTACAAAGATTAAGAAGCCTTTAATTGGTGCAGTTCATGGTCTAGTGCTTGGTGGAGGGTTTGAACTTGCACTAAGTTGTGATTTGCTTGTTGCTGCATCGAGAACAGAATTTGCTTTTCCTGAAGTTGAACTCGGTGTCATGCCAGGCGCTGGAGGGACACAGCGTTTGACTAAGCTTGCTGGTCGGACGAAGGCTCTTGAGTGGCTATTTACTGGTGAACGTATTTCGGCACAAGAAGCATTGTCGAATGGCATCATCAATCGGATTGTTCAACCGGAAGTTTTAGAAGAAGAGGCATATAAATTTGCATTAAAATTAGCACAAAAACCGCCGTTATCACTTAGGCTTATAAAGGATGCTGTGAATCAGGCAGAACATACATCTGTTGAAGAAGGGATGCAATACGAACGCAAAAACTTTTATTTGCTCTTTTCATCAAACGATCAGAAAGAAGGAATGAAAGCATTTGTGGAAAGAAGAAAGCCGCGTTTTGAAGGGAGATAGCAAGATGGATATTATTAAGTATTTGGAAGAAGATGGAGTCGCAACAATCGCTTTGAATCGCCCTGATTCTTATAATGCCCTCACGGCTCGTATGCTTTCTGAACTTAAACAAGCATTCAAAAAAGCGGAATCTTCTTCTGATGTAAGGTGTATTGTTTTAACAGGTAACGGTAAGGGGTTCTGTTCAGGACAAGACTTAAAAGAGGTTTCAGGCGATGTCGATCATGGTGAGATGATTCGCACGAGTTATGCGCCTGTCATTAAACAAATGAAAGCATGTGAGAAACCAATTGTTGCTGCGGTGAACGGGGTAGCGGCCGGGGCGGGTTTTAGTTTAGCCTTGGCGTGTGATTTTAGGTTAATGCATGAACAAGCAAGTTTTGTGAATGCGTTTATACATGTCGGACTAGTTCCTGACTCGGGAAATCTACTATTTTTGAGTCGTTTAATTGGAGAAGCGAAAGCATTAGAGTTAGCCGTTCTTGGTAAGAAGGTTCATGCGGAAGAAGCGTTGAATCTAGGACTGGCCACTAAAGTGATAAAGGAAGACGAATGGGAGCTCTCATCTAGGCAGTTTGCAACGAAACTTGCGGCAATGCCAACGCAAGCAATTGCATTGATTAAGCGATCGTTAAAGTTAGCTCATTTAGAGTTAGATGCATATCTTGCTCATGAAGCAGACATGCAGCGTATTGCTGGCAAGACCGTTGACCACCATGAAGGTGTTGAAGCGTTTAAACAAAAAAGAAAACCTGTTTTTACAGGACGTTAAAAGGAGAGGTAGAGATGACCGAAGCGACACAAACAACAATGGATACGAATGCCGTAAAACGAGACATCTATAGTCTTTTTATTAATGGAGAGAGTATTCTTAGCGAAAGCGGCCGTACGATGACGACATATAACCCGGCTACAGGAGAGAAGTTGGCTGAAGTGGCAAAAGCGAGTTCAGTCGATGCGGATCAGGCAGTTGCCGCTGCGCGTGATGCATTTGAAAATGGTAAGTGGAAAAAATACCCGATCGGCAGACGGGCAAAAGTTTTACATAAAATCGCTGATATCATGCGTGAACGATTTAATGAAATCGTTGAATTAGAAATTCTAGACACAGGGAAATCTTTAGCGGCAGCACAAGGTCAAGTCACTCAGGCGATTGAGAACTTCGAATTTTATGCCGGTGCGATTGTTGGACACCGTGGGACGGTTAATCCAATGCCAGGTCAATTTCATAATTACACCGAAAAAGAACCATTAGGTGTTTGCGCACAAATTATTCCTTGGAATTATCCGATTATGATGGCTTCATGGAAGATCGCTCCTGCAATTGCAGTAGGGTGTTCAATTGTTGTTAAACCTGCAAGTCTAACGCCACTTACGGCAATTGTACTAGGAGAAATTTGTTCGGAAGCGGGTGTGCCAGCAGGCGTTGTTAATATCGTTCCAGGTTCTGGTTCAGAAGTGGGGAATTACTTAGTTGAACATCCAGATGTAGATAAAGTTGCTTTCACTGGCTCAACTCCAATTGGAAAAGACATTATGGCGAGTGCTTCGGGGACTCTTAAACGCGTCACACTTGAGCTTGGTGGAAAGTCGCCAAACCTTGTTTTTGAAGATGCTGATATTGATGCAGCAGTAGCGGGTTCATTGTTTGGTATTTTCTATAATACAGGGCAATCATGTGAGGCGCGATCACGTCTTTACGTTCATGAAGATGTTTACGAAGAATTTGTTCGTAAATTCGTTGAGAAAACAAAACAACTTAAGCTAGGCAATCCATTTGATAAAGGGACTCATGTAGGAGCTATTATCGATGAAAACCAGCTAAATGTAATTGATGGATATGTGAAATCAGCAATGGAAGACGGGGCGAAAATCTTGGCTGGAGGCAAGCCGGCAACGATTGATGGCTTTGAAAATGGCTACTGGTATGAACCAACAGTAATCGCTGGAGTTACCCATGAAATGGCCGTTGTCAAAGAGGAAATCTTTGGTCCTGTAGTCGTAATCATGCCTTTTAAAGAGGAAAAAGAAGCGATAAAGCTAGCAAATGATACAGAGTATGGCTCGGCTCAGCTATATGGTCTACAAATGATGCTCGAATTAAACGAGTAGGTGGTGCGATCCGCGCTGGAATTGTCATGGTTAATTGTCCATTTTCTGCATTTCCTGGCACGCCGTTTGGTGGATATAAACAATCAGGATTTGGCCGCGAACTTTGTATTGAAACGCTTGACCTGTACACTGAAACAAAGAGCATTTTATCGTACTATGGCCAGCGTCCACTTAATCCGTTTGGCATTTAAACCAAAAAGGCTGACCGAATGGCAGCCCTTTTTTATAAAGCGTTGATTAAGAGTGATCTTGAGAGGGAGGCGTAAGACATGAATGAAATTGTTGTAGTAGGTTCTGGTGTTATGGGGAGAGGTATCGCGTACGCCGCAGCAATAAGTGGCTTTCAAACGTCTGTCGCAGATGTTAGTACAAGCGCTTTAAAGAGTGCGGAAGAGGCAATTCAAGAATTATTTAAAAAAGGTGTTGCACGGGGGAAAGTAAGTGAGAAAGAGGCGGACGTTGCATTAGGACAATTGTCATTTACTCAAGATCTTGAAGTTGTTGCAAAATCTGCTGACCTCGTCATTGAAGCAGTACCTGAAAAGGCAGAATTAAAGCAACAAGTTTTTGAAACATTAGCGCGCTCTGCGAAAGCGTCGTGCATTTTTGCGACGAATACATCAACGATGAGTCCAACAGAAATTGCTTCATACGGAGGACGACCAGAACAAACAATAGCAATGCACTTCTTTAATCCAGTCCATAAAATGCCTCTAGTTGAGATTGTTCGTGGGTTAGAGACTAGTGATAAAACAGTGGAACAAATTGAATTTGTCGCACGGACGATGGGCAAGGAAACCGTCACAATTAAAGAGTTTCCGGGGTTTGTAACGAGCAGAATGAGTGCGCTGGTTGGAAATGAAGCCTTCTATATGTTGCAAGAAGGACTAGGAACAGCGGAAGAAATTGATAAAGCGATTAAACTAGGATTGAACTATCCAATGGGACCATTTGAGTTAGCCGATTTAGTTGGACTTGACGCGCGATTAAACAATCTTCGGTATCTTCATGAAAAGCTTGGAGAGAAATACGTCCTGCACCACTGCTTGAACAGTATGTAAAAGCAGGCCGTCTTGGCAGAAAGTCGGGCAAAGGCGTATATGATTACACGAAGGAAGGGGTGGTCTCAAAATGAAAGAAGTCGTCATTGTTGATGCGGTTAGAACACCAATTGGGCGGTATAAAGGCGGCCTAAAGAATGTTCGCCCCGATGATTTAGGTGCGGTCGTCATCCGTGCATTGCTTGATCGAAACCAAGCATTAGATCCTCATGCGATTGAAGAAGTTGTGCTAGGAAATGCAAACCAGGCAGGTGAAGATAATCGTAATGTGGCACGGATGTCCGCACTTCTAGCGGGGTTGCCTGTTGAGAGTGCAGGGACAACAATCAATCGACTGTGCGGATCAGGATTAGATGCGATTTTATATGCTGCCAGAGCGATTGCAAGTGGTGATGGGGATGTGTTTATTGCTGGTGGCACGGAAAGCATGACCCGTGCTCCTTATGTAATGGGCAAACCGGAAGTGGATTATCCTCGAGGTTCGATGGAATTAATGGATACAACAATCGGCTGGCGCTTTACAAACAAAGCGTTAGAAGAGCAATACGGTGCTGAGTCGATGCCGAAAACGGCTGACAATGTCGCAGAACGTTACGGCATCAGACGTGAAGAACAGGATCAATTTGCACTATCGAGTCAAGAACGTGCGAGAGCAGCTATGGCAGCGAATCGCTTTGCCGATGAAATTGTACCTGTCTCGTATAAAGATCGCAAAGGGAACGAGATTGTGATTGATACGGATGAACATCCTCGTCCAGAATCATCAATTGAGAAATTAACAAAATTAAAGCCACTGTTCCCAAATGGGACCGTTACTGCAGGAAATGCATCAGGGGTAAATGATGGTGCAAGTGCCTTGTTGCTTATGTCTGCAGAAAAAGCAAAAGAACTTGGTTTAAAGCCATTAGCTCGTTATGTAAGTGGAGGAGTCGCTGGGGTCGAGCCTGCTGTAATGGGAATTGGGCCAATTGATGCAACCAAAAAAGCACTTTCTAGAGCTGGGCTATCTATTTCAGATGTAGATGTTGTGGAATTAAATGAGGCGTTTGCTGCACAAGCGCTTGCATGTATAAATGAACTAGGCTTGGATCAAAGCAAAGTGAATGTAAATGGCGGTGCGATTGCATTTGGTCACCCTCTTGGGGCAAGTGGAGCACGAATTGTTACGACGCTGCTGTATGAAATGAAGAGACAGAAATCTCGTTATGGTTTGGCGACGATGTGCATCGGTGTTGGCCAAGGAATTGCCGGAATCTTTGAGCGAATCGAGGAGGAATAAAACAATGGAATCGATTTTAGTTGAATATAAAGAAGCGGTAGCTTATGTAACAATAAATCGATCTGACGTGTTGAACTGTTTTGATTATCAAACGTTAAAAGAGATGAACGACGTAGTGGGTCGTCTCGCTCTGTCATCAGAAATTCATGCGATTGTGTTTACAGGATCTGGAGAGAAAGCATTCTCTGCTGGAGCTGATTTAAAAGAGCGCAAGACATTAACGTTAGAGGAAACAAGAAGGAACGTCGCATTAATTCAGCGAGTATTCCAAGCGATCGCAGAGCTGCCCCAACCAACAATAGCTGCCGTAAATGGTTTTGCACTCGGTGTGGATTTGAATGGATGCTCGCATGTGATTTTGCAATTTGTACAGAAAATGCAGTGATGGGACTGACCGAAACGAGCTGGGGGATTATACCGGGAGCTGGTGGTACACAGCGTTTGCCAAGAGTCGTAGGGGAAATGAAAGCAAAAGAATTAATTTTAACTGCTAAACGGTTAACTGCTATGGAAGCAAAGGAGCTTGGATTAGTTCTTTCTGTTGTTTCACAAGAACAACTTATGGGTGAAGCAAGGGAATTAGCAATGGCGATGTTGAAGAATGCACCGATCGCGTTGCGACAAGCAAACTTTGCGATTAAACAAGCTGGGAACGTTGATCTTCAAACAGGTCTCGCACTTGAAGCGAAAGCGTATGAGCTCACACTTCATAGTGAAGATCGGAAAGAAGCGCTTCTCGCTTTCTCTGAAAAAAGAAAACCAGTCTTTTCTGGAAACTAGCATTGCGAATCGTCCCATAAGCGATATAATGGAATTGTATCAACCGTGGAAAAAACGTTAGGAAGAGTGAAGCTTATGGGTGCTAATACGCAATCAATGATTTTTACCATATACGGAGATTATATACGCCATTATGGCAGCAAGGTGTGGATTGGAAGTTTAATTCGCTTGCTAACAGAATTTGGTCACAATGAGCAAGGAGTTCGGGTTGCCGTTTCTCGAATGGTTAAGCAAGGGTGGCTTCAATCGGAAAGACAAGGGGCAAAAAGTTTTTATTCCTTAACCCCCCGTGGAGTTGACCGAATGGACGAAGCAGGCGATCGCATTTTTAAATTTGAAGAACATGCCTGGGATGGGAAATGGCGTATGTTGCTTTATAAAATACCAGAAGACCAAAGACAAGTTCGCGATGAGTTAAGAAAGGAATTGTTATGGAGTGGATTTGGTAGTTTTTCAGCTTCATGTTGGATTTCGCCAAATCCGTTAGAGAAACGGGTGGATGCGTTAATCGAGAAATATGAGATTGAAGAATATGTTGATTTCTTCGAGGGGATTTATAAATCGGAAAAGAATGAGCGATTAGTAGAAAAAAGCTGGCCATTGGATGATATACAGGAAAAGTATGAGACGTTCATTACTCAGTATAGCCGTTCGTTTATTGCTCATCAAAGTTTAATGGACCGCAATGAAATGAGTGATGCCGATTGTTTCGTCATTCGGACAAAGCTTGTTCACGAATATCGGAAATTCTTATTTATTGATCCTGGTTTGCCAAAAGAATTGTTGCCATCAAATTGGAACGGAAACGAAGCGATGCTTCTATTCAAACAGTACTATAAGTTGTTAGCGGAACCGGCGAGTCGCTTCTTTGAACATGTCTTTAAGCAAGACAATGACATGCGTCAAAAAGAAGAAAATTATGATGCTAGTGACCATCCGCTAATTGTAAAAGAATAAGAGGGGTGAAGGATATGTTGAAACAACTAAATATCAAGTACCCTATTGTGCAAGGAGGAATGGGTAATATCAGTGCGCCTGCTTTAGTTGCAAGTGTTTCTGAAGCTGGAGGTCTTGGAACGATTGGCTGTGGAACAATGGAACCTAAAGTTGTCGATAGGTTAATTTTAGAAACAAAAGCTCGGACGGATAAACCATTTGCACTTAATATTCCGCTATCAGTTAATACGCACTCTAAAGAACTAGTGGATTTAGCGATCAAACATGATATTAAAGTCGTTTCTCTTTCTGCGGGGAATCCGAAGCCGTTTATTCCGATTCTGAAAGAGAACGGGATCACGGTAATGGCTGTTGTAGCGAGCGTAGGCCATGCGACAAAGGCAGAAGCAGCCGGTGCTGATATCCTTGTAGCGGAAGGTTATGAGGCCGCCGGGATTAACTCTCCAGCTGAGTTGACGACGTTTACCCTCGTTCCGCAAATATGCAAACATGTGAGTATTCCTGTTGTGGCTGCAGGAGGGATTGCTGATGGCTTTGGGTTAGCAGCAGCATGGATGCTTGGTGCCTCTGGTGTACAAATGGGTACTCGTTTTATCGCTACAGAAGAAGCTCCATATCATGCAATATACAAAGAGAAAGTATTGCAAGCAACAGAACTGTCTACCATTGTTCTTGGTCGCTCCCACGGTCAAGTGCGGCGTGTGCTTAAAGGCATTTACTCTGAAAAGTTGTTGCAAGTAGAGTCACGTTTAGATGAACAAGCATATCGGACACATACGTCTGAACATCAGCACCGATTAGGAGCGGTGGAAGGCGATGAAACCAATGGGTTTATGAATAGCGGGCAAATTGCCGGGTTAATTGATGATCTTCCTACGGTTAAGGGGTTACTTGATTCAATGATGAATACAGCACGTCAGCAATTGGAAAAAAAGGTAAGGAATTAAGTGCGTTAACTGAATAAGGGGGGTTACAATGGCGAGAAAACGAGAGTATGGAAAGATTCACCCAGGTGTTAAGTGGG
>BAXC01000056.1 GCA_001310375.1 Bacillus sp. JCM 19041 | reverse complement strand
AATGGAAAAGCGGTAAAGAACTACGAAAGCTTGAAAGGGCTAGTACAAGGTTGAACCAGGGAGTGAAGTGATTCTCCAATTAAAGAGAAATGGAGAGGGCAAAATCATTCAGCTTAAAACGATTCCCTTTGGTACGGTTCTTACTAACACTAAATCAGTCTAACCAAAATGTATGTCGATTATTGTAAAAAAGAAAGCAAGCTGTATGACAGCTTGCTTTCCGATTCAGTGGATGCACGAGTTTTTAATTTACGTAAGCTGCTCCAATGATGATAAGAAGGATGAATAAAACAACGATTAGCGCAAAGCCGCCACCGTAGCCACCGCCACAAGAATTGCCGCCGCCGTAACCACCGCCGTAGCCGTAACCTTCGCAGCAACCGTAACCGCCGTAACCTCCGCCGTAGTAACCATGTGTGTACACCACCTTTTTATTAGGAATAATATACCTTATGCAAAGCAAGCATTTTGGCGACAAATCTGGGCTGGAAGTAGGTAAAAGACCGATATAATTTAAATGAAATGGTCTATACTATAAAAAGATAAGAAAACGGGAAAATAAAATATAAAAAACAGTTGCATTCGCTACTGCAGTTTGTTAATATATTATTTGTCAGTAACGGCCCGTTGGTCAAGCGGTTAAGACACCGCCCTTTCACGGCGGTATCACGGGTTCGAATCCCGTACGGGTCATTTTTTAAAGTAGACAAGTTGTTTATTTTAAAAGATAATGGGTAATCATAAGATGTGGTTATCTGAACATAAATAAACTGCGAAGAAAAGTAAATTTATCTGAAGCAGAGTCCGGTGGCAATGGCAAAGAGGTCACACCCGTTCCCATGCCGAACACGGCCGTTAAGCTCTTTCGCGTCGATGGTAGTTGGGGGCTTCCCCCTGTGAGAGTAGAACGCTGCCGGGCATACATATTTATTGTATAGATTGAAGTAAAGCGGGTTTGTCGCTTATCTGCAGTCGTAAATTTCATGAAGATTAGATTGGCAAAGAGAAGCAAGAAGTTCGAGGATGGGAAGTGTTTGAATGAGTGAGCGTACAAACGTACGTGACCGAATGAGAACGCGAACTAGACGAAGAAATTCGCCGCTTATCTGAAGCTAAAATGGAGGATTAGCTCAGCTGGGAGAGCACCTGCCTTACAAGCAGGGGGTCGGCGGTTCGATCCCGTCATCCTCCACCATATTATATTCTCCTTTCGTGGAGGGGTAGCGAAGTGGCTAAACGCGGCGGACTGTAAATCCGCTCCCTCCGGGTTCGGCGGTTCGAATCCGTCCCCCTCCACCATTTTATTTTCTATATTGTTGGGCTATAGCCAAGCGGTAAGGCAACGGATTTTGATTCCGTCATTCCCTGGTTCGATCCCAGGTAGCCCAGCCATATGAGCCATTAGCTCAGTTGGTAGAGCATCTGACTTTTAATCAGAGGGTCGAAGGTTCGAATCCTTCATGGCTCATCCGAAAACGGCTTTTATAGCCGTTTTTTGTTAGGGGCCTTAGCTCAGCTGGGAGAGCGCCTGCTTTGCACGCAGGAGGTCAGCGGTTCGATCCCGCTAGGCTCCATTGTATATATTGAAGAAGAGCGGCCAAGCGGCCGCTCTTCTTTATATTGAATAAATATTTTTTGTTACTAATTATTTGAGAGGTTTTCGTATTGATTCAGTAAATGGTCTAATCTTTGGCTTAACATTATAATATGTGGCGAGCTAAGCGGATGAACAGCTGCTGAATCGTTTAACTCCATTCGAACGTCTTCGATTGAACGTGATAACGGTTTAATCAGATGCGCGTTAGCCATAGCTCTACCTCCCTTTTCTGTTAGAATACTGGATTTTACCCGAAATTCCTGCTTTTTTTAGAAAAAAGATAAAATTTCTGTTATTATTTAAAATGAAACTAACTGTCGGGTAGTTCCGTAAGATAATTGTAGGTAGGGGATGAAATGGACTCGTTAACAAAAAGACTGATAAAGGAAATCAAACAAGGGGATGAGCAAGCTTTTGCCGAGTTAGTTGATCTGTATAAGGACAAAGTGTATCAGGTTGCATATCGTATGGTTGGTCATGCCCAGGAAGCTCAAGATGTGGCGCAAGAGGCATTTCTTCGAGCGTACACGAATTTAGATAAGTATGACACAACGAGAAAGTTCTCTACTTGGCTTTTTCGCATTGCGACGAATGTGGCAATTGACCGTTTACGAAAGCGGAAACCGGACTTTTATTTGCAGGAGACGGTTAAAGGAACCGAGAATATGACTTACGAGTCACAGCTTGCTGCAACAGATGATTTACCTGAAGAACAAGTTGTCCAAATGGAGTTGCAAGAGTGGATTCAATCAGAAATTAACGAGCTTCCTCCAAAGTATAGAACAGCAATTATTCTAAAGTATATTGAGGATTTATCATTAAAAGAAATTAGCGAGATTATGGATATGCCTGTAGCGACAGTGAAAACACGCATTCACCGTGGCAGGGAAGCGCTTCGTAAGCGGATGCGCCATGTATAATAAAGGAGGGGTGGCAAAACATGAGTTGTCATTCTCACATTGAACTTATGCACATCTATTTAGACGGTGATGCAACAAAAGAACAAAAAGAACAACTGGATGCTCATTTGGAATCGTGTCATAGTTGTAAGGAACACTTTCACGAGTTAAAAAAATCCATTGCATTTATTCAAAGTTCTTCTCATATAGAAGCACCAGCTAACTTAACTGCAGGTATTATGGCGAACCTACCGAAACAGAAGCAAACATCAAAAGTTAAAAAACTTTTGCGACGTCACCCTATTTTAGTTGCGGCAGCGGTTTTTATGTTAATGATGTCTACCGCAGTTTTCTCAGCGTGGGGTAATGCTTCAAGTGGAATCGTCGTTTCGGGCAATGGCCCTTTTGTAATTGATAAAGAAGCTGGAGTTGTTCTTGTACCAGAAGGAGAAGTAATTAAGGGCGATTTGATGGTTCGCAATGGTACCTTAGAGCTTGAGGGAGAAGTCGAAGGGGACGTCTTGCTCTTAAACAGTCAGTTCAGTAGTGAATCATTATATACGTCGCCTAACCAAGTGACGGGTGAGATTGAAGTTGTTGATCAAGCCTTATCGTGGATTTGGTATAATATTAAAGGGTTTTTCACTGAAGTTGTGTCTGTCTTTAATGGCGATTGATAAAATGAAATAAATATTACGAGTAATCGTGAGAATTAGCGGAGTTCTTGTATGAATACAAGGGCTCTCTTATTTTTTAAAGAATTTAATGATATACTAGTTACGTTTGGCAATAAAGTCGTTTAAGATTGAACGAAGTTGTCGATGGTAGGAAAAGAAGAGGAAATAAACATGGAGGGCATGCATGTTTACAATAAATTTTGACAATCTTCCGTGGCTTGCATATATTGGACAGATTGTCGACATATTGCTTGTTACATATGTTGTATACAAACTGATTATGATTATCCGCGGGACAAGAGCTGTTCAGCTTGTTAAAGGAATTGCGGCCATCTTTATTATATGGTTTATTAGTAATTTCTTAGGACTTAGTACATTGGAATTTATTACGAGGCAAACAGCCACTTTTGGCTTGCTGGCGATCATCATTATCTTCCAGCCGGAATTACGGCGAGGATTGGAACAGCTTGGAAGAAGTCGTTTGTTTACAAGTCGATCCGCACCGAAGAACGACGCGATGCAAGAAACAATTAATGCGCTTGTTAAAGCATCCAATTATATGGGGAAACGGAGAATAGGCGCACTAGTGTCAATTGAAAGAGATACAGGATTAAATGATTATGCGGAGTCGGGCATACCGATGCAAGCGGTTGTTACATCAGAACTGTTGATTAATATCTTTATACCAAACACACCACTGCATGACGGAGCGGTTGTTCTTAAAAATGATCGGATTTTGGCAGCGGGATGTTATTTACCGTTGTCAGAAGATAGTTCGATTTCGAAAGAGCTTGGCACGCGTCATCGCGCTGCACTTGGTGTAAGTGAAGTGACCGATTGTATCACATTAATTGTCTCAGAAGAAACAGGTGCTATATCAATTTCCAAAAGAGGAGCGCTTTATCGCAATTTAACGGAAGAACAGTTAAGAGAATTATTGGAGCAAAATCTGATTAAGACAACATCAACCTCCGAGAGTCGATGGCAGTGGGGAGGGAAAAAAGATGGATAAGCTGTTTAATAGTATATGGTTTGTTCGGATTTTAGCTTTTTTTATCGCGTTGATGCTGTTTATTATGGTGAACCAAAATAATGTAGGTTCTCCTTCGCTGTTGCCGGAAGTACCGAGTGCTCCGTATACGATTGAGAATGAACCGTTGGAAGTTCATTATGACGAAGAGCGATTTGAACTCATTGACCAGCCGGAGACGGTTAGTATAGAGCTACAAGGTTCACAAGTGTCGATTTCTTTATTTCAATTGACAAGCAATCGTTCTACGGAAGTGTTTGTTGATGCGTCTGAAGTAGAAACAGAAGGAGAACATGTTTTAGCGGTAAATACTCGTAATTTCCCGAGTGATCTATCGGTCTCGACACAACCGCAAGTTGTTCGGATTGAACTTCGGGAGAAACAAACGGCATCTTTTCCTGTACATGTTGAACTAGAGAATACAGATGAAATAAGTGAGGATCAAGCCCTTGGTTCACCAGTTGTGAATCCGGTCAATGTAGATGTGACAGCCGATCGAGATACACTTCAATCCATCGAGGAAGTGAAAGTGTTTGTTGATTTGGCTGATGCTGATGAAACGATAGAAGAAGATTATCCAGTCCATTTTTATGACGAAAATGGCCAGGAGATAGAAGTTCAATCTGATCCTAATTTTGTGTCTGTCACGGTTCCGCTCACTAGCCTAATAAGCTTGTGCCAGTGAAAATGTTAAGGGAAAATGAATTGCCTGATGGACTCAGCATTGATGAAGTGACAATTGAGCCTAATGAAGTAAGTGTTTATGGGACGACAAACGTATTAGAAGAAATTGAATTTGTGGAAAGTGAGCCGGTTGATCTTAGTGAGATTGATGAAAGTGGCGAAATAGTGACGGCATTGCAAGTACCTGAAGATGCAGAACGTATTGATCCTGAGGAAGTGAATGTACGTTTTACAATAGCGGAAGAAGAAGAACTAGAGTTTGATGCTGTTCCAATCGAGATTGTAGGGGCGGAAGAAACCGTGACATTTGCTGACGATGTTGCATCTGCTATTACAGTAACTGCTTACGGTACGCAGTCGAGACTTGCCCGTCTGACAGCAAATGAGATTCAGCTTAAGGTCGATGCCAGTGGATCACACGAAGGTGAGCAATCGCTCCCTTTATCAATTACAGGACCTTCATATATACGGTTTGAACTAGGTGAGGATGAAACAAGATTGCGTTTCAGTGAATGATTTGGAAAGCGGTAAAGAAGGAGCGATATAAGATGGGTAAATATTTTGGAACAGACGGAGTGAGGGGTGTAGCGAATACGGAGCTCACGCCCGAGCTTGCATTTAAGTTGGGGCGTGCAGGCGGCTACGTGCTGACAAAGGAAGTGGAACAACCAAAGGTATTGATAGGGCGAGATACGCGTATTTCTGGAGAAATGCTTGAAGCTGCTTTAACTGCAGGTCTCATTTCAATTGGGGTTGAAGTGATGCGTATCGGAGTTATCTCGACACCGGGGGTTGCCTTTTTAACGAAACAGCTGAGTGCTACGGCAGGATTATGATTTCTGCATCACATAATCCAGTTGAAGACAATGGGATTAAGTTCTTTGGTTCTGATGGTTTTAAGTTGCTTGATTCTCAGGAAGAAGAGGTCGAAGCCTTGATCGAAGGAGAAGACACGATGCCGCGTCCGACTGGTGGAGCGCTCGGACAGCTAAATGATTACTATGAAGGTGCTCAAAAGTACATGCAATTCCTCAAGCAAACTGTCAGTGGTGACTTTGATGGAATTCACGTGGCAATTGATTGTGCGAACGGGGCAGCATCTACTCTTGCGACACATGTATTGGCTGATCTTGAAGCGGACATTTCTTCAATGGCTTCTTCTCCAAACGGAGTGAATATTAATGATTGCTGTGGATCAACACACCCAGAGAAATTAGCGAAGTTAGTTGTTGAGAAGCAAGCGGATATCGGTTTGGCGTTTGATGGTGACGCGGATCGTCTAATTGCGGTAGATGAAAATGGTTTAATTGTAGATGGTGATAAAATCATGTTCATCATTGCTTCGTATTTAAAACAACAAGGACGTTTAAATAACAATACTGTTGTTTCGACAGTGATGAGTAATCTTGGTTTTTACAAAGCGCTAGAGGCAAAACAAATCCAGACAAAGCAGACTGCTGTAGGTGACCGTTATGTTATGGAAGAAATGCGTAAAGGGAACTATAACTTAGGCGGGGAACAGTCCGGTCATATTATTTTTCTAGATCATAATACGACTGGAGATGGCTTGTTATCTGGCGTACAACTTGTAAATATTATGAAGCAAACAGGAAAAAAGTTATCTGAGCTTGCGGCAGAAATGAAAGCTTTCCACAATGTCTCGTTAATGTACGTGTTACTGATCGCGATGCAGTGAAAGAAAATGATCAAGTAAAAGAAGCGATTGCACAAGTGGAAGCGGAAATGAATGGAGACGGACGCGTCCTCGTCCGTCCTTCTGGCACGGAGCCGCTCGTCCGCGTTATGGTCGAAGCAAAAACAGATGAGCTATGCGAAACGTATGTGAACCAAATTGTTAAAGTGGTAAAAGAGCAGCTAGGTGCTTAAGATAAAAACAGTCACTGCCTGATTAGGGCAGTGACTGTTTTGTTTGTGTAATCCTATTCATAGTAATAACATCGTCTGCTTGTAGAGTGTCTCTAGCTATACGATTACGCTGTATTTTATTACATGACAAGCACTGATGTAGAAGTTGGTAGCCTTTTTTTGAGTGGTAAATTAGGTCTACTGGTTTCATTAATCCCAAGCACTCACTAGATCTGTCACCCGGCATCTCATCAACATGTTTGGAAAAGAGACAAAACGGACAGTGATTTCGATAGCTGCCATTGGTTAAAGGTAGTACACTCTCATTACAGTTCATGCAAAAAAATCCTGAATTTTCGCTTTTTCGACCCATGGATAGTCCTCCTAGAATGTTTTTCATAACATCTAGGTGACCGGGTTCCGTTTCTTTTTCCGTGCGGGTAGCACTTTCCCTAGGCTTTGTACAATGAGTGACTCATTCACGCTAATGCGATTACTTTTGCCTCCACCTTCATCCAATAGGAATCCGAACCTCTGTTGGTTTTTTTATTGTACCAACACTGTAGACCGGGCATCACCCCAGGCTCCGGCAATACGTGTCAATTGCACATCACGGGCATTGGCATTCGTCCCCGAATTAAGCCGAAATAGCGAATGGGTGTATATGCATGTCATTCACTCCCCTCTAAAGAAGTATAGCAAAATGGGGTACCATAATAAAAATTCGCGCATAATTTAAAAATGTGAAGAACAAATGAAATCGATTGACGCATGTTCTTCTATGATTTAAGATGTAGCTTGTATGACTTTTCTGTTAGGTTCATACAAAAAAGCGCCAGGACTGGCAAGAGGCCAGTTGACGAGGAGAGGCTAATCGATTGTTCGGCGGATTCCCTCCGGCTGCGTGTGACAGCCGCAAGCTTTTGTCTAAAACAACAAGGTGACTTGTTGCACAAAGTCAAAAGTAGCATACACAAAATTCAAAGAGTGGGGGCAGGTCTGCCCCTGCAGAACCATGCTCCACTATGGGAGGACACGAATTATGTGTGGAATTGTAGGTTACATCGGAAACGAGGACGCAAAGGAAATCTTGTTGAACGGATTGGAGAAGTTAGAATACCGTGGGTATGACTCTGCCGGTATTGCAGTCCGTACAGAAGACGGCATGCATGTGTTTAAAGAAAAAGGACGTATTGCAACTTTACGTGACGCTGTTGATATGAGTGTGGAAACGACGGTAGGAATTGGTCATACTCGCTGGGCAACACATGGTGTACCAAGTCAAACGAATGCACACCCACATCAAAGCACAACAAAGCGTTTTACTTTAGTACACAATGGTGTGATTGAAAACTATCAACAGATTAAGCGTGAGTACCTCGGTGATGTACAATTGCAAAGTGATACGGATACGGAAGTGATTGTTCAATTCATTGAACAATTGTCACAGGAAGGCTTAACGACAGAAGAAGCAGTAAGCAAAGCGCTCTCACTAATGAAGGGTTCTTATGCGATTGCTCTTCTCGATAAAGAAGACCCGGAAACGATTTTTGTCGGAAAAAATAAAAGTCCTCTATTAATTGGTGTTGGTGAAGGCGTGAATGTAATAGCGTCTGATGCGATGGCAATGTTAAATGTAACAGATCAATTTGTTGAAATCATGGATGAGGAACTTGTTTTGGTGAAGCGTGATGGAATTGTGATTAAAACCCTTTCTGGAGACGTTCAAGATCGTAAACCATACACGGCAGAGCTAGATGCAAGCGATATTGAAAAAGGCACGTATGACCATTTCATGCTAAAAGAAGTTGATGAGCAACCGATCGTTATTCGGAACATCATTCAGAAATACCAGCATGAAGATGGAAGCACGCGCCTAGATGCGGATATTCGTGCGGCGATGCAAGAAGCCGATCGCATTTATGTTATTGCTGCAGGAACAAGTTACCACGCCGGTCTTGTAGGGAAACAATTGATTGAAGGCATTGCAAAAAAACCAACAGAGGTGCATATTGCAAGTGAATTCTTGTACAATATGCCGCTTTTATCCGAAAAACCACTCTTTGTGTTTATCTCCCAAAGTGGAGAAACAGCAGATTCCCGTGGTGTACTTGTTGACGTGAAGAAACAAGGCCACCGGACGCTGACGATTACAAATGTACCTGGTTCAACACTTTCTCGTGAAGCGGACTTCACGCTGCACACATTTGCAGGTCCAGAGATTGCTGTTGCTTCAACAAAAGCATATACAGCACAAATGGCTGTTCTAACGCTGCTTGCAGTAGATACTGCTTATGCTGCAGGGGAAGAACTTGATTTCGATCCACTCCAAGAATTAGGAATTGCTGCAAATGCGATGGAAGCTTTATGTAATCAGAAAGAAGAATTTGAGAAAATTGCACGTGACTACTTGTCTGTAACGCGCAACGCTTTCTTTATTGGTCGTTCTGCTGACTACTTTGTCGCAATGGAAGGTGCTTTAAAGCTTAAGGAGATCTCGTATATCCAAGCTGAAGGATTTGCAGGTGGCGAGCTTAAGCACGGTACAATCGCTCTAATTGAAGACGGTACACCAGTTATTGCCCTTGCAACACAAAAGCATGTGAACTTGAGCATTCGCGGAAACGTCCAAGAAGTGGCGAGCCGTGGAGCAGCAACGGTTATCATCTCTATGGAAGGTCTTAACCAAGAGGGCGACACAGTTGTCCTGCCGCGCGTCCATGAAGTTTTGGCGCCACTAGTATCGGTTATTCCAACTCAGCTTATTGCTTATTATGCAGCGCTGCACAGAGGCTGCGACGTTGATAAGCCACGTAACTTGGCGAAGAGCGTGACGGTGGAGTAGATAATAGAAAAAAATCTTTTACTAATTGTTGAGTGACAATAAAGTCGTTTAATTACAATTAAAAATTGTGCGCGTTCGATTATACTAAAGTTAATCGAACGCGCGTTTTTTTATAGACGGGGAGGGTTAGCAAGCTAGAAGAAATTTTTAGCACTCATATGTGATAAACTTTAAAAATCAACTCAGTGACAGAAAGAAGATTTTTTATCATGACAAATCCGTCAAGTAATAAAGTAGATTCTGCTATAAGAGTAGTTATGGCATCACCACAAACCTTCTATCAGACATTCTTGAATCCGGAAGCATTGGTTTCATGGCTTCCACCGAGTTTAAGATCTACACTGGGGAATCTTGCTGTCCTTACTGAATGACAAATTGAGGTTACATTACTGTATGTTAGGAGGAAAAAATGAGAAAGATCATTAGTCAAATGATGATATCGCTTGATGGTTTCATCGAAGGAACGAATTAGGAATTGGACTGGCATCATGTTGATGATGAATATCATAAGTATGCGGAAGAGATACTGTATTCTGTTGATGCCATTTTGTACGGAAGAAAGACGTATCAGCACATGAAGAGTTTTTGGTCTACTGAATTTGCAAAAGAGAAGTTCCCAGTTGTTGCGGAAAGAATGAACGATTTGCCTAAAGTCGTGTTTTCAAGTACATTAAATAATGTGGACTTGAATGACACTACGGTTATTAAGGAGAAAGTAAACGATTATATTATGGAGCTTAAGCAACAGCCGGGGAAAGATCTGGTTATCTTAGGAAGCTCAGACTTTGTATCCTTTTTAACAAACTTCAGTTTGGTGGATGAATATCAAATAATAGTCAATCCTGTCATATTAGGTGGAGGCAAGCCTTATTTCAAAAACATTACGGATTGCAAGCTATTAAAATTGGTGAGAACTAAGGTATTCAAATTCGGTAATGTCCTACTGTGTTACCGATTAGCATGATTGACTCCTTGAACAAAAACGGATAGCAAATATCGTCAAGCACAACTATGCATCAAATTAATAAGTTTGTTAACACGCAATATTATTAACTCCATATTACGATGATAGTTAAGGTAGTTTTCTGAATAATGAGTCGGTTTTATTCGAATTCTCCATTTAGTCACTAGTCGAGGATTAACAGTTAGGAATCAATAGGTTTATTCCGCAAAACGGGCCTAATTGTGAAACAAATATCAATTTAAAGAACAATTACAGTAACGAAAATGAGTCCTTCACTGTTTAGGTGAAGGGCTTTTTCGTTTAGTCAAAAACGTTTTGTTTGTAGAAGACTGAAAAGCAACTTGAATAAGAAGGCGCGTCAGGATGAATAGCGTTACTTTTTACGTATTTCTTTCTCTATTCACGACGTTTTAAATTTATGTGGTTTTAAACTGTACTTCGTATCCGTCTCAAAGTTTTTACCTTTTTATGACAGGCGTCATGAAATAGTGATGATCAGTATGACTAAAATATGAGAGTGCGCCTTTATATAATGAGCTTAGATATGGAGGCGATGAAGAAGATGATCCAAGTCAGTGGAGTAGAAAAAGATTTTTTGCATGGAGAAGAACAAACTCAAGTGTTAAGAGGCGTCGATTTAAAAATTAAAGCTGGGGAATTTGTTGCGATTATGGGACCAAGTGGTTCCGGTAAGAGCACTTTGCTGCATTTGCTAGGAGGACTGGATGTTTCGAATGATGGAGAAATTGATGTAAACCAACACAACTTGAACCGAATGACGGAAAAAGAAAGAACCATTTTCCGCAGAGAAAATGTAGGGTTTGTTTTTCAAAATTATCAATTGCTGCCAACGCTCACTGTAGAAGAAAACATTGCCTTCCCATTTTATGCTGCTGGGAAACTAACGGAGAAGAATAAGGAAATTATTCAAGATTTTATACATGTTGTAGGTTTAACAGAGTTTAGTGGGAAAAGAGCAAATCTCCTTAGTGGTGGCCAGCAACAGCGAGTTGCGATTGCGAGAGCAATGGTAAATCAGCCTGCAGTTTTATTAGCTGATGAACCTACTGGAAATTTAGATCGGGAAAGGGCAGAAGAGGTTCTCACTTTTTTTTAAAGAGTTTAACCAAAAGTGGAAACAAACAATCGTTATGGTCACTCATGATCTTTTTGCAGCTAGATTCGCTGATCGTATCATTCTTTTTAGAGATGGAAAGGTTGAACGAGTTATTGCTAAGGAGGATGAGCGGTATGCTGAGTATATGGCGGATTTCATGGCGTAACATTATAGAAAAGAAGAAACGATTTGCATTGACGTTGCTGTCGCTTGTTTTAGGAATTGCTTTTGTTACTTCCATGTTAATAGCCGACAAAACAACAAATGATGTGTTTAATTATTATGAGCAAATGTATGTAGCCAATGCCGATTATTGGATTTTGAGTGATGACTATACATTCAATGAAGAGTTATTATCGTCTGTAAGAAATGACTCTAGTGTTACAGATATGTTAATGGCGCTTGATAAGCAAGCGTTTTTTGAACTTGAAGGAGATCACTCGCTAAATCAACGATCTGTAAGACTTACAGGTGTAGACAACCAAAACAGTCCATTACTGAAGCTTCCAGTTATTGAAGGAGAATTAGATAATACCGGAGTTGTTTTACCGAAGGTTATTGCCGATCTTTTAGATAAGCGTGTAGGGGATACGTTCGTTTTGCAGATATGGGTGAGGCTACAATTTCAGCGATTGTTGAATACAATCAATTGCTTGCTAGTCCGAGTGATTGGGATGGCGCTCAATCAACGAGCTTTCGCGTAATGGTCCCTTTACATTTATTACGAGATTGGACAGGAATGGAGAATGATCTTTCGTATGTGCGTCTCCAAACGAATGGTGAGGACGAGACGTTTTTTCAATCACTTCAAACAGATTTTTATCAATCTAACGCTTATATACAACCTGTTGTTGCTGATGATCGAGAAAGTAATGATATCGCAGGTCTTTATACATTCTTTTATTTAGTAGCTGGCTTGGCAATCTTTATAAGTGGTTTTATTGTGTTTAATATGATCTACACAAGTGTTTTGGAAAGGGAAAAAGAATTTGCGATTATGAAGAGTTTAGGCATGAAACAGTATGATGTATCAAAGCTTATTTTCATTGAAATGCTTCTTTTAGCCAGTTTAGGAACCGCAATCGGTGTTCCTCTAGGTGTAGGGCTGGGCGATGTATTTATGCAGACACTCTTGGGCGTGTTTGAGTTTGATATGGTCTATACGCTAAATTGGCAAACACCAATTATTGTTGCGACCGGTATTGGATTGCTTTTTCCAATCGTTTTTGCGCTTTTTCCTATATATAGAGCAGGGAAAACGTCGATCCTTTTAACGTTAAAAAGAGGTAGCGGGTCAAATTCGTTTTCAAGTATGTATAAAATCAGAGCAATTATTGGGACTGTTCTATTAGGTTTTATCTTTATCGATCATACGATTTCTTATCTGTTTCTTTTAGTAAGTGTGGTCCTGTTATTCCCATTCTTGTTGCTTGGTGTTAGTTACTTGGCTAAGCCTTTACTTCAGGTTTTGTTTTCTTCTGCAGGGTTGCTGGCAGTTAAGAATGTAGGGCAACAACTCAATCGGAATGCAAATACAAGTTCGATAATAGCGGTTGGGATTTCCGTTATCTTGCTACTTGGTACGGCTATTGAGGCTGCGCCACAGCAATATGAACAGGAAATTAGAAAGACGTTTGGTGGAGATGTGCGAGTGACATCAGAGACTCCTTGGACAAGCGAAGATATTGAAACAATGATGTCATATGATTGGGTTAAAGAAGTTGCCCCTTTGACAATAGCGACACCGATCACCTGGGAAACTAGCAGTGGAAAAAGTAGGCAGTTTTCTGTTCTGTCAGTAAATGAAGAGGGGCCTTCATTATTTGAAGATCCGAGTAATCCGAAATTGTATGAGGAAATAGCAGGGCATCAGACGGTAGTCCTTGGGGAACGCGCTTTTGCTGAATGGGACGGAGAAGTTGGGCAGTCTCTTTCAATAAATACCCCAAATGGCTTGCAAGAATTTAAAGTGATTGACGTTGTTCAAACATCGCACGCATCTGGTTATGTAGCCTTTATGAGTGAGGATGTTTTAAAGGATCTATTCGGATGGGAGAATTCATTTGATTTACTTCTTACTGTAAATGGAAACATTAGTGAGTCCGTTTTCCGTAACGAATTATGGTCTGGTTTCGGTGGACATTTATCAAAAGTTGAAACGGTAGAAGATGAAATTGAATCAACAACTTCGGCGTTAACTGGTATGAACCAACTTATACTAGTCATGCTTCTAATAGTTATTGGCTTGGCAAGCGTTGGTACAGCGAATACGCTCATAATGAACACGCTAGAACGCACAGTAGAAATTGGGGTGATGCGAGCGCTCGGTTATACAAAACAACAAGTTAAAACGGTGGTACTCATTGAAGGGTTGCTTATTGGCATAGCGGGAGTACTTGGAGGTATTGTAACGGCTGCAATGTTAATTTATGTTACGAGTCAGTCTAACCAGATGCAAGGATTCATGGATTTCCACATGCCAATACTCTATATGATCGCTGCGATAATAGCTAGTATGTTCCTAAGTCTAATTGCTGCTTGGATCGCTAGTATAAGTGCGAGTAAAGCCGATGTTTTATCGTCGCTTAAAGAAGAGTGATATTGGTGATTTGATGCTCGTGTATATTACTCTTCTATATAAATTAAAAGGAACCTTCAAAAGGTTCCTTTTTCATACATGTTATTGACCAGCTTTTACCCAGCCAGCAACAGTTGCTGTGCGTTTAGCTTGATGTTTAACCGCTTCTTCCGCGTTTTCTTGCATATTGCCTTCTTGATCAAGAGTAACGCTTGTTCCGTATGGGTTACCACCTGATGAGAAGATAACTGGATCCGTGTAACCAGGCGCAGCCACGATTGCTCCCCAATGGTACATCGATGTATAAAGGGAAAGGATAGTTGCTTCTTGTCCGCCATGTGCATTTGCAGCTGAAGACATTGCACTTACCACTTTATTAGCAAGCTTTCCGCCTGCCCATAGTCCGCCAAGTGTATCAAAGAATTGTTTTGTTTGCCCAGGTACGTTACCGAAGCGAGAAGGAACACTAAAGATAAATGCATCAGCCCACTCCATATCCTCTGGTGTTACTTCAGGTACGTCTTTTGTAGCTTCTACATGAGCTCGCCATGCAGGGTTTGAATCAATTGCAACATCAGGTGCAAGCTCAGGGAATTTTAATACCTTTACTTCTGCACCTGTTTCTTTTGCGGCCGCTTCAGCCACTGTGCCAATTGGTAGTTCGTACCTGTTGAACTATAGTAAATAACTGCTACTTTTACGTTGCTCATCTTTATGCCCCTTTTCGGTCTTACTGGCGACCCGATTTGTTATTTGTTACTACTAGTTTATTTTGATCCAAACAGGGGCACAAGTATGCACTTTATTGTAACTTGGTATCGTTTATGAAACCGTCATAAGAAGTTTATCATTTACATTACCACATCATAGGAGGTAGACAACTTAAATGGGAGACGTGAACTATCCCTGTCTAAGCCACTTGCTGATGTCGTCTAAAAAGGATGGTTTCCGCCAAGCTATAATGGCTTCTTTCTCTCCAAGACGATCGATTTGTTGTTGGAAGAAGAGATCACCAAGAAAGTAAGCAAGCCTACTATGACCAAAACGGCTGCCTCCATTTATAGAAAACCATTCACGGAAGAGGGAGTCGGTCGTCTCGTTATCGTAATCAGAAGCAAATGCTTTTTTGATTGCTTGTTCATTGGCTTTAGCGAATTGGAGCCAGTCGTCATCACCTTCTGTTGAATAAGTGAAGTATATGGATGTTGGAAGCCCTGGGGTTATTTGTCGAGAAAAATGTGTTGCCGCCCCCTCTTGGTTGAGCCAAATGAGTGGATGTGTCCACTGGACTTTTTCCCATTCCATTCCAGCTTGATTGGATAAAATGTTTTGTGTCGCATGCCCGAATTCATGAGCGACGATAACGTATAATGCATCTATGTTTGGTGAGAGACGCTCCAGTGCAAATGAAATGTCCGGAATGATTTGACGGTGCGTATAAGCATTGGAACCAAATCCTCCTACAAGCAAATGAATCGTACCTGGATAATCAATCCCATAAAGTGTGCGATAGTGTTCTGCAGTTTCTTTAATAATGGTTGGAATAAGAGTATGGACTTCTTCTATTGTGTGAAATGCATGGGGATATTTATCAATTGATTGTTGGTGCCGTTCTTCTGTGTCTTTGCAGTGAGAAAGAAAATAAGGCTCAAACGTTTCTGGGTAGTTTTCATAATAGTTCCGCAAAAATGAAATCGTTGGTTGATAATGATTGATAAAATAAAGGGCAGTATCGTTTATTTTCATGACATCCACTCCAATATTTTAAGGGTTTTTAAGCTCTTTGCCCATTCGTTTTGCTAGTGCCTCTTGTGCAGCAAGCCTTTCGATTAAGCTCTCTGTTTTCTGTTCTGTTTTGATGAGAATGGCATCTGTTTCTTCAGAGGCTTTACTTGGTTCAATTAACGTTAGTGCCCAACTAGCCCAAAATAAAGCTACTTGTGTGTGGGGCTCTCGAACAAAGTCTAATAAAACGGGGATGCTTTGATTTCCAATTCGTACGAGAGAGAGTGCAGCTGCCATTCGAATTTGTTCGTTGTGATGTGTTAGTTTTGCAATGGTTTCAGGTATGACCTCAGTTGCTGGTGCGCCGATCTCTCCAATAACGACAAGAGCCATTGCGACTAAATCTTCGTCTTTGTTTGTTTGAATCGTATTTCTTAAGATCGGTAGTGCGTTTTGTCTTTCGGCACTCAAAGCTTTATTGCTTGAGAGGAAACGTGGGCATCGTTGCTACTAAGTTGATCTAGTTGCACAATCAAATCGTTTTCTTTCATATTATCACTCCTTTATACATTCTTTCGTGTTTTAAGGAGAAAATTCCTACTAAACCAATAAATTAGAGAAAACAAGAAAGGGAAATTTTCCATTTTCTTAAAATGATGTTGCAACTTATTTTGCATTCAGCTATAGTATAAGAAATATTCAAGCAACGACGAAGAGTAAGTACGCGAGCAATAATGCTTAAGAGAGCTAGTGGGTGGTGCGAACTAGTGCATGATGTTTGCGGAATGGGCTTCTGAGCTTCCTGGCTGAACGATTGAGTAGGCTGGGCGGGTGTCTTGCCGTTAAAAAAGACAACGCATCGGAGCGTGGCTCCTGTGTGAGTTGAGCGCGTTTCTTTTTGGAACGAACAAAGGTGGCACCACGGGTTATCCGTCCTTTTTAGGATGGGTAGCCCTTTTTGCGTTCTTGAGTATTTGATTCACTAAAAACGAAGGAGGAAGCGACGGGATGCAAAAGAGAAGTTTAACAGGAGTTAAGCCAACAGGTAATATTCATTTAGGGAATTATATTGGCGCGATTAAGCCAGCGCTCAAGTTAGCAGAAAACCATGAAGCGTTTTATTTTATTGCAAATGCCCATGGGTTGACGAAGGTTCATGACGGTACGGAGATGCAACAATTGACGGAAGGGATTGCTGCGGCATGGTTGGCACTTGGAGTAGACCCAGAAAAGTCGGTTCTATATCGCCAGTCAGATATACCGGAAGTATTTGAACTTAGCTGGATCTTGGCTACCTTTGCTTCTAAAGGTTTGATGAATCGTGCTCATGCATATAAAGCGATCGTAGATGAGAACAACCGGTTAGGCAAGGAAACGGATGAAGGGGTTAATATGGGGCTGTTTACGTACCCGATTTTAATGGCGTCTGATATTTTACTATTTAAACCAGATATTGTACCGGTCGGAAAAGATCAGATACAGCATATTGAAATTGCTCGTGACCTTGCTGGAATCATAAACCGGAATTATGGAGAAACATTCTTATTGCCAAATGTTCATATTGATGACGTTGCCGTACTACCAGGTCTCGATGGTCGAAAGATGAGTAAAAGTTATAGCAATATTATCCCGTTGTTTACGGAGCGAAATAAATTGAAAAAGCTAGTGAACACGATAAAAACCAATTCCTTGCCACCAAATGCGCCAAAAGATCCAGATGAATCAACTGTATTTCTTTTATACAAAGAATTTGCATCTAGTGCAGAGGAAGAGGCAATGAGACGTTCTTATGAAGAGGGGATTAGCTGGGGAGAAGCGAAACATGAACTCTTTACAGTTGTAGACCGCTTTTTAGAAGAGCCGCGTGAACGGTATGAAGAATTAACCGCTAATCCAGACAAGTTAGATAAGATCCTGCAAGAAGGAGCTGAAAAAGCACGAGCTTTCAGCGTTCCTTTCTTGCATGAAATCAAGCAGAAGATTGGTTTGTCAATTAATTAAAGTTATGATGTTTTTTTCATTATGACAAGACCTACACCCACTAGTACAGTGAACCCCCCTATAAACTGAATCATTGTCGGCAGCTCCTGAAGCCAAAGCCAAGCGATAAAAATAGTAAGAGTAGGAGTGAGAAATAGAACACTCGTTGCTTCAGAGGCTCCTGTTTTTGCAATCGCATAAGCGAGGCAGAAATAAGGGATGATGGTCGGAAAGAGACCTAAATAAACGACAGTTAAATTGACGGATGTAGGTGCTGTGAGGAAGGCGTTGCTTAATCCAGGGAGAAATAAGAGCATGGGCATTGATCCCGCAATAATTGTATAGATCGTTAATGGTAAAAAGCCATACGTGTGCAAGTAGCGTTGCTGAAAAACAAAATAGAGGCTTTCTCCAAGTGCACCAATGAGAATAATGAGCGCCCCGTGACTAAGGCCAATTCATTAGCGCCACCGAGCACAATTAGCGAGACACCGAATAATGCAAAAAACATTCCAAACCAGCCCCGACCCCCGATTCGTTCGTGGAAAAACAGTGCAGCAAGAATAGCGGAGAAAATCGGGGTGGTTGAGACAAGGAGGGAGGCAGCGCCGGCCTCAACCGTTTGTTCACCGATGCTTAAGGCGGTATGGTAAAGGGAGAAACCTAAAAAGCCAAGGAGAAAAATAGCTAGCAAATCCTGCTTCTTTGGAAGTGGGATTTTTTCACTAAGGCAAAAAGAAAAAGGAAAGTAGCAGCAATAAGAAGGCGTAACAACGATAAATGTGTCGGATCATAATGGGTGAGACCTACACGAATTCCTGGAAATGCTGAAGCCCACAAGAGGACGGCAAGGGCGTAAGCTAAGATGACAGGCAACGAAAAACACCTTCCTTTTATGTTTGATATAATGGATTCTAAAGAGTTTTGTCATAAAAAAACCAACAAATAATGGTGAACATATACCAACAAGTGAAGGGGGCAAGTATGCTTCCAAAGTCGAAAAAATAGTATTGGATATCAAGGTAAACTGAAGAACGGTGAATGGTATAGCGGGATGAAGTTACCAACGCAAAGTGTGCTTGCTGGTCATTATAAAGTGAATCGAAGCACGATTGTTGAAGCTTTAGCTCGTTTGAAAGCGAAAGGGATATTAACAGCAAAACAAGGACAAGGAACGTTCGTAGGTGAACGTGGTAGTGTTGAGAAAAAAGGAGTAGTATGGAGCGAATTAACAGACTGGTCATTTTACCCTCGGAATAAGAAAATGGTCCACTTGCTAAACGAATGGGAAAATGATGCGCATTTGATTCAACTAAGCAAGGGTGTTTTAGCGCCGGAACTTGTTCCTGTTAATCGATTGCAAGCAGCACTTGCGAGGTTGTCGATACGTGAATTAAATCAAAGTTATGGTGACGGAAGAGGTGATTTCGACCTTAGACAAGAGTTATGTCGGCATTTACAAGCAAAAGGAATCTATACTTCTCCAGAGGGAATTCTCGTTGTGTCGGGTGCGCTTAACGGTCTCCAACTAATTTGCACAGGTATTTTGCAATCGGGGAGCACGTTGTATCATGAGCCTATTTCCTATTTGCATACCTTGAACTTTTTTGAAGCGCTCGGCATGAAGACAAATGCTCTTGATGTCTATTCCACAGGAGTAAAAGTGTTACCAAAGGGAAGGGCTCATGCACTATACATAAATGCGACCTTTTCCAATCCGGCCTCTCGTACACTAACGGATGCTGACCGGCAAGAATTCTTGCGGCTAGTGGCCCTTGCAAAAACACCGATTATTGAAGATGATATTTATAGTGACTTGTATTTTCATAAACCTGTGCGCCCGATTAAATCATTTGATCGGGAAGGCCAAGTACTTTATTTAGGGAGTTTCTCTAAAACATTAAGTCCTTCATTACGACTTGGTTGGCTTGTAGGACCATCAGAGATTATTGGGAAGTTAGCAGATTTACGCATGCAGACTGATTATGGATCAAGCATTTTGTCACAATCTGTGTGTGCAGAATTGCTTAAGACAGGTGAATACGAAGTTCATCTAAGTAATTTAAGAC
This sequence comes from Bacillus sp. JCM 19041, assembly GCA_001310375.1. GTDB lineage: Bacteria > Bacillota > Bacilli > Bacillales > Bacillaceae_D > Shouchella. Next base: position 8,338 of record BAXC01000056.1, on the reverse strand, counting down.
AAGAGCTGATCCAGAGAAAGAGGTATATGTGTGAGTTGTTGGATCGCCATTTGCTTGAAGTTGGTGACTATAAAGTCCCATTAGGCGGCTTTTTTATTTGGTTTACTTTTAAGAAAGAGCTAGGACTATCTGGGAGAGAACTTGTGATGGCATGTAGAAAAAAAGGTGTGGTGATAAATCCAGGTTTTATTTACGGAGAGCGTGGCGCAGTCTCAGTTCGACTTTCTTTTGCATACGCAAATTATTTACAAATGAGTGAAGGAATTGAAGTTGTAAAAGAGGTAGTTGAACAATTACGTAAAGATTAGTGAGGAGCTCATTTATGAAAATTCGTCCATATCGAAAAGAAGATGAAACAGGTTGGGTTCATTGTAGAGTCTTATCTTTCTTGGATACAGCTTATTATGATCATGTCCTTAGAAGTAAAGAGCATTACGATAATCCAGCAATTGAGCTTATTGCTGAAATCAATGGGGTGGTTGTAGGTTTAATTGACGTTGAGTATGAGCTAGAGCCTGGGAAGGTTTGTTCTGGAAGTGAGAAGCTGGGTGGAATGATTTGGCATATTGCCGTTCATCCTGATTATCAATCAAAGGGAATTGGAAAGTGTTTACTTGAGAAAGCGGAGAAAATAGCACATGAAAAGGGTCTTCAATTGCTGGAAGTGTGGACAAGGGACGATGTGTATGTGAACAAGTGGTATGAACAACATGGGTTCGTAAAGAGCGAATCCTATTTACATGTTTTTCTTGATAGCGATGAAGAAATGGACAATGCCGGTCTTCTAAGTAAGGATGGTTTAAGACCGATGTCGGTCTTTGCTCATTATACTGGAACTGATATAGAGCAAGTGCGAAGTCAATATAACGTGTTCATGAATGTACCGGTTATACGAAGCAGATTGGAGGGATTTAAATGCAGCAGCTACTATTTGAAGATGCATGGGATAGAACAATTGCCGATGAAGATCGGGCAGAGATTATTCGCCTTTTTACTGAAAGTGCAGACAGAGGAGAGCGGTTTATCCCAGTTCGAGCGGCGATAAATCATCGAGGTGACTTACTTGTGACTGCGATTGTGCAAAATACGTCAACCAGAGTTTCTGAATTTAAAAATAAGCAAGTGGTCTATGAAGAAGCAGGGGAATTGGTTGCGGAACACCTATTTTCAGTTGATCAGTTAAATTTACCTCCAGAAACGAGCATGCCTTGGACGTTGATTTTTCCGATAAGAACCATTCAAGAAAAGCCGCAACTAAATGGTTTATTACGAGAATTGAATGGATAAGGATAATGATTTATGTAGCGTACATCGGTTTTATGGAAAAGTGTGGCGAAAAACCGCGAATAAAGCAGATATTTTCAGTAAATTTCAATTATGATATAATAGGATAGTCATTATAACGTTAGGAACAAGAAAAGAAAGAGGATGGTCAACCTAATCCTCTTTCTTTTTAACGGAATTCACTTCTTGTTCTTCAGCAAACTCTGTGTCAAAAGCAAATCGGGCTCGGGTGTGGCTTTTGCTCGAATTAAATACATGCTTAAGCATGTATCTATGAACAAATACTTCACAGAAAGTGATAATCCCGGCAGATAAAATGCTACCCCACGCAATTAACATGTAGTTGTGAAATAAAACAGAACCAAAAACCCACACGGTGAAATAAGTTAGAACAAAATCACTTACAAGCGCTATCTGATTTCCGAATCTAGGTAGGATGATAAGGTCAATGGCTACATAGGAAACGATGGCGATGAGCAAGGCAAATGTAGCGACGTCCAAGTAAGTCGCTTCTGCGAAAAATAAAAATCCAATGCTAAAAGCAAACAAGCTAATGAGAAGTTTTATTGCTAAAATTGTTGCGTGTTTCATACGTAACGCCTCCTTTTCTACAGTTTTTCTGTTATGAGTCATCCGTATACCTCAATCCATGTAATTTATTATGGCAATTAAAAGAAGGAGACCGTGCGATGCATATAGCGATTATGATGGATGGCAATGGGAGGTGGGGGACTAAGCAAGGCTTAACAAGGAGCCAAGGACATTATGCTGGTGCGAAAGCAATGGAAAAGATCATTGCGACTGCTGTTGATATGAAGATTACTGTCCTAACACTGTATGCGTTTTCGACTGAGAACTGGAAACGTCCTCAAGAGGAAGTATCATACTTGATGAATTTACCCGTTTACTATTTAAGGGAGAAGTTACCGGAGTATAAGGAAAAGGGGATACAAGTCCGCGTCTTTGGTGATCGAGAAGGGTTACCTCCTGAAACAATAGCTGCATTAGCAAAGGCAGAAGAAGAAACAAAAGAAAATCGGTCTTTATTCGTCAATTTCGCTGTCAACTATGGCGGTCGAAATGAACTGGTCCACGCAATGAGGCAAGTCGTCAATTACCTACAAGAATCTGGATTCGACGAAGTAAATGAGGAATTAATTAATAGGTACTTGTATACGAAAGAGTTGCCCGATCCAGATATCATTATTCGTACAGGCGGTGAGAAGCGCTTAAGTAATTTCTTGTTATGGCAATCTTCGACGGCTGAGCTTTGGTTCACGAATGTGTTATTTCCAGACTTTACTCCTGCGATGCCGAAGGATGCAATAAAAGAAGTGCAATGCTGAGACGAGGTTCTAATATTTAACAATTATATGGTTTGCATAGATATGATAAATGCAAACAGTAACGTTATTTTTAAGGGGGCATACAGATGCGCTTCGTAGCGATGTCTGAGGATCAAGCGAAATGGATTGCGTACCAATGGAAATATGAAGGGGCTTATTCGTTCTTTCATGACGCTCAAGGAAAAGATGTACAATCTTTTCTGGAAGTAGGAAAGAAAGGAACACGTCAATTTGCTATATATGAGGAAGAACATATTATCGGTTTTCTTGGAGCGAAGAAAAAGCCGGATCATGCGATTGAAATTGCTCCTGGTATGAAGCCGGAGCTAAAAGGACAAGGTCGAGGGAAAGACTTTGTTCAAGCATGCGTCGCTTTTTTGAAAAAAGAGATGGAAGCGGAGCGTGTAATGATTTCGATTTCGAATGAAAATAATCATGCACTACATGTTTTTGAAGAAGCTGGATTTGTACGTGTGGCAGACGATGCAGAAAAAGGTGATGAGATTAGTCTAGAGCTCACTGTATACGGTAGGTAGTTAACATTTTAATCTAAAGTATAAGGCATGCGTCTAAAAATCCGACGCATGCCTTATAAACTTTACTTATGCAGAGGCTGATGATCCATCATTGTCCTGTGATGCATTTTTCTTCATAGTATAAAGCTGGTATGCAATTAATCCAATAAATAAAAGGAGTCCAGCTAAATCAGAGTATCCCTCTGGATAAATTAACAAAAGTCCTGCCGCAAGTGATAATAGTCGTTCAATCCATGATAGTTTTCTGTACCAATACCCAATCATACATCCACCAATTGCAATCATTCCTATGAAGGCGGATACAAATGCAATCCCAATTTCAAGCGGATTTGAATCAATCATTAATAATTGTGGTTGCAAGACAAACATATATGGAATGATAAACGCTGCGATTGCCAATTTCGTTGCATTAACTCCAGTTCGTATTGGTTCCCCTCCTGATATCCCGGAGGCGGCAAAAGCTGCAAGTGCTACAGGCGGAGTAATGTCGGCTACGATTCCGAAATAGAATACGAACATATGGGCAGCTAAAACAGGGATTGCTACTTCCAATTGTCCATTCAAAGCGATAATAGCAGGCAAGGCAATCGTTGATGTAATGATGTAATTAGCTGTTGTTGGCGATCCCATCCCGATTATAATCGAAGTAATCATTGTAAATACAAGTGTTAACAGTAATTGAAGTTCAATGGAAGTTGTAAGTGAACCCGCAAGTCCAACAATCATGTTCCCCATTTTTAGACCTAATCCAGTTGTTGTAACTACACCAACGATAATACCTGCGCATGCTGTTGCGGCGGCGATGCCTAAAGCCGTTCTTGCACCACTGGTAAGTGCGAAGATGAATTTAGTCGGTGTAATTCTGGTTTCTTTAAGAAATACACTAACTAGAATGGTCGACCCTATTCCCCATAAAGCAGCTCTTTCGATACTGAAGCCAGAAAAAAGTAAGTAAATAATGATTAAGATCGGAATAAGCAAATGAAGTTTCTTGAAGATGACGCTTTTTTTAGGAATTTCCTCTTTAGGTAAACCAAGTAGGCCGAGTCGTTTTGCTTCGAAGTGAGTCATGATCCAGATGCCTGCAAAATATAAAATAGCAGGAATGATAGCTGCTCTAGCAATTTCCCAGTAACTGACACCAGCAAATTCAATCATTAAGAAAGCGGCAGCACCCATGATTGGTGGCATAATTTGGCCACCTGTAGAAGCGGCAGCTTCTACAGCACCAGCAAAGTTAGGCTTGTATCCGAGCCTTTTCATCATAGGAATCGTATAAGCGCCGGTCGTGACTGTGTTTGCGACAGAGCTACCAGAAATCGTTCCATTAAGTGCGCTCGAGAAAATGGCAACCTTTGCAGGACCGCCAATACGTCTACCTGCGATGGAAACAGCCAAATCATTAAAGTAATTGCCGACACCTGTTTGGACTAAAAATGCGCCAAACAATAGAAATAGAAAGATAAAGGTTGAGGAAACTTGTAAAGGGTTCCGAGTATTCCTTGTGTCGTAAAGAACATTGTATGGACAAATTGTTCAATGCTAAGGCCCCTGTGGGCAAGAATACCGGGCATATATGGCCCGAAGAGTGCATAGACCATAAACGCTCCTGCAATGATGATAATCGGTAAACCTACGGCTCGCCGAGTAGCTTCTAATACAAGAAGAATGGCAGCTATACCAATAATAAGTTGTGCTGTATTAATTCCGCCAAATTGCTGGACAAGTGTCTCATAGAAAAAGGGCCAGTACCCACAAACGATAACGGATGCGAGAGCGAGTAAATAATCATACCAAGGAACACTGTTTTTAGCTGTTTTTCTTCGAGCTGGGAATAAAAGAAATACCAGAGTTAATGCAAACCCTAAATGTACGGTACGTTGTATATAAGCAGTAAATTGCCCAAATGCTCCAGTGTATAAATGAAACAACGAAAAGGACAATAGTCCAATAAAAACTATGGCCGCGGTAATGCCGGTTACTTTGCGTGTTCTTGCTTCGGGATCGTATTTCTCCATTAATGCATCTTGTTCTTTTTGAGATAATACTTCGTTATTTGTATTCATTTATTTGCTCTCCTCTCAACCATTGCCAAACACTGAGATAGTCCGGTTGAACCGTTATCCATGAACCGGGTTCGAAATAATCAATAAACCAAATATGGTATTCTGCTGAATCACCCCACACGAGTTGGTGCTCTGGATAAATTGTACCTAACCGAATAGAAAGGGAAGAAAAAATGTTTTCCATATTACGTATTTTGTATTTACCATCTTTAGTAACGAACTCTTCATTGCCTACAGCATATGAAGGCATTCCGATACCAAATTCCTCAAATTCTATCTCGTATTGCTGAATCAGAAAGTCTGGTGTGATGAAATACCTTTCTGCGACGTCTGATAAATGAATAGAGTGTGTATAAATGATTTCGAAACTTTCATTTTTTTAATGGGGACAAAAGCTTCTATCGTCTTTGTGTTTTCTTTGTAAAATACTAAAGCAGGGTGCATGGGGATAAAGAGAAATCCCATAGATAAAATCATTAGTATGAGTAGAAGGAGTTGTTTATTCAAAAGGAGTATGCCTCCATAAAGAAAAAGCCGGCCGTAGCCGGCTTGTAGTAAGTTAAAACTGATTTTAATCTACTGAAATGTCTTGTTCCTCATAATAACGTTGAGCACCTGGGTGTACGTCAAATCCTATCCCGTCTAATGCATTTTCTAATTGAATAAATTGGGCTTTATCGTGAGCCATGTTTTCAGCATTTTCGTAAATGGCTTTTGTTATATTATAGACAAGGTCTTCTGATAAAGAATCATTAGCAGCAATCATTGCTAAAACGGCTACAGTTTGCACATCTTGATCCAGTCCTTCATATACGTCAGCTTCAACAACATCTGATGCATAATAAGGGTACATCTCAATCAGTTCATTCACTTTTTCCTCTGAAAGACTAACAAGGGAAATATCATTTGTGGCTGTTAAACCAGACACAGCTCCGGTTGGTGTTCCGGCTGTAATAAACGCTGCATCGATGTTTCCATCTTGGATGCCACTTGTTGACTCATCGAAGCTTAAATGTTGTTCATTAATGTCGTCCATTGACAGACCATAAACTTTAAGGATTTGTTCTGCATTCACATATGTTCCTGATCCAGGGGCACCTACAGATACAGTTTTTCCTTCCAAATCTTCGACGGTTTCAATGCCGGCGCCTGCTGTTGTAACGATTTGGATGGTTTCTGGATATAAAGATCCGATCGCTAATACATTGTCGACAGCATCTCCCTCGAAGGAGTTAACACCATCAACCGCATTAGACATAACATCTGTTTGGGTGAAAGCTAGTTCAGCGTCTCCAGAACTTAGTTGTGCAATATTCTCCGCAGAAGCATTCGAAGACTGTGCGTCTGTACTGATGCCTGTTTCAGCTGTAATGTTAGTAGCCAATTCACCACCTAAAGGGTAATAAGTCCCGCTTGTTCCCCCGGTTAAAAGGCTAAGGAAATCAGGGTCACTGGATGCGTCATTGCCACTAGCTCCTGTGTTGGAACCATCTTCCCCACAAGCCGAGAGTGCTAAAGTGGCGCTTAGTGCTAGAGTAACTGGAAAAAATCTCTTTTTCATAGTAATCCCCCTATTATGAATATATGGTATTCTGTTAGTTTACCTAAAAAAACTGAAAAATGTCAATTTTATTATGTTTTTCATAAAAAAACAACTCTCTTATTGAGAGTTGTTCTAGGGAAATCAAGTTTAGTTTGATTTTGTTGCACGTAAAATGTCTTGCACTGCTTCTTTTTGTTGGATCTCAACAAGAATATAGAGATAATCTCCTGGTTCAATTTTTGTGCTTCCTGTTGGGGAAATGACATCTTCTTCTCGTTCAATGGCACTCACATTTACATGTGGTGGAAAGCCAATTTCTGCAAGTGTTTTTCCAACAATCATGGTGTCTTCTGTTGTCTGGAAGTGGAGCATTTCCGCTGTGTTTCTTCCGACAGCGAGCAGTTCTCTTCGAAGTTCTTCACGCCATTCCTCTGAAAGGTCTTTGCGTAAGTCCTCATAAGCTTCTTCCTTCATTGCTCGTTTTAGTTCATCGTCATGGGCATGCTGTTTTTTTCGTTGTTCTGTATTCCAATCTCGAGTGATCATGATACCAACAGCAACTAGCATAAAGACAAGGATGAAGGCAAACGGTAAAGCCGCGGTCAACGCAGCTGTTTGAAGGGCATCAAGTCCACCATCACCGCTGACGAGTAATACAGATGCTGTACCAGCGATAAGAACACCCCAAAGCACTTTTAATTTAAAGCTGGGGTTTAATGATCCATTTGATGTCATTGAGCCGAGCACAAAGGCTGCGGAATCGGCTGATGTGACAAAGAAGATCCCGACTACAACAACAGCTAAAATACTAGAGATTAGTGTAAGTGGAAGTTGTTCAAGCATATAAAACAAAGTTAATTCAACTTCTGAATTTGCGATTTCAGCCATTCCAAAGATTCCACGGACTTCAATGTCTAATGCAGTCCCACCAAATACGGAAAACCAAATAATGGCCATCAATGTAGGTACAAGTAATACCCCTGCCATGAACTCACGAATTGTTCTCCCTTTTGAAATACGTGCTATGAATAAGCCTACAAAAGGTGACCAAGACATATGCCAAGCCCAAAAGAATATGGTGTTGGCTCCCAGCCAGCCATCGTCAGAATAGGGTTCCATCGAGAAAGACATTGATACCACATTTGCGGCATATCCACCAAGTGTTGTGACCATGCTTTCAAGTAAGGTGATAGTAGGTCCAGCAAATAAAACAAATAAAAGCAATATCCCGGCTAAAACCAAATTAATATTCGTTAATTTTTTAATCCCTTTATTGATGCCCCGCACAGCTGAGAATAAGAAAAGAAAAGTAATAACGGCGATAATACTTAGTTGTAAAGGAATACTGTTTTCAAGCGGAGTTAAGAAGGAGACACCACCAGAAATTTGTAATGCACTTAACCCGAATGTTGTTGCTACACCTGCACAAGTAGAAATAACGGCAAGTAAGTCAATGCCTTTTCCCATCCAACCGTCTGTTTTCTTTCCGAGTAATGGATAGAACGCTGAGCTAATCAGTGCCGGGCGGTTTTTTCGATACTGAACGTAAGCAAGCGTCAGTCC
>BAXC01000055.1 GCA_001310375.1 Bacillus sp. JCM 19041 | reverse complement strand
TAACTTACCACAAACCTCCAACTTTCCACCACCTTGATCTCTAGTTTTCCACAGAATTAAAAATCCTGCTCTATCGCAGGATTTTTCATATATTTTCGATTGACAAGAGCTGACAGCATTACAGATAGTAAACGAGATGACGACTTGTTAAGGAGGAGTTTCACTCATCATACGGGTGAAAATGTCATTCCCTGCTAGATTAAGAAGAACAAATGGATTTAACATTCGTTCTTGTGGATAACCTAGAGGGGTTAACCAATGTATCGCTTCGTCATATCTGTCTAATTCAAAGCCGTGACGCATTCTAATTTCTTTTTCCATTCGTTCCTTCAGAAATTGAATTTGCATCTGAATAAATTCTTTGTTTTTCGCTGCCATCGAATCCATGGTAGGACCAATTTCTGTAGCTAGTTGACGAAGAGGGCGATGTGCTTCTTCTATTTGTTGCGCAGCTTTACTCGTGACTTCTTCAATGGCAAAAGTATGTTGTTCGTCTAACCATGCATCACGGAGCTCCGCACCACGACCATCAATATAGCTCTGTACGTTATCATCCCTTCCGCTCAAATGTTTCTCTACTTGCCTTGGGACAAATGTTGCAGAAAGTCTTGGGATGACTGGAGTAAGTGCAAAGCCAAACTCCGCAAAGACACCTTTTAGCGTGGCCCAATAAGCGAGTTCACCTGGACCTGCGACAAAAGCAGCCGTCGGCAATAGCCATTCTTGCATTAATGGCCTCGTCACTACATTATTACTAAACCGCTCTGGATGGGCATCCACTTCCAACAAAAGCTCATCTTTAGTGAATACTAAATCCGTTTCCCTTACATAAAAGCACCCATCTTCATAGTCAAGCCGGCTTCTCTTACGATCAATTGTATAAAATAGATGAGCATTTTCTTCTTCTGTTGCAATTGGCGCAGGGTACCCCTTGTCTTGTAGATGACGTTCTCCTTCTCGCTGTTGGCTCTGAATCAATTCTACTTTCTCAACAATTTCTATTAAAAAAGGTTTTTCAATCTCTCTGAGTGCGGGATCTCCACTATCTAAATACAATAAGCCTTCTTCATGAAATAAATCATGCATAAGAAGCTGGAAAAAGTCCGTGTACGTTACTGCTTGAGCTGCACATCGATCTACTTTCGCTTTTAACTCTCCTGTAAAATCTGTTTCAGGCAATGTAGAAAATACATGATGGATAAAGTCAATTAACTCTTTTTTTGGTAACTCTTTTTGTTGTTGCAGCTTCTCCTTGCGCTTGATCAACAAGCATTCTTTTTTTTCCATTTCTTTTGCTGACTTGTATAAGCAAATCGAATTTCATCAAGGTCATGATCCTCACCAGCGACCCAAAAAAGCGGTACAACTGGCTGGCCTAGCTCTTGCTCATATTGTTTCGCCAATATAATAACGGACATCGCTTTATAAGCAGTAAACAGCGGACCCGTTAGAAGACCAGCTTGCTGTCCTCCGACAACAACAAGGCTATTTTCTTGCTCTAGTTTATGTATTTGTTCCAAGCATTTTTGATTGTACGGCAAGGAACTGTGCTTGTGAGCAAGAAGCTGTATTAAATCTTCTTTATGCGTAAATGAACGTTTGCTTACTTCTGCACTTCTTCTTTTCAGCCAGCCGTCCTCACTCGGCATATAGGAAAACAGATCGCTTAATCGATCTGGGCGAGTTACGTATTCAGCCAAAACGCCTTTTAAGCTGTCTTGATCCAGCTCCTCAATTTTCATCGTTCAATCTCCTCATTTACGAATTCCTTGTATTCCTGTTCCATAATAGCAAAAACAATCCGCACAACCAAATAAGATGCTTCTACATTTACAAAAGCAGTCCCCTGGAGACAATTGCTAAAATCAGAAAAAACATATATGAAGCCGTCGAAGTTAAAAAACATAAGCGCCATAGTGCTTTTCCTTTGGTCCAAATAGGGGCTTTGGGATTTACCCAATGAATGAACCCCCAAAAGCTGCACATCACGATAATCAGTCCTACAGATACGACCCACACCCCGTGTGATGGCCACAATTCATTTGCCATAAAAACAATTGATATAGAAAAGAATGGCGTTGTCCAATCGCTCGCTTTTCTCAACGCAACAGGTCGTTCAGTATTTACTAATAAGAGCAAAAATAACAATGCCCACAATAATGGTGGTGCGATCACAAACGCTGCCACTATATTTGCAAAGAACGCTATCATGAGCAATGCTCTTTATTTAATAGATTATATAATAAGCAGACTTTAGGAGTGGTTACTTTATTTCGCTTTCCTTGCTGTATAATATAGCCAACAATTGCATCCAACTCTAGTTTACGCCCCTGCTCGGCGTCAACTAGCATCGACGAATGATTCTCCTTCGTCTGTTCACATACTTTTAGCACATGCTCCCATCGTTCTTTTGTATCTGTTCGTTTAATTGCAGCCATTGCTTCAGTGAATATTTCTTTCATCGCTTGCTTGTAACCAGGCACTTCAATAAGAGCACCATTTGTTACATTAAGAATGGCAGTTAATGGATTGATGCAAACGTTGACAATTAACTTTCTTTCCAGCATTTCCTGATAATGATCTTCCCACGCTACTTGTAACAAGTCATTATCAAAGACAGTCTTCATGCATGCTGTTACGCGATCATCCACATGGGCATATGGAGCAATTTTTAGTTGACCAATTCCTCGAACATCCACAATTGGAAGGTCTTTATTCTTAAATAGACCGTATTCAACTACACCTACATACACATGATCGGGAAGTACCTTTAGCTTCTGAAGATGCTCCATACCATTTTGGACAAATAACCAAGACGCCCCTTCATTGGCTAAAAAACGATCATTTGCTAGGACACTTTCCACGTGATATGACTTCACAGCAACAACAATTAAGTCATATCGCGAACCAGTATCACCACTTATTTGTACAGCTATTTGTTTTTTACATTTTAGTTTGCCCACAAGCGAAATTCCATGTTCCATCATGATTTCAGCTTGTCGAATACTTTTACTGAAAATAGTTACATCTTGTCCTTCTTTTTCCAAGGCAGAAGCAAGAAAGAGCCCAACTGCTCCAGCGCCAATTACGGCTATCTTCACCAAATCGCCCCCCTTTATAAAGCATTATTGTATCATAGAGACACGGCAACACATTCTGTATTACCAAACTTTTTTGTTTTTAATGCGCTTACAAGATATTTGTAGTAAACTATTAAGTGTAAACGCCATTTGGTTTAGGAGGATTTATATGAGTATGATTAAAGTCGAACGTTTGCTCATTAATTACAAAACACTTGAAGAGTTCCGTCATTTCAGAGAGTATGGCGCTGCTGAATTATCAATGAAAGACGATCTTAATCAAAGCATCATTGAAAATGACAGCGAGTCTCCTTTCTATGGAATTTATTTTGGTAAAAAACTAGTTGCCAGAATGAGCCTCTACAGAATTGACGGCAATTTCGACAAATACTTTGACCCACCGCAAGATTACTTAGAACTATGGAAATTGGAAGTACTTGAGCCCTACCGTGGTAAAAATTACGGTCGTGCTTTAATTGACTTTGCTAAAAGCTTTAATTTGCCGATAAAGACAAACGCACGCCAAAGCACCGGCGAATTTTGGTCAAAACTCGGCTTTGAACCAATTACGTATAATGAAAGCCGGGACCGTGGCGAAAGCCCTTATGTATGGTTTCCATCAGGTGTACAAGAACAATCCGCTCCACAAATAGAAACAGCTAATGAAAAAAGTAGTTAAATAATAAAAATAAGCCGCTAATTCTTAGCGGCTTATTTTATATTGATTTTTCTAGAATACTTGGGTTTGCAAGTTTTCTTGCCCGATCCATGATTTCTAATAACGAGCGGTAATCTTGTGTGATTACTTTTTTTTCATTTTCAATCTTTAATAACTGCTCTTTTAATTTCTCATTCTCTTGCTTTAATACGTCTGTTTCGTCTTTGTTGCTTTGACTTTCTTTCATTGACTTAAGGAATTCTATCACATCTTCCAAATCAACTTGTTTTAATGTTGGTACTACTTTTTGCGCTTGTTGCTGTTCCATTGCTGGAGCAACCTCTTCCTCTTCGCGAATCGTTTTTTTCATTTGTACTCTTGATTGTTCTCGCTTCATCGCAGTCCGCTTTTTTTTTCGCAAGTGCAACTTCTGCTTCATATTTCTTCCGAATTGCAGAGTTCCACCGAAATCCACAAGCTGCACTTGTTCGTGATAGTTTATCCGCAATTTCCTCAAAAGCCGCTAGCTGAGTACTCCCTTCACGAATATGGCGCAGTACGGTTTCTGCTAACTGTAAATCATCCTCATGGGACCACGCATCTTGGCGGTTAGCCGTCATTCGTAACCCTCCTCTTCCTGATCAAGAATTGCCTATTAAATTCTATGCCCTTCTTTCAATAAATAGACGTTTTACTATTAAATCAGACTGCCCACTGTTAGGCTTTATTATTCACAAAAAACAGAAAGCCAGATTGGCTTTCTGTTTTTTGTATTATTTTGATGCTACTTTTTCACCTTTGTACGTTCCGCATTCTTTACAGATGCGGTGAGAAAGTTTGTATTCCCCACAATCAGGGCACGCTACCATACCAGGTACTTCTAATTTGAAGTGAGTACGGCGCTTATTTTTTCTCGTTTTTGATGTCTTTCTAAATGGTACTGCCATTGGTTACACCTCCTTAAAACATTCGGGCGATACATCGTGCTATTCTTCTTTATCAAAAAACTTCGCTAAATCCGCAAGCCTAGGATCAACTTGCTTCTCTTTAGCTTCATCTGTAACTAGTTCCCACCCATTTCCAGATGGCGGGGCTAGTACATCAGAAGGATTGTCCGCAAAAACTTGAATTGGAATCTTAACCAGAACATGTTCTTGGATAACTTGAGACAGGTCAATCACTTCACCTGAATAAGTATATATATCTTCCTCATCTAGTTCAGAAGGCGGCAATTCTCCTTCAGGGACAAAATGCGCTGTACCTTCAAGCAAAAACGGCCATGCCACATCCGCCAATGTGCGGGCACAAGGCAATGTCAATTCCCCACTCAGCTTAAACTTGAATGTATACACATTTCGTTTTGCTGTTGCAGTTCCTTCAAACCGAATATCGCTTGCGGCGCGTACATCCTGATGTTCCGTTAAACGTTCTTCCATTTGAACAGTTTCATCAAATTGAATCGTCTCATAACGAGCTTGTTGAAGCTGCTGAACAGTCCATTTCATCTAATACTCACCCCATAAGGCAACAAAAATCATTATAAAACCACGACTTAGGAATGTCAACCTTTTTTCTTTACAGTGATCACCGAGCTTTCCGTGTCAACTGCTAGTGCGCTATACTTAATAGATAGATACACTCCTGTCATTTTATCACGTGTGACACGGAAGTGCAAAGTGTCGAGGAGGTTTTATTATTGAAAGCAGTTGGTGTCGTCGTTGAATACAATCCGTTCCATAACGGTCATAAGCATCACCTTCAAATGGCACGAATACAGTCACAAGCAGATGTTGTTATCGCTGTCATGAGCGGCTCGTTCTTGCAACGAGGTGAACCTGCAATAATGTCACGTTGGGCACGGACAGAAATGGCACTCTCTTCAGGTGCAGACATCGTTGTTGAACTTCCATACGCCTATTCTGTTCAAACTGCTACCCGTTTTGCAGAGGGGGCTGTTTATATCCTCTCTGCACTCGGATGCACAAATCTGAATTTCGGTAGCGAGGCGGGGGATATTACTCCGTTCAAATCATTGGTTTCTTTTATGTCTAAACATAAGCAGAGCTATGACACTCATGTACAACGTTTCTTGAAACAAGGAAGTTCTTATCCGAATGCAAGCGCTTCGGCATTTGCGCTACTTGAGGGGTCAGATCAATTACTTTCGTTATCGAAACCAAACAATATACTCGGCTTCCATTATGTCCAAGCCATTGATACGCTTCATTTAGCTATGGAAGCTGAAACAACCCTTAGAATTCAATCGGATTACCACGACTCGACCATTAAAAAAGGGCCAATTGCAAGCGCGACGGCATTCGCAACGCACTCCATGCTGGGAAACCCATCCATGAGGTTGTTCCCAAAAAAACAGCAGAACTTATTGACCATTACCAAAACGAGTACGGGCTGCTCCACTTTTGGGAAAGCTACTTTCCTTACCTTCATTACCAAATTGCTACTCGTTCACCAGAAGAAATCAGACAGTTTGCAGAATGTGAAGAAGGTCTTGAATATCGGTTAATTGAGACAGGATTAAAAGCGAGCACTTTTGAGGAATGGCTTTCCTTGTTGAAAACAAAACGATATACACGTACACGTTTGCAACGATTATTTGTTCATTTATTGACATCTACTCGGAAAGAAGAATTGGAATCTATTCACACTAGTTCCCTTCAATATATAAGGTTGCTCGGTATGAATGATCAAGGACGTAACTATTTAAAACATTATAAAAAACATTTGCCTGTTCCGCTTCTCACAAAACATGCAGAGTTGAAACGCTTTGGGACAGCTGGTCAGCTTGATTTACGGACAGCCCACTGTTATTGGCTTTGTCTTCCCAGTGAAAACATACCCAGACAATTAACAGCAGAATTTAAACAGACACCGATATACACAAAGAAACACGGCATTTAAAATGCCGTGTTTCCATTAATTGTTGTCCGGCAAACTAATTAAGAATTCGAGAGCCTCGTCTATTGTATCGATCGGAATAATTTCCATTGATGTATTGATTGACTCTGCTGCTTCCTTTGCCTCTTCATAGTTTGACCCGACCGCTCCCTTTTGATTAGGTACTAGAAAGAAATCCGCACCTTCTCTATTTGCGGCAACAACTTTTTGTTTTGCTCCTCCAATTGGTCCAACATTACCTTGTTCATCAATTGTTCCTGTACCAGCGATTTCGTAACCTTTCGTTAAATCTATTTCTAGTAATTGACTGTATATTTCTAACGAAAACATTAAACCGGCAGATGGACCACCAATTGCACCAGCTGTAATTGTTACTTCTGGATCAAATGATGCGGTTCTATTTGTAACAGGTCCAACAATCCCCACTCCAACTCTTCCTTGACTAACATTCGCTTCTTCCGGAAATTCTGTAAATACGAGTATTTCGGTCCGTATCTCTCCATTATAGTCAATCGTGAGCTGAACTTCTTCTCCATCATCAAATCCAGACAATCTTTGTAGCAGTTCCTCTTCCGTTCGAACATCTTCTCCATCCACCTGTGTAATCAAATCACCGGCTTTAATGACATTATCTGCAGACATTCCATCAATTGTATCCGTTATATAGACGCCGTTGTATTCGATATCCACCTCTCCAATATCTGCGGCTTGGTATGCAGCAATTTTTGCATTTTCTTGCGAATTATTCATAAGAATTCGTTGCCGCTCATCGTATTCATCATCTGACAAATCTTCTGGAGCAGGATACAATGATCTAAATTCGCTAAAAACGGACCAAAACGCTAAAATCGGTGTAGCTTTAGCACTTCGAATTGTCGTTAACATAAAGGAACCCGTGTCGTCTTTGTAACCTTCCTCAACATCAATCATTCCCTCTAATGTTTGGGCGATTCCTGGTTGGCTATAGTAGAAGGGCAGTTCCCATCTCCCTAATAGTAATATAACGATGAAAAGAATCACCCATCGTTTCCAAGCAAACTTGCGCCGATTTTCCTCCATCATTTACCTCCATTGCTCAATCAACTTCCGTATCATCGGCAACTGTTGCTTACACGCCTCTGCCCCTTGTTCAATTAACAAATCTGTTTCAGAAAAATCAAGTGGTGATGAATGCCTAATAATTGGCCTTATTAAAAGGTCAGCTCCTGATTCTTGTTTCCTGGCTAGTTCTCTCCCCATAATATCCATTGTTTGCATGACAATTTCATGGATTGATGGTGATTCAAGTGTAGATCGAAAAAAAGAAACATCAACTGCAAGCACAATATCAGCCCCCATTTCACGAACAACTGATACAGGAACTCGTTCAACAACTCCTCCATCGATTAACGTGCGTCCGTTCAATTGTACTGGAACAAACACTCCTGGTATCGACATGCTTGCCCGAACTGCTTTTGCAACATCTCCTTGCTTAATAATAACCCGTTCACCGGCAAGCAAATCAGTTGCGACCACTTGGACAGCGGGTTCCAACTCCTCTAACTTCATCCGTTTCGCCAGAAGCCTTATTAAGCTCTCTATCTTGTGCCCAGCCACTAAACCTTGTCTCGAAACTGTAAAATCTAAATAATACTTACGTTTAAATAACTTTGCAAACGACTCCATCGTCTCAATTGAATGACCAACACCATGCATGGCTGCTACAAGTGCACCCATGCTGCTTCCGGCAAGGTACTGAATGTTAATTCCAGCTTCTTGTAATGTCCGTAATACACCAATATGGGCAAAACCTCTAGCTCCACCAGACCCAAGAGCCAGTCCTACTGCTGGGCCGTTTGTACCCATAACTGGTTCCTCCTTTATTTTACTTGTTGAATTAGCCTGATTCAATCTTATGGTCTAAACATTTTCCATATGCGTATATTTAAGAGGACATGCATTTGTAGTCTGGTTGAAGGAGGTTCGCTTCATGAAAGAAGTCAGAGCTGCATCCCTACTTAAAACAGTTATTCTCTCATCTTCTGCCCTTATTCTCGCATTTTCCCTTATGCTCTTCCCTAAAGAAGCGCTAGAAGCATCTACTCGCGGACTTGAGATGTGGTGGAATGTTGTATTCCCCTCACTATTACCATTTTTTATTGTTTCCGAGCTTCTGATTGGCTTTGGCGTTGTTTCATTTTTAGGCGTATTATTAGAACCGTTAATGCGTCCCCTTTTTCGCGTTCCGGGAATCGGCGGCTTCGTATGGGCAATGGGACTCGCAAGTGGAAATCCAGCCGGGGCAAAATTAGCTGTTCAAATGAGAAAACAAAACAGAGTAACTAGAGTGGAGGGTGAACGACTTGCGGCATTCACCAATTCATCCAACCCCTTATTTATCTTTGGAGCAATTGCAGTTGGTTTTTTTCACAACCCTGCCTTAGGAATGGTTCTTGCGCTTGCTCATTACATCGGAAATATCCTAGTTGGGATTGTCTTACGTTATTATGGACGAGAAGAAATAAAACATAAATTAAATAGTCGCACTTCAAAAACGTCAATCAAAAACGCATTGCGCCTTTTACACCAAGAACGAGTTAACGACGGCCGGAGCATTGGTAAGCTTCTTGGCGACGCCGTTCAATCCTCGATTCAAACATTACTTATGATTGGCGGTTTCATTATTCTTTTTTCCGTATTAAATGCGCTACTGTCGTTGATTGGTGTTATTGCAATCGTCGCCTCTGTATTCAGCATTCTTTTTAGTATGATTGGATTGCCTTCAAGCTTGGCTGAACCATTTATAGCAGGTCTATTCGAAATTACCATAGGCTCCCAGGCAATAAGTCATACGACAGACACAAGCTTGTTCGCTCAAATAATTGTTGTTTCTTTCGTACTTGCCTTTGGTGGTTTCTCCATCCAAGCACAAGTAGCGAGCATTTTGGCAGAATCAGACATTCGTTTTAAACCATTTTTTTTTCGCTCGCCTTTTACACGGATTTTTCGCGGCTATACTTTCCGGTATTTTCTATATTGCCTTTTACAAACCTGATTCAAAGGAAACAATCAGCAGTCTAACTCCTCACATTGACTCATCAATAGAAAATGCTTGGAGTGTTATTCAGCAGACTGCACCATGGTTCACACTATGCGCTTTGCTACTTTATATCGCTCTAGCTACAAAAGCTTATAAGCGAACATCTCTTCGTTAACGTTTATAAGCATCAGCCAATGCATTTGCTACTGGCTTTGGCACAAGCCTTGATACATTTGATCCATAACTAGCCGCTTCTTTGACAATACTTGAGCTAATAAAAGCATAAGCGGGCTTTGTCATAAAAAAAACGGTCTCCATTTCCGGAGCTAACTCTTTATTCATTGATGCAATATTCATTTCATAATCAAAGTCGGAGCTTGACCTTAGACCACGGACAATCGCCGTAGCCTTCTTTGTTTTCGCAAACTGAACAAGTAGACCGTCAAATGTATCAATTTTGACATTGTCCAAATGTCCGGTCACCTCGTGTAAAAGGTCCAAACGTTCTTTTAATGGAAGTAACGGACTTTTTTTATTATTGGTTAGTATTGCAACTACCACTTCGTCAAACATCGAGGCTGCTCGTTCAAATAAATCTATATGTCCATTCGTTACAGGATCAAAGCTTCCTGAACAAATTGCTCTTTTCATAGTGAACTCATCCTTTCATAAAGTGAGATTCTTGTATCACCATATAACTCATCACGCATCTTTGATAATTCACCTACATTTATAGGCAAACTAGTTTCCGCACCTGTTTCACACACAATTGTCCCACCAACTTGCAAGAGACCATAGTCGCTTATCAGAGCTAACCCTGTTTTTAACTGTTGTTCTGCTTTTGCATAAGGTGGATCTAACAAGATTAGTGAAAAAGTTGCTTCCCTCTTAATTAAAGCTTTTAATGCCCTCATACTATCGTTGCGATACACATTTGATTGATCTTGCAAACTAGTGTGGGCTAAATTAGCATGAATCGTCTCAATCGCTTGCTTTTGTGAATCAACAAATACGCAAGAATTGATTCCACGACTCAATGCTTCAATACCAAGTCCACCGCTGCCAGCATATAAATCAAGACAACTACCTTCTACAAAAAACGGTCCCACCATATTAAAAATTGCTTCTTTTACTTTATCTGTTGTAGTCTTGTTTGCTTTCCTGGAACAGCCTTTAGCTGTAATCCACCTTTTTCACCTGCGACAACTCTCATAAGATCACCTGTTGTTTTATTATTTTTCTACCTACCATCTTCACAATATATGTATAAAGCAAGGTTAGCACGTGCATACTTAGTTTAGCAGCACTGAACGTGTTGCGACAACCGCGGAGAAGACTTACATTTCCCCATAAGTTCTTCCTCCGGTTTCTCCTCTCCCATAGCCGTGTGAAATTCATGGCAAGGCGTTCTTCCATCGTGAAGAACGCCTTTTTTCTCGACTTTACACGCAACCCATGCTATCGTTTTAGCAAACTAGGGTAAAGGAGCACACAATGATACAACGATTTATTGAACTTGGAGAAGGCTATGCCGATTTTTTTGAACTAATTGAGCTAACAAAACATAATGCTTCTCGCATACATGCATGTCTACAACTAGAAGCTGGAGAAAACAAAGTATCTCTAGCGGTTGCCCTATCCCCACCAAAAGATACTCGTTTTATGCCGATCTATTTGTGCTGTGAAGGTCTTCACCCAAACAGCAAACGAATTACACAGTTTAAGGAGCTTGCAACAAGCCTTGGTCACCACGTTCATGAAGTAATCGTACAAGAAAAAGCGCTTTTTACGACCAAGCACTATATAATCAATATTTGCTTGGCTTATTACGCATGCAACATATCCTTCCACCAATGCGATAAAATAAACCAGGCGGAGCGCCTGGTTTAAATCCCTAATTTATAATCATATTCCTTTGCTTTATCCGGTTTTGCATTTTGATAATCCGTGCTAATGAATGGCCTCATCGAAGCTTAACGTCAGTGACGAAGTGAAATGAGGAAAGCTTGTCCATTAATTCCTCAACTTTAGCCTGATCACAATAAAAAACCACATACTTCATTTTTTTTGAAACGTATTGCACATGCCCAAAACGTCGCAGCTGCCTCGCATATTTTAATGAAGTTAGCCACACAACAATTCCTTGGCGATTTTGGCTGATCATTCGAATGGCTCCTTTTGAAAATTTCTCGTCTGTATTTTATCACAATTCTTTCTATATATGTGCAAAATACAAAAAATCATGCAGCCGCTATCCGCAGCTGCATCCTTTTCCAGATCCACAGCCACCACTGCATGACATGGAATCAAAAAATGGGTTTCCCGTTGGTACTTTAATTGAAGGTGAGACAGTGTGAGCAATCACAGCACTTAATTCATTTAACAGTGACTCTAACTCCGTCTCTGCCTGTTTAAAAGCCATAATCCGCTCATCTTTATCTAATTCACGTTTCGCAACGCGTATTTCTTTCGAAACAGAAGTATAATCTGGATGGTATTTCCCGAACCGCTGCACTTCTTCATGAGCGAGCTTCACTTTCTTGAAACGCTCAACTTTAGCTTGAGCTTCCGGGCTCTCATTCAAACGATTGCGTGCCATACGATAATCCTCAAACACGACCGATTCTATTACCATTGCCGCTAATTCGTCCGATGCCTGAAGCATCTCCATTGCATCCATTGTTGCAAGCATGATTGCACCTCCCTTTCATATTGTAGCACGAACTCTTTCAAACCTACAGTGGTTTTCACATTGACATTATGATAAATCCCACTTATACTTTTTGCGATTAGCTAGGAGGAGAAGTATGTGAACCTTATAACATTTAACCCCTTTCGAACAATTGGTATTCCGGGGATTGATTATGTTAAACCAGAGAAAATGTTTGCAGAGCATAAAAAAATACAAGCAGCTGATTTATGCTTATTTCCTGAAAACTGGCAAGTAACAAGCCTCGTTTATGGTCATAAAAAAGCGATTTTTCCAAGTATCGAAAGCATTCAACTAGGCTATAGTAAAATTGAAATGACTCGTGCTCTGTGGACTGTTTGTAGTGAGCATGTACCAAAAACAATAATCTTAGGAACAAGCACAACAACAATAAATGAAATTCTGAATACATTTACATTCCCGTTTGTAGCAAAGACCGTCCGATCTTCTATGGGAAAAGGCGTCTTTCTCATTCATACAAAAGAAGAATTCTTAAATTACGCAAGTAATCATGATGTGCTATATGTACAAGAATACATCGAAAATTACCGAGACTTACGTCTTTGTGTCATCGGCGATAAAGTTGTGAACAGCTATTGGCGTGTAAACGAGAGTGGTTTCCATAACAACGTGGCGCAAGGAGGAGAGCTTTCATTTGATGATGTTCCCCAAGCTGCAATTGAACTAGTAGAACGTACAGCTCGTTCGTTAAATATTAACCATGCTGGCTTTGATATCATTGTAACCAACGATCACTTATACATTCTTGAATTTAATACACTCTTTGGAAATCAAGGTTTTCAAGAACAAGGTCTACGCGTTGAGAACTTCATTTTTGAGTACATTAAAAAGTCAGTAACAAATTAGCTTAAGCTAATTTGTTACTGACTGTACGGTTTCGGCTACCGTATGTTGCCCCATTTTAATCATTTCCATCAGCATCATAACCATGCTAACATTGTTTTGCATCTTTTCTACACGTTGCGGGAAAGTTTTTCCGTAAAAATAATTTGCTTCTTTTTCCATCTCACTAAGCTTTTCAGGTTGCCTCGACAAACTCCGATACCAATGTGGATGATAACGAAGAAACTCTTTTAACTCCGGTTGTTCAAGTAATTTTCTGCGAATTTCTTCTCTCACCGCTCATCACCTCTTAATCTCTACGAAAGGAAAATGGCGAATCACTTTCTTGTCTCCTTACTGGTTCCTGGGGCTTTTGAAATGTTTGCATTAAATTTTGTACATTTCCCAGTACAGAACTAAATTGAGTTAAATGAGATTGTAAGTCTTGAACATTCATTTTCTTCACAAGTCCCATTAATTGCCCTAAAAATTCTCCAGTTCCACCAGCGCTCGATTCGTCTGACGATGCAGCGTTCTCACTGGTTCGATTTTCGTTCTGGTTCTGATTCACATTTCCATCTACGCTTCCCTCTTGACTAGGTTCTTGTGCAAACGCTGTCCATTGCTCATGATTTGCGCCAAGTACGGTCCATTCTTCATATACATGTTGGAGCTTCCGTTGCCCCTCTTGGACTTCTGTCATTATGCCTGGGTGCTTTTTGACGAATTCCTTGAATTCTTGTACAGAAGGATGCAAATTGGATTGGCTTTCCATCTGTATCATCCCTTCAATTCAAATTATATAATAGTATATCCATTAGCCCAGTCCAACGTTCATCTTTTTTTTGCTATCGATAGGGTAGATTTGATACACTAAAAAAGATGTTTTGAAAACGACTGATGAAAAGGTGACTGAATTTGGATCTAAACGAAAAAATACACACTTACTTGCAAGATGCAACAGATGAAGAAACAGCTGTACTCGACCAAATTATTGACGGGTTGCTCGCAACACAGCGAAAAGAGCAACTTACATATTTATCAGGAATCACTCATGCAGAAGCAACCATACCAAACACGGATACCTTCGCCATCCGTGTCCCGATTACACCTTTAATCCATAACCCATTAAATATTGTCCATGGAGGTATGACAGCTACCTTACTAGATTCAACCATGGGCGGTGCCGCTATGCAAGTGTTACCGGATGACGTAACAGCTGTTACGTCCCAGTTGAACATCCATTATCTACGACCTGGAACAGGGAAAACACTTGAATGCACGGCTACCGTTGTCCATTCAGGTAAGCAACTTGTTGTTGTTGAAGGTAATGCTTTTGATGACCGTAATCGCATGATGCTAAGGCGACTGGTACTTTCTTTGTTATACCTAGAAAGTAAACGTAAAAAATAGACTTATTTTTTGGCTAAAAGGATTGGCCCTTGTTTTACACATCGACCAATCCTTTTAGCCTTACTATAATAAAACCCTCAACACACTCGAATTCATCTACCACGACAATCAAAGACAATCAGGTCATATCCTTTTCTTTTTCGTTCCGCGTAAACAAAAATAAAAACTACATTCTAATTGTCGGATGTCCTCTAACAACTAGAACGCAGTTTAACTCATTTAAGTGTGCTCTCACTGTGGTTTCCAAAAGTTTTGCGTATAATACTCACCATACACACCTACGCCGAGGTATGTAAAGTCGTGGTGCAACAAATTTACCCGATGGCCCTCACTATTCAACCATCCCTCGACGGCTGCAATACCGTCTACATATTTTAAAGCAATATTCTCTCCCGCTCTCTCAAAAGGAACTCCCCCTGTTTCAAAACGGTCAGTCAAAGTTCCACGCAGTGGTGACTTATGGTCAAAATATTGTTCATCGTGCATATCTTGAGAATGAAGGTAAGCTATATCAGAAACTTCTTCAGACCATTCTAGGGTGTGTAAATTGTGATAGGTGCGAATATGATTCGTGTGTTCAAATATCTGACGTTCGTTCGCTGCCTCAACTTCTTTCTGTTCTTCTTCTGTTAAAGTTGGCTTTTCCGGCAGATCCGTAGTATAACTTAGTGAATATGGCTTTTGCTTTAATAAAACATCAGATGTCATCAAACGGATCGAAGATACCACATCTGTATGAATATCCATGTATACTTGTAACCAGTTATCACCAACTTGCGCAAGAGGCCTCATTGCAAAATCTGAATCTGTTAAACGAAATGTAAACAGGCCAGACTCTGTTTCAACCGGCACATTCCTTTCAAATGTATACGATGAAGCAAGTTCGCTAAATCTTGCCCGTTCATTTCCTAAAAGACCATTTACAAGGGTGCCACTAGCAACAATACTAACAACACGATCTTGTTCAACTCCAATAATCATGTACCCATTTTCAAACTGAGGATACACCCATGAAGTGTACCCAAAAGCGGAAGGATCTCGTCTTTCTGGTTCACCAAAGGTTGATAGTACATCATCACTAGAACTTTCTAGTAAGGCGCCAAGATTAACCGTTGCTTCTGCAGCTTGTTCGGTTTCATTCACCTCTTCTTCAATTTCTTCCGCTTCTTCAACTTCATTCACACTTTCAAAACGTGCTGTATATGTAAGCTCCTTCCCTTCCGCCAAAGATGATTGTTTTTTTCTTAACGAAAGAAGCACTTGTTTCATTTATAGGATACTGAGTATATTCATATACTAAGACAGCCAAAATCGCAGATAACACTCCAAGCAATAACAAACGTTTAATCATTTGCGCCACACCCCTTTCAGCATTTATCATACATTCGGATTTTGTTATCAATATCCTTTCACTAGTCTTGGTGCAATCTGTCTTTTTCTGTCTTTAAATGAACTTAAGTGAAAAGATAGCGTTTACCGTTGCATACGAAAGCGTTTCATACTATGATTAAGTAGTGAGAAACAGTTGCCAGTTAAGGAGGAAAACCTGTGAAATTTACCGAAACAGGACTTGATGAACATGAAGTAAAATTCTCGATCGCGCATCACGCAGCAGAATCTCTAGGATTCGTCCACGCGGACCAATGGGATTATGAACGTGCCATGTTTGACTACAAAATGGTACATCACGAAGGAACATTTTATTTACGGGTTCCTGTTTATAGTGTGAAAGGCGACATACCTGCAGCAACAACCATTGTGCAAATCATGCCTCCAATCCTTGGAAAGCATTATTATCCGCATGGAGTTGAATATGAAGGTGAAACTTTTCCACAAGCAATCATTGATAAATGCGAAAAGAAGCTATCTCTTTTAGCGAAAACGATCGAAAGTGAAATGTAAAAAAGAGCTGTCGCACAGACGGCTCTTTTTTTTTTATCCAAATGAACGTATTACACTGCTAAAGGCCAATAATGAGTAGGAACCTTGCAATAACAGAGCAACATCGCAATTTATAAAGAATCGTTTATATGCGTGTTTATTTATTTATTTGTTCGGTCGATTATTGCATATAACCGATAGCTATCATCAGACCCTTCTACTACATGGAAACGAACCTGACGCTTAATTTCTTCTGTTTCGTCCCCCGTGAGTATTCGGACTTCTTCAGTTGCATCTACAAAATAGTCTTCTTCATCAGGTTCATACCAAACAGACTCAACTTCTAGTGAGACAAGTTCTTTTGACGAACCACTTTTCTGCAAATCTTCCTTGTAACGATGAAGCGCATGGTAAAAAGAAGTGTTTGGAATTAAAAACTCTTCTTCAAGTCTATCTGTTTTGTTCTCATTTACAGCTTGAATCATCTCTTCTTTATAAGCAGTTACAAAAACAGTCAGCTCATCAGCAAGTTCTTCAGAAACGGCTTCAAGTTCTTCTGGTTCTGAATAACCGCAACCTCCAAGTACCATTGTGAGCAATACGAAACTGCTTGCTAAAAAACGTTTCACTGCTAGTCCTTTCCGTTACCTTAACCTCATAGCTAGTGTCTTCAAGTATAACGAAGACCAGCTAAAAGGGGAACCATTAATAGTAAGGTGAAATCAAGATGTAAACTAACACACCTGTAAAACTAACATATAACCATATTGGCATCGTCCAGCGCGCTATTTTTTTATGGCGTTCATTTTCCATATTCCACGCCCTAGCAACACTTGTTAAGGCAAGCGGAACAATCGCAGCAGCCAAGACAATATGTGTAATCAAAATGAAATAATAGAAATACATCATAAAGCCGCTCCCACCAAACGCAGTTGATTCAGAGAGAAAGTGGTGAGCAACATAAGTGATTAGGAAAAAAGTTGTTGTTACAAATGCAGCATAAATAAAACGGCGGTGTACAGTCACGTTTCGCTTCAATATCGCTATAAGTGCACCTAATAAAAATAAGAATGTAAATGTGTTAAAAATCGCATTCATTAATGGTAGGATCGTGACATCAAATAAGTCAAAGTCATCCACACCGGGTAAACCTGCAAGTATACCAATCGCTCCAATTAAAACAATTGAGATGATAATAATCGCTGGTCGATAATTTCTTTTTTTACAGGCTGGTTAGAGCCACTATTCATCTTCACCACTCCTAATGTTAAGCACTGATCTCTTTAGTATACTACAAAACCATATACCTCAACACCAACTGGCATGTTCAATCTGATGAACATTTAAAAACCCTACCGAAGATCGGCAGGGTTTTATTTAGGCTAATACTTTACAACACCGATAAGCAGCATGAGTGCCACAATCGTTGGCATTGTAACAAAGATACCAGTAATCATAAATACTGTTGCCCAAGCATGGTCTTTATCTTTCATATGCATAAAGAACAGTAGTTGGAGCAATAGCTGAACAACAGCCAAAATCAAAATAAATGGTACTGCAAAACTGTTTGGTACTGCCTCGGCTGCAACAGCTGCAAATGCAAGCACTGTTAAAAATAACAGCAATACAAAAATGACTATTTGCTTTCGGATATCTTTTTTCATATCGCGTTTTTCTTCAGCAGTCATCGCGCTCTTATCAAACGGTTTGCTTAAGTGATCGTCAGCCATATTAGTAACCTCCCGCTCCCATTAAGTAAACGACAGTAAAGATGAACACCCAAACGACGTCAATAAAATGCCAGTAAAGACTTGCGACATAGAATTTCGGTGCATTTGTGAGCGTAATACCTGAGCGGAAATTCCGCACGATTAATAACGTAATCCAACCTAGCCCAAATAGTACGTGAGCACCATGAAGTCCAACTAATGTATAGAACGCGGACGAAAATGCGCTAGTTGTAAAACCAAATTCATAATCATGGACATAGTGCTGGAACTCATAAATTTCAAGTCCTAAGAAAACCATACCAAGCACAACAGTTACGATCATCCATGCCATCATTTGTTTAAACTTATTCTTTTTCATTGCAAACATTGCAAAGACACTTGTCATTGAACTAGTTAATAAAATCATTGTCATGAGAAAAACTAAAGGCAATGTAAACAGTTCAGATGACGCAGGACCGTCACCGACCCATTTCTCAAACCTAAATATGTTCCAAAGAAGGTAGCAAACATAATCGTTTCCCCGCCAAGAAAAAACCAAAAGCCAAGAAACTTATTTTTCCCTTCTAGTGTCGCCCGCTCCGGGTGAGATGGCAATCCTTTTGTTGTATCGACTGTACCAGCCATTATTTGCCACCTCCCTGTTTTTTTAGATCCGCTTTAACAACACTTTTTGGTATATGATAGCCATGATCATCATTTAAAGAACGTAATGCCATACCACCAAATGTTAACAATCCACCAAGAGCAACAACAATCCACGGACTTAGCATTGGGTTTTCCATTTCAAGCATGATTAATCCAAAACCAAGGAAATAAAGTCCAATCGAAATCACAACTGGTAAAATTGATCCATTTGGCATGTGAATGTCATCCACCGGTTCCGCTGGTTTCATCGTTCCGTCCCCATGCACTTTCTCATAAAACAAAGGATCAAGTGAACGAACCTGAGGTGTTTGTGCAAAGTTATACTCCGGAACTGGTGTAGGTGTAGCCCACTCAAGTGTGCGTGCATCCCATGGATCATTAATACCAATAACACGTTCCCCTTTAAATGCAGAGTAAACAATATTAATGACCAGGACAATAACTGCCGCTGACATGAAGAACGTTCCAATTGTACTAATCATGTTAAATTCATCGAGACCTTGACCGCCTAGGTATGTATACACACGACGTGGCATCCCCATCAAACCTAAGAAGTGTTGCACAAAGAATGTCATATGGAAGCCAATTGTGAAGAGAATAAAGAAGATAACACCTAACTTCTCATTCAGCTTATGATTAAACATTTTTGGATACCAGTAAAACAGTCCTGCAAACAATGCAAGCACAATTCCTCCAACAATAATGTAGTGGAAGTGAGCAACTACGAAATACGTATCATGGTATAAATAATCAACCGGTGCCATTGCTAACATAACCCCAGTTACACCACCAAGAACAAACGTAGGAACAAATGAAGATGCAAATAGCATTGCCGTGTTAAACGTAATCTTCCCGCCCCACATTGTAAATAGCCAGTTGAATATCTTTATACCTGTTGGCACAGCAATCGTCATTGTCGCAATTGCAAAGATTGAATTTGCGACCGGCCCTATACCAACTGTAAACATATGATGCGCCCAAACCATGAATCCAAGAAAAGCGATAATCATCGTCGCAAACACCATTGCTGTGTAACCAAATAGGCGTTTTCTTGAAAAGGCAGGGATAACTTCAGAAATAATTCCAAATGCAGGCAATACTAAAATGTACACTTCCGGATGTCCAAATATCCAGAAAATGTGCTGCCAAATAACAACATTTCCTCCTGCAGCTGGATTAAAAAACTGCGCATCAAAGATCCGTTCTAGCATTAGCAAGGCAAGACCTGCAGCTAGTGGTGTAAACGCGAACAAGATCAATGTTGATGTAACAAATGATGTCCATACAAAAAGCGGTAGACGCATCATTGTCATACCAGGTGCACGCATGTTAATGATTGTGACAAGGAAGTTAATTGCTGAGATAAGCGTACCAATCCCAGAAACTTGCAAACCTAGCACATAAAAATCTAATCCAAGTTGGTTTTCATTTAGCGATAATGGTACATAGGCTGTCCACCCTGCATCCGGACCTCCACCAAAGAACCAACTTGTTGAAAGCAATAATCCCCCAGACAAGAAAATCCAGAAACCAAGTGCATTTACAAATGGAAATGCAACATCTCGTGCTCCAATTTGCAAGGGAATAACAAAGTTCATAAATGCAAATAATAGCGGCGTTGCTGCGAGGAACAACATAATAGTTCCGTGCATTGTTATGAATTCGTTAAATGTCTGACCGCTCAAAAACGTATTATCAGGCATAATAAGCTGGATTCGCATAAACACAGCCATTAAACCTGCTTTCAAGAAAAACAACGTCCCAGCAATCAAATACATGATGCCAAGTTTTTATGATCGACTGTTGTTAACCAGTCCCATACAACGCCTTTTTCTTTTTTATAACTAGCCAATACAAGACCCTCCTTTACACGTTCATCCTATTTAATAGTCTTGGTCAGCCCCACGTATTTGCAATGAACGCAAATACTCAATCAAATCAGCCATATCTTCATCGCCAATCTCAGGATGCGCTGGCATATTGTTTCCTTGCTTCATTGATTGTGGGTCTCTAATCCATTTCGCTAAAGCTTCATCGTCATCAATGTCATAAATACCAGCAAATTTTTGACGATCACCAAAGTTTGTTAAAGCTGGACCCATCGCTGTACCTTGTCCACCTACAGCATGGCAATTGATACATGCATTTTCTTGAAAAACTTCATAACCAGCTTCAGCATTTGCTATTGTATCTTCCGTTTCAACTGCTGACATATCCTCTACCCATGCATCATAGTCATCACGCTCAAGCGCAATTACTTTAAAGTCCATTAAAGCATGCGATGGACCACATAACTCAGCACATTTCCCTAGATAGACACCAGGTTGTTCGGCTTCGAGCCAAAGTGCATTTGATATGCCTGGAATGTTATCTACTTTCCCCCAAGTGCTGGCACCCAAAACGAGTGGATCACATCTTCTGCATTTAACTCAAAAATGACTCGTTCTCCAACAGGTATATACACTTCTTGCCCCGCAGTAAATCCTTCTTCATAATCAAATTGCCACCAATATTGATGACCGGTTACGTTTATGTACACAGAATCTTCATGTTCCGCCGGATCTGCATCTACATGAAACTCAAACGTTCCTGTAACCGTTGGAATAAATAAAATAATGAGCAAAATAACAGGAATCACTGTCCACGTAATTTCCATCGCAGTATTTCCATGAACTTGTTTCGGAAGCTCATCATCGCCTTCTTTCCGGCGGAATTTAACGACTATGATAAAGAAAATCGCAAATACGACAATAGATACAAACGTCATAATAATGAGCGAGATAATCATATTATCATAAATCCATTGTGCAGCTTCCCCTTTTGGATCAAGCGCAGTCAGGTTCTCTTCGCCTAAACAGCCTGATAAAAATACAAGCATTAGCATTACCGGCGTAAGGCGCCACATGTGGTTTTTAAACATCGGTGTTGTCCCTCACTTTCTGTACTATTTGTCTTAATCCTTTCCTAATAACAGCTACTTCCCTGCTGTTTGTACGAACCCATACGCAACCGTATACATTTTTTCAGCAAAAAAAGACATGCGAAAATTAGCATAACGGCAAGCCTACTTCTAGTTACTAAATCCTTTTCAATAAGCTTCTTTTTGATTATACCCCAAAATGTGGGCGGTTTCATCAAATTCCTTTTGTTCACATGATTTTCATATTCACAAACGTCAAAGAATGTTCGCAACTGAAAAATTGACTTTACCCCGCTAATTTTCTTATCATGGAGGAAGTACGTTAAGACCCAACCTAACTTTATCATATTTTTCAACAAGTTATAGAAGGAAAGGTGAAACGATTGCATAAAGGATTAAAAAGATTTGGCGTCATCACTTCTTTAGGCGTTTTACTCGTCCTTATTCAAGGGGCGCTTGTCACTAATACCGGTTCAGGTGAAGGATGCGGACAAACATGGCCACTCTGTTTTGGACAAGTCATTCCGATCGACCCACCTCCTGAAACCGTGATTGAGTTCTCACATCGCTTGATTGCAGGGATTGTAGGAATGCTTGTGATCTTAATGGCCATTTGGTCTTGGAGAACGTTAAAACATTTACCCGAAACAAAATCACTATCTATCATTTCCGTCTTTATGATCATTTTCAAGGATTGCTAGGAGCTGGCGCGGTTGTTTTTGGTCAATCCGACCTCATTATGGCGCTTCATTTTGGTTTTTCTGCTCTTTCATTTGCTTCAGTTGTATTATTAACACGATTAGCGTTTGAAGACAGCAACCCTCGAAAACAGTATGTACCGATCGTCTCTAAAGCATACAAATGGTTTGTGATTGCAACAACAATTTATGCATACTTAGCTATTTATACTGGTGCTTATGTTAAACATAAAAATGCCACTCTCGCTTGTTCTGGTTTCCCACTTTGTAACGGCGAATTAATTCCAAGCGTTTTTCATGATTTAATTGGCGTTCAATTACTTCACCGGGCTGCAGCAATGTTACTAGCACTGTTGCTACTCATTTTATTTATATGGACGTTAAAAGCATTCCGAAAGCAAAGTGTTTTAGTGTTTTGCGCAACCCTTGCGATTATTCTAGTTGCTGGACAAGCCGCTTCTGGTATTGCTGTAGTCCTCACAGAAAACTCCACACTAACGATTGGTATATTCCATGCATTGCTAATCTCTCTTTTATTTACAGTGCTTTGTTATATGGTTATGCTAGTTACCCGTAAAAATAAAGATCGCTATAAGAATTAAAAAAATCCCGCCTGGCTCTATGTCCAAGCGGGATTTCTTTTTTATTCAATTTCTATTAGCAAATCACCTGTAGCGATCGATTCTCCATCTTTCGCAAATACTTTTTTAACCGTTCCATTTTTTGCAGCTTGGACAGTCGTTTCCATTTTCATTGCTTCTGTAATCATTAGATGATCACCTTTTTGAACTTGATCTCCTACTGAAACTAATGCTCTCACAACTGTTCCAGGCATCGACGCTCCAATATGTCCAGGATTATTTTTCTCCGCTTTTGGGCGTGTGATTGCAGTTGTTTTTACATCTAAATCTTGAATGTTCACTTCTCTCGGCTGACCGTTTAATTCAAAATAAACGATGCGTGTGCCGTCAGGCTGAGGATCCGAAACAGAAATTAACTTAACGATCAATGTTTTACCTTGCTCAATTTCCACTTCAATCTCTTCGCCTAAATGAAGACCATAGAAAAAAGTTGGCGTATCGAGAACTGAGACATCACCGAATCGCTCCGAAAACTGTTCATACTCCATAAACACTTTTGGGTAAAGTGCGTATGATAGCACATCGTGGCTTGTCACTTGACGCCCAAGTTCCTCATACAATTCTTTACTGATCTCCTTAAAATCAACCGGCTTCATTTGTGCACCTGGTCGACCTTGAAGTGGCTCTCTCCCTTTTAAGATGATATTTTGTAATGTTTCAGGGAACCCTTGATATGGCTTTCCTAACTGACCTTGAAAAAATTCAACGACTGAATCTGGAAAATCAAGACTCTCTCCCCGTTCAAAAATCGCTTCTTCTGTAAGCTTATTCTGTACCATGTATAAAGCCATGTCTCCAACCACTTTGGATGAAGGAGTTACTTTGACAACATCACCAAACAAGTCATTCACTCGGCGGTACATACGTTTAACATCGTTCCATTTTTCATATAAGCCAACTGCTTTTGCTTGCTGCTGCAAATTGCTATATTGTCCTCCAGGCATTTCATGTTCGTAAACTTCCGTATGTGGTGCATTCATGCCACTTTCAAAACCTCTATAGAACTTTCGTGTCTCATACCAAAATTGATCAAGTTTCTCATATGTTTCGATATTCATTTTCGGTTGGCGTCCACTGCCAGCAAGAGCATAGTATAGACTATTCGCACTCGGTTGTGATGTAAGGCCAGCCATTGAGCTAACTGCAACGTCAACAATGTCAACACCCGCTTCAACTGCACGCGCATAAGAAAAAACACCGTTCCCACTTGTGTCATGCATATGCAAATGAATAGGAATGTCAACCGTATTCTTTAGCTCACTTACAAGTTGATAGGCTGCTTCTGGTTTAAGTAATCCGGCCATATCTTTAATCGCAAGAATATGTGCACCCGATTGCTCAAGTTCAGTCGCTATTTTCTTATAATAAGCTAGATCATACTTTGTTTTGTTTTTGTCAAGAATATCCCCCGTATAACATAACGCAGCTTCCGCAACTTTTCCGCTCTCACGCACTGCATCAATTGCCGGCTTCATCGCCTCAACCCAGTTTAAGCTATCAAAGATTCGGAATACATCAATCCCCGCTTCTGCTGATTTTTGAACAAAGTCGTAAATCACATTATCAGGATAGCTTGTATACCCCACACCATTTGAGGCACGTAAAAGCATTTGGAAAAGGACATTAGGTGCTTTTTCACGGAGAACAAGCAGGCGCTCCCATGGATTCTCATGAAGGAATCGCATCGCAACATCAAATGTGGCACCACCCCACATTTCCATTGAGAATAATTCTGGCAACAAATGAGCAGTTGGTTCCGCTATTTTTTTCAAGTCATGTGTACGGACTCGTGTAGCTAAAAGGGACTGATGAGCATCTCGGAACGTCGTATCTGTTAGCAAGACCTTTTTCTCAGCTTTTATCCACTCCGCTAATCCTTCTGGGCCTTTTTCATCTAAGATTTGCTTAGTGCCCGCTGGAATATCCATTTTAGGATCAAATTCCGGTAAAACTGGTTTATCAAACAATGGTTTTTCTCCCTTAGTTAATCCAGGGTATCCATTTACAACCGTCTCTCCTATAAAGGAAAGCATTTTAGTTCCACGGTCCTTCCGTTTAGGGAACACAAACAACTCTGGCGTTTGATCGATAAAACTCGTGTTGTACTCACCATTTAAGAACTTCGCGTGGGTTACAACATTTTCTAAAAACGCAATGTTGGTTTTAATACCTCTAATTCGAAATTCACGCAAGTTACGTACCATTTTTAAAGAAGCAGCTTCAAATGTTAATGCCCATGTTGAAACTTTAACTAATAATGAATCATAATGTGGACTGATTACCGCACCCTGAAAACCGTTCCCGGCATCAAGACGTACACCAAAACCGCCACTTGATCGATATGCATTTATTCTTCCTGTATCAGGCATAAATCCATTTGCTGGGTCTTCCGTAGTGACCCGGGATTGAATTGCATAACCAAAACAAACAATGTCCTTTTGAGAAGGAATACCAATTTCTTTTTCATGCAATTTATGACCTGCAGCAATTTTTAATTGTGACTGCACGATGTCAATTCCCGTAATCATCTCCGTAATTGTATGCTCAACTTGAACACGGGGGTTCACTTCAATAAAATAAAATGTTCCGTCTTCTGTTACTAAAAACTCGACCGTCCCAGCATTAACATAACCCACATTCGCCATCAACTCTACGGCCGCATCACAAATCCGAGTTCTCACATCATCTGTTAGTGATACACTTGGGGCAATTTCAACTACTTTCTGATGTCTGCGTTGAACTGAACAATCACGTTCATGCAAGTGGACAATATTGCCATGCTTGTCCGCTAAGATTTGAACTTCAATATGTTTTGGCTGCTCAACAAACTTTTCAACATACACTTCATCATTCCCAAAAGCTGATTTTGCTTCTGATTTTGCACGGTCATAAGATTCGCTCAACTCTTTTTCGGTTCGTACAATGCGCATGCCACGACCGCCTCCACCAAGAGACGCTTTAATAATAAATGGATAGCCGTGCTCATTTGCAAATGCTTTTACGTCTTCAATTCCAGAAACAGGGCCATCACTCCCTGGAATAACTGGTAAACCGGCTTTAACTGCCTGTCCACGCGCTTGAATCTTGTCTCCAAACATATGTAGATGTTCCAATTCAGGACCAACGAAAATAAGTCCTTCTTCTTTACAACGCTTTGCGAATTCAATATTCTCTGACAAAAAACATATCCCGGGTGAATGGCATCTACATCATGTGCTTTTGCAGTAGCAATAATGTCTTCGATATCCAAATATGCGTCAATTGGTTTTTTCCCTTCACCAACTAAATACGCTTCATCAGCCTTATAGCGATGAAAAGCACCTGTATCTTCTTTCGAATAAATTGCGACTGTTCGAATATTCAACTCTGAGCATGCACGAAAAATCCGAATCGCGATCTCCCCACGGTTGGCAACAAGCACCTTATTAATCGTATGTAACTTATTCATAATGACAACCTCCCCATCAATCAATCATTTTCTTTTTATTATACTTTGCCTGATTTTATTCGTTTTGGCAACTAAATTGCTAAAAATAACTTCATTTTGAAAAAAAAAGAGCATAAAATCCTCTAATAATTGCAGAAAAACCGGGCCATAGGGCACCGGTTCATTATTTTCTCATCGAAGCTTCATGAAGCAAAGCAAGTTTACGCTCCAATTCACTTAAGATATTTTTTCCTTTGTCTTCCTCTACGAGCCCAAGACGAATCGCAAAATCTATCTCTCGCGATAAGCCAAACATCCGTGTATCTAAAACCTCTTCGTAGAGGGGGCATTGCGGCATTGTTAAATTCTCGAGCTGCACTTCAATAAGTTGGCGAATTTTTTCCGCATCCGCCTGCAAAAGCACATATGCTTTTTCGCTCTGACTTGTTACAGCATTCGTCGTCAAGGTATCCCCTCCTCGCCCAAGTATAAGTTCTACTTACATAGTATCTTTGTTTTCGCTAAAATGCAATCTTTTTAGCAACCCAAAGTTTCCTTCCGTGACAAACAGAAACTAAACGATTATACTTTCACTTAGGTTCATTAATGGAGGGATAAAATGCAGGAGTTTGTTTTTTTTTATTTCTGGAAAAGTCAAGAAATCTTTAACGATTGATCCAACAGTCTGGATTTTTGATGAACGAAAAATCGATTTAGACGCCTTCTTTTTAGCAGGAGCGAACTTGCCAGAAGAAAATGATTTAACCGATTACACGCGTAAAATCTCCGCACAATTTGACCGGGAAATGCTTGAAGCTCTGAGCCGCCTAATCCAAACCGAGATTCAAATCGTATTAAATACAATCGGCAGGAATTAATTAACGGCTCATTTGGTATGCCACTTAAATCATTCATACGAAATGCAGCGCCATTTGATGATGTCTCAACGATTGATGTAGAAACAACCAATGGTGATGTTCACACACTTTCAATTGATCAAAGCGATTTTCTTATTGCCGCGTTTTCCAAAGAGGGAAAACCATTAAGAGAAGACGGACCTGTACATCTTTACATAGCAGACGGCATAAAGCACGACCCGATCAGAAACGTTAGTAAGCTACATTTTAACTAAAGCAAATCCGCAGCTAGCTGGGCAAGTGCTGAGCGCTCACCTTTCACGAGTTTAATGTGACCGCTCAGCGCTTCATTCTTAAACGTTTCGACAGCATAAGTCAACCCATTGGTGTATTCATCCAAATAAGGATGATCAATCTGCTGTGGGTCTCCCATCAATACGACTTTGCTCCGTTCCCCCACCCTAGTAAGAATTGTTTTCACTTCATGTTTCGTTAGATTCTGCGCTTCATCAATGATTATATATTGGTCAGGAATGCTTCTCCCACGAATATAGGTTAATGCCTCCACTTGAATTGAACTCATTCCAGCTAAGATCCGATCAAGTTCCCCAGGTTTTTTTGTATCAAACAGAAATTCGAGATTGTCGAAGATCGGTTGCATCCAAGGCTTAAGTTTCTCCTCTTTCTCTCCTGCAAATAGCCGATATCTTTTCCGAGTGGCACAATTGGCCTTGCCACAACTAACTTTTTATATAAGTGCAAGTCTTCTGTTTGCAGCAATCCAGCAGCAAGAGACAGTAAGGTCTTCCCGGTCCCAGCTTTGCCCACAAGCGTTACAAGGGGTAAATCATCGCGCAACAAAAGTTCTAACGCCATTTTTTGTTGGGCATTCCGCGGCTTAATCCCCCATACATGCTCATGCTCACCAACCAGGGGTTTTACATATTGGCCTAATAAATCAACTTTTCCGATGGCCGAACTTGATGTGCGCATCAAATCTTTTAAAATAACAAATTGATTTGGATAATAAAGACCTCCGCCTAATTCCGTAACGTCGATTTGTCCTTCTTTATAATAACAGTCTATAATGCTTTGATCCACATAAACATCTTCGAATCCTGCGTATCCTTTATCCGTCTCGATGACCTATCATTCAAAAAGTCCTCTGTTTGCAAATCAAATGCATCTGCTTTCACCCTTACTAATGCATCTTTGAAACAAGTACAAC
>BAXC01000054.1 GCA_001310375.1 Bacillus sp. JCM 19041 | reverse complement strand
CAGCACTTGGGACAGCTTTTGGAACAAACGCCTCATTTGGCACCACAACCATGGACGCTTTTTTGTTCGGACGATGAAACGTTTCATCAAATAATCGAGGTGTGCAGGGTGATCTAATGTCGGGCACGGCCAAAGGATGCCGGTCTCTTTTTTTAACCGCTCATATGTGATGCCATAATAGTCTGCGATCCCGCCTTTGCTTGCTTTTCGGAGTTCATTGAAAATGTCTTCTGCGCATGTATAAGAAAAGTATGTTTCTTTCCCAAGAGCTTTAGCTAGATCCTGAATGATTTGCCAGTCATGTTTTGACTCTCCGTATGGTTCGACGCTTGCTTCCCGGAGCGTTACCCTGCCTTCTACATTTGTCATCGTTCCCTCGTCTTCTAAAAAAGAGGTCGTCGGCAAAACAAGATCAGCAAGCTGCGCGGTTTCTGATAAAAAGAGATCAACGGCCACAAAGAATTTAAGCTTGCCAATCGCTTTTTTGACAAAGTCAGCTTTTGGATTGGAAACAACCGGATTTGAACAGAGTAGAAACATGCCCGTAATCTCTTCGCGGTACATTTTTTCAAATAGCTCGAAAGCAGACACACCTTTTCCAGGCAAATCGTCTGGGTCGATCCCCCACACATCGGCAACAAATGATCGATGAGCAGGATTCTCAATCGATCGATACCCGGGGAGCTGATCGGCTTTTTGACCATGCTCTCTTGCGCCTTGCCCGTTACTTTGGCCAGTAATTGCGCCATACCCTGAGAAAGGTTTTCCCAGTTTCCCTGTAACGATGAGCAAATTTAAAAAGTTCCTCACAGCCATGACGCCATCTGTCTGCTGTTCGATGCCCCTCGCGGTAAAGACCATCCCGGTTCTTGCTTGCCCAAACGTCCGTGCCGCCCGGATGAGATCGTCCTGTTTGATGCCCGTTTGGTTCACAATGGTGGCCATCGGGATAGCGCGAGATGTGCTTTTACGTCATCAAAACCCTCGGCCCGCTCTTTCAAGAAAGCCTCATCTGTGAAACCTTCTTCTATAAGCGTCTTTAACAACCCATTGGCCAGTGCCGCATCCGTCCCAGGCTTTAGCTTTAAATGAATGTCAGCGAGTTGCCGTTGCCGTTTCTCTTGGATCAACAACAATGATCACCGCCCCATTTTTTCTCGCCTCTTCAAAATAAGGGATGAGTGTAGGCTGACATTCGGCTAGATTTGTCCCGACAAGCACAATGCATTCAGAAAAAGGGATTTCGTCAAGTGAATTCGTAAAGCCCCGGTCAGCTCCGAAAGAAGCAGCCGCTGCAGTTGCCGCGGCCGACATGCACAACCGACCGTTATAATCGATATGTTTTGTTTGCAAACCAACCCGCGCAAATTTCCCCAGCAAATATGCTTCTTCGTTTGTAATAGACGCACTCCCGTAAACAGCCATTGCATCGTTTCCATCCTCGCGTTGAATCATTTTTACTTGGGTAGTGATTGTGTCATAGGCCTCTTCCCAAGTAATCGGAACAAACGTGCCGTCCACTTTCAGTAACGGGTGTGAAAGCCGGTCTTTGTGCAGTGCATGCTGATAGGCGTGCAATCCTTTGACGCATAATCGGCCTTTTGATGTTGGATTGTCTTTGCCTATCATCTGATAAGAGGTGCGGTGCTTGCTTTTCGTTTCTAACAATTGCATCTTGCATTGCACACTGCAAAACGGGCACTGGGTATCATGGGTGACCATGACCTCTGTTTCCTTGTTCGTTGTCTCCTTCAGCAAAGGGATGACCGGTTTCACCACGTAATCTCATTCCTTTTTGTCATTTTTTAATGCGCGGACAGAGCCGCCTCTTGTTTCGTCCTAGGGACCTCTAGTCTTTTCCGGAGCGAGGGGGCATACAGCGTTTCTAAAACGGTAATTCTGCCTTCTTTTTCAATCCAATCGTTGATTCGCTCGCCGTAAAGCGCTTTTTTGGCTATAGCTGTGCAGCAATAGGCAGACCATTCGATAAAAACCGATAGTCGACTCATGCATAAAAAACAACTTTTCTTTTTCTTCAGAAACTAGATAACATTCCCATCCCACAATGGTTTCCTTTATTGTAATGACAGGCATTCGTTTCGATTTGTGCTGCCCAAAAGAAACGGCTATTTCTGCTGGAAACGTGTCTCCCTTGAAATGAGCAAATAAACGGTCCGCGAGCTCTTTCCCGCTTTCCCACCATCCCCTTTCTTGAGCGAGAACGATATGCAATTGCTTTCCAAAAGGAGTCGTTGCAGGCAGGTCGAGCGCAGCCTTGACTTGCTGCAATTGCTCTAACAAAATCCCTTTTACATGAAGTTGGCTCGTTTCAGCCATATAGATTCCCGGCAATTGATAGGTGCGCACGACTTGTTCCAAAAGCCGCAATTGCTCGCCTTTCCACATTCCTCCTATCATGGGGACGGCTACTGTGTAAGTGCCGTCTGTTTCTTTCACTGCACTCTGTTTCCTCGTGGCCGCATCCGGAAAGAAACGGTTGATATAATACCCGACTGAGTCTCGGCAAACGGTGCACCCATCGCTTTTTTTCCAATCTAGTGTAGAGGCAACAGCAGCGAAGGTTAATAGCGTTTTTTTCTTTATTTCGTGTGCTAAATCGTCCTGGGAGTGGTTCGTGCATGCACAAACGGGTTCTATTACAGGAGCCATCTGGTCGCATTTTCCAGCTTGAACGTCTTGCATCAATTCACTCACCAACCTCCTGCAACCTCCACATGAACTACCCGCTTTCGTCTCTGTGGCTACTTGCTCAACAGTCGTTAATGCCGCTTCTTTCACGGCATCAACAATGGTTCCTTTTGACACAGCATTGCATTGGCAAACGGTGTAGGAACGGGGCACCAAACCAATTTGTTTGGACGTGCCCTTCCCATTTAACAGCTGCTCTTTTTCTTCATCTGTTAAAACTGTTTTCTTTCGCATCAGTTCCAATAGCTCGCTGCTTTGATCGGTATTTCCAACTAAACAAGCCCCAGCAAGGCAATCTCCGTTAAACAAAAGTTTTTTGTAGTGCCTTTTTGTTCCTTGATGCATGCTCCATTCGTCCAATGTATCGCTAAACAGATCACCAGAAGAAAACACGTCGATCCCTGCTATCTTCAATTTGGCGGAAACGACGGAGCCTTTATAAAATAACCCCGGTCGGTCACACAGTTCCCTGGCAAGGATTTTCGCTTGTTCGTAGAGAGGCGCAACAAGTCCATAAACGACCCCCTTATGTTCAGCGCATTCTCCTACAGCATACACATGCGGCACGTCTGTGCTTAAGCGATCATCCACAAGAATGCCATGCCCAGTCGGCACACCGCTTTCTTGTGCAAGTTTCGTATTCGGCCGCACGCCAGCTGCCATCACAACCAAATCCGCGGCCGTGTCTGTCCCGTCGCGAAACCGGAGACCGCTTGCTTGGTTTCCGCCTAAAATTCGTTCCGTTTCCTTTTCTAGCAAGAAACGCATGCCTTGTTTCTCTAACTCTTGTTGCAATAAGGAAGATGCTTTCCGATCAAGTTGCCGGTCCATAATCCGGTTAGACAGATGAACGACATCAACTTCCATCCCTAAATCAACTAGTCCCTTAGCCGCTTCCAACCCAAGAAGACCCCCGCCAATGACAGCTGCTCTATGATGTGTGTTTGCTTTGCTCAAAATCGTTTCGCAATCCTTTATGGTTCGAAAAGCCATGACGCCCTTTTTCTTCGCCCCTGGTACAGGCAGGATAAACGGGTCTGATCCCGTCGCGAAAACCAATCGATCATAGGTTAACTCTCTGGCACTCGTGATGATTTTCTTTGCCTTTGTATCCACGACCTCTACCGCTTCATCCATTCGCAGCGTAATTTGATTTTCTTGATACCAGGCGGACGGGTGTGTTTGAATATCCTCAAGTGCACACACGCCTTGCAGAACAGAAGAAAGAAGAATCCGGTTATAGCTCGGACAGGCTTCTTTTGTTATCACTGTAATGGCAAAACGGTCTGGAGAAAGGTTTAGCACTTCCTCCACTAACCGGATGCCCGCCATCCCGTTTCCAATGATGACAAGATGTTGTCTCATTCCACTCCTCCTCCCGTCTCTGTTTTGGCCTTGGCACCTCTACACAAACACGTACACCTTTCCTTCATTCACCTCTACCTCAAAACAGGTTACACAGCCTTCATCCGCCCCTTGAGCCATACCCGTTTTCGTGCTAATTTTCCAGTCATGCAGCGGGCAAAAAACGTGTTCCCCACTAACGATGCCGTCCGAGAGCGGACCACCCTTATGGGGCATGCATTTTCTATGGCATTTACAGCCCCATCGTCTTGTAAAAATAAAGCAAGCTCGACCCCATCCACACTCACTTGCTTTCCTAGACCAACTGAAAGCTCATTCCTATTTGCCACGTATATTTTCTTTTTTTCTTTTGTCGCCGTCATACAAGCACCTCCACCTTAGTGAGCTGTTACGCTTTTGTTTTCAAACAACTCTTTCTTTTTCTCATGGCTGTCTACAATTTCGCTCCACGGATCTTCGTGCATAGACAAGGCTATTTCCATCCGCTCTATTAGTGCATCCCGCCCTGTTTCATCATCAAAAATCGCCTGTTTGATCGAGTCCAGGCCGACCCTAGTAATCCAATGGGAAGTACGTTCTAAATAGGTCGCTTGTTCCCGGTAGAACTGCAAAAAGGCACTAATGGTTTCGAGCACTTCTTCACTGGTTTGGACTTTGCAAAGCAGTTCGGCACTCCGCAAATCTACACCGCCGTTCCCGCCAACATAGATTTCCCATGCTCCTTCAACCCCGACAATGCCCACATCTTTGATTCCTGATTCAGCACAGTTTCTCGGACACGCGGAAACAGCCATTTTGACTTTATGCGGCGTATTCAAACCTTCATATTTCTTTTCAATCATAATCCAAGCCCGATCGAATCTTGTGTACCAAAGCGGCAAAAATCTTTACCGACGCATGTCTTCACCGTGCGCAGCGTTTTCCCATACGCGTAGCCTGACCGCATGCCAAGATCGTTCCACACATTAGGCAAATGCTCCTTTTCAATGCCAAGCAAATCGATTCGTTGTCCACCAGTGACTTTTACCAACGGCACATTGTATTTATCCGCTACATCGGCAATTTTTCTCAATTGATCTGGATTCGTCACGCCACCGTACATTCTTGGCACAACGGAGAACGTCCCGTCGTTTTGAATATTTGCATGCAACCGTTCATTAACAAACCGTGAGTTCGGATCATCTTTATACTGTAATGGGCTGACTAAGCCTAAATAGTAATTCAATGCGGGGCGGCACTTCGAACACCCTGCTTCTGAATTCCAACCAAGCACATTCATCACTTCACGAACATAGGACAAACCCATTTCTTTAATCGCAGCCACCACGTCCTCATGTGTATGCGTTGTGCATCCACATAAAGGTTCTGCGACTGTTGAAACATCTTCTCCTGTCGTGAGTGCAAGCAGCTCCGTGACTTCGGGTTTGCAGCCTCCACAAGACCTTGACGCATTCGTACATTGTTTGATCTCATTAACCGTCGTTAGCCTGATCTTTAATCGCACAAACGATTTCCCCTTTTGTCACGCCATTGCATCCGCACACTGTGTCCCCATCTTCCATCGCAGCCACCAGTGACTCGCCTTGCCCTTCTCCAGCTTCAGACGGCAACAACGATGCTTTGCTCATCTGGGAAATATCTGTTTTTGAGCGCATCATGCTTAGTAACCTGGACGAATCACTCGTATCTCCAAACAAGACTGCACCCACGACACGATTATCTCGGATAACCACTTTTTTAAACGTATTCTCAAAGTCATCATGAATCCGAATCGATTTTGTCTCTTCCGCCTCAATAAATTGACCAGCCGAAAACACCTCTGCCCCTGACACCTTTAATTTCGTGTAAACGATCGAGCCTTCGTATGCAGCAGCTCTCCTTTTCCAGTTGAACAGAGCCTGGAAGCAAGTATTTTCCCTTGTTCATACAACGGAGCGACAAGGCCATAGACGATGCCACGGTGTTCAGCACATTCCCCGACGGCATACACGTTTGGGACATTGGTTTCCATGCAATCATTGACAACAATGGCCCGGTCTACTTTTATCCCTGATCGTTTAGCCAATTCCACATTAGGCTGAATCCCTACTGCCATGACAACGAGATCTGCTTTTAAACTCGAATGGTCGCTAAAAGTCAGTCCCGTCACACGCTTTCGCCCATTAATCTTGACCGTTTGTTTATTCAGATGGAACCGCATCCCTTGTTGTTCCAGTTCCGCTTTTAGCATCTTCCCTGCATCCGAATCGAGCTGCCGGTCCATTAAGTGGTCGGCAATATGGATCACATCGACATCCATATTTAAATTTAATAACCCACGCGCCGCTTCAAGCCCTAACAGGCCACCGCCAATCACTGCGGCTTTCTTATACGTTTTCGCAGCTTCCATCATCGTTTCGCAATCACCGATATTGCGAAACGCAATCACGCCTTCCTTTTCCACGCCAGGCAAAGGCAGCATAAAGGGATTAGACCCTGTTGCCAACAGTAAGTGATCATATGACCTTTCTATGCCGCTGCTGCTGTAAACTACTTGTTTTTTCGTATCAATTTTTGCAATGGCGTCACCTGTAAACAGTTCAATACCATTGTCTTCATACCAGCTATACTCATTTAAGACAATATCATCCACACGTGCGTCTCCTTGCAACACAGAAGACAACAGAATGCGATTGTAATTTGGGTGCTTTTCTTCACCAAAAACGGTAATATGAAAACGATTTGTTTCTAGTTTCAAGATCTCTTCAATTGTTCGAATGCCCGCCATCCCATTTCCAATTAATACGATTCGTTCTTGTCTCAAATTAAGATCTCCTTTGCTGCATGGTTGTGAAAGCTGTGTTCTTTTATCGCCGATTCTAATTCCCCTACAAACACTTCAGTTTTACTAAAAAAATGGCTCGCATA
This sequence comes from Bacillus sp. JCM 19041, assembly GCA_001310375.1. Lineage (GTDB taxonomy): Bacteria > Bacillota > Bacilli > Bacillales > Bacillaceae_D > Shouchella. The sequence goes on along the minus strand of BAXC01000054.1, from coordinate 21,747 downwards.
TTCTTGTACTTCGTAGTTTGGAGTAAGAACCCCAACCTCTGATGTTCCAAATGATTCACCTTCAAACACGTGGTTCAGCGTGTCCACGTCCGTTTTGTCTTTGCAGTACGCATGTGTCAAGTGTCCTTCTTCTAAAAGGCGGCGAAGGACATATACACTTTTTTCTTCTAAAGTTGGTACAGGGTGCTCGGGAGGACTCAAATGAATCGGAAACGGCCATCGTTTTGCAGAATACAGCGGCAACTGAAAGCCCAAGTTTTGGCACGCTTGTTGTACCTCAACCGCCCCTGCCGCAACAGTGGCTTTAAGATCTCTTACATCCAAGCCCGCCTGACCAAGCTTTTGCAAGAACAATAGAAACAGGTTGGGTGTCCCGATAACAACAGCCTGCTCTTCACTAGCTTCATAGGCTACTTGAATCGCTGTTTCGATTGCCTCCAGTTGCAACTCCTTTAACTTAATCGGATAGACATCCGCTCCCATCTGTTTGAAAAAAGCATCCTCCTTTGTGCCTTTCCCATTCAATAATAGGATACCCATTCCTGACAGCGGTCTGTTTTCAAACCAAGGAATCGAATGGCGTGCCCCAACCACTTCCCTACTAAAATCACGGCGGGATTGCTTACTTTTTTCTTTGTTGCTTCTGCTGAAATGGTTTTTAACGTACCAACGACTGAACGCTGCCTCGAGTACGTTCCCCACTCCGTCACAAGAACCGGCGTATTCTCTGGTTTTCCATGCTTAATCAATTCAGTCGTTATTACATCTAGCTGCTTCACACCCATATAGAATAAAAGTGTGTCTACTGAATGAACAAGTTCCTTCCAGTTGATATCCGGTTTGCCGTCGCCTGTCTTCCTGTGGGCTGTGACAGCCGCAAATGAACCTGAATAATCTCGATGAGTAACAGGCACACCTGCATACATGGAAGCCGCGATTCCGGACGTCACACCAGGAACCACTTCATACCGAATACCGTTTTCTTCTAAGCAGACGGTTTCTTCCCCTACACGCCCAAATACTGCTGGGTCCCCGCCCTTAAGCCGTACAACCATCCTTCCTTTTTTGGCGTGAATCACCATCTCTTTTTGGATATCTTCTTGGCGAAGCGTATGCTTGCATGGTTGCTTTCCGCAATAAACTACTTTCGCGTTGTCTTTTAATTCTGTTAATAAAATCGGGTTCACAAGACGGTCAACAATGACAACATCCGCTTTTCTTAACACATCTAGCCTTTAACTGTCAACAAGCCCGCATCTCCGGGACCGGCTCCGACCAAATAAACACTTCCTTGTTCGAGCATGACGACCCTCCCTTTAACGAGTTCCATCGTTATCGTATTGCCGTAAGTGTACAGCAGCATGTTTTGGTTATGGGTTAAGTTGTAAACAAATATCACAGCATATCATTCGACAAAAGTAGCCAAATGTCTCCGATTGGATAAGTTCTGCTAAAGAAAACCAGCTAACCTGAGTCAAGGGAAAATAAAAGGTAATGTTGATTTTCGGCATTATTTTGTTCAATTAAAGGGCCAGATAGTGGTGTAAATGGTATTTACAGAAAGGTTATATTAATAAAGGGATAAACAATCTTTAAATCTAAACATTCTAAAAGAAATTGTGGAAAATCACTTAATTGATTTTGCTAACTTTACGGAACAACTTTTTAACCTGCGTTAACATTTGACGCAGGTTTGGCATAGTAGATGCTCCTATTATTCGTTAACCGATTGATCGACAGGTTTGCCGACAGCTTTTTGAACAAACTACATACAATGAAAAGCTGAGCATGTTAATCAGCTCTCTAATCCATCTGTGAGAATACGGAACATATACCGATACTACATGAAGAAAGGTAGTAACATTCTTTAATTCTTGACCTATCTTTTTTCCTGTTTAATAGAATACCCAATTAAGACTCTATGGTTTTAGTAGTAGCAACGTAGGTCTAACAAATTGAGAGTGAAATCCCTCGTTTCGAGCACCGCATAAGAATAGAGGGATTGTTCACTGCTGTTAAACGAACCAACTGCTTGTGTAGCAAAGACTTTACCACTTTATCACTTAAATATAACCACCCGAATTCTCCCCTTAAAAGTGCTATTCAATCACTGTTTTTCCCCCTATATAAATCTGTACGCGTCTGTTTTTCTTCTGTATTAGAACCCATTAAAAAAATAGCATTTAGCATGAAACTAACTTATCCACAGTGGATAAGTGCAGACCGCTCTTAACAAATTTTCTTTTTTGTTCATAAACAACTGCTTTCCCCAACTTATTGTTTATAAATAAGAAGTTATGTGATGTGTTGCCTGTTTGCAGTTAGTTGATTGGTGGCGAATATGGATCAGATGTGGGAACAAGAGTTGCCTCGATCAACATGCCCCAAAACAGTTTCCATCAAAAAGGCTGGTAGTAGAGAATATCACTAATCGAGTTACGAATCGCTTCAATTTCACTAGCGTCTTCCGTTGCCGTTGTTTCGATCCGATCAAGCTCATTTTTAATATCGTTCGTAAGGAACTCTTCTCGGACGATGGCCGAACTGGATTCAAACCCAAGTAGGTTTGATCGGATGATGTCTAACTGCTCGATATATTGCCGAATGAGCAAATGAAACGCTTCTAACACAGGCACATGGAGCCTAGCGAAATGGTCTTTTATCGCGTCTCCGCCTTCTCCCTGTTCACAGTTAGTCCAGAAAAAATTGATCTAATTTCATATTCCACGATAATAAAAAAAAGCCCATAAGGAATACTTATGGACTGACCTTTATATATATCATAGTCATCTCCTCTTTAATCTAATATTAATTTGGTAGCGTATCATGCTTATCTCTTGATTCGATTACATCTCCAATTTGGTAAGGTAATGTGTCATGTTTGCCTTTCGCTTCAGCCGATTCGAATCCTACTCCACTTGTGCCGAACAAAATAAACGTTACCGCAAAAACACCAATGTACTTTTTCATTTTTGGTCAACTCCTAATTGAGATTGTTTTTTCTGCATACGGTACGCTAAGTTGAGGTATTCCAACGCTAGAGACAATTTCCCTTCTCGTTCGTAAAAGCTTGAAATCTCTTTAGCCACTTCTGAACAATCAAAATACAATTCATATTGAAGCAGCTCATTGATCCCTTTTTCTACTAGAGAAACATCATGATTAAGGTACAGCCCTCTATTAATTTTACATTTTGCAATGTATTCAGTCAATTGATAATAGTTCACTTCCTTTTCGATTTCGTCCAGTCCACTTGTGTAATTGTCTATTTTTAATTGGATATTAACCAAGTTGAATTTTGTTTTTACCCCTAATATCGATTCTCTGTGTTCCTTTATAGATAATGCAGCTTCGAGGTATATTTCGGCTTCTCCAAGCTTGTCTTGCGTCATTCTGTTTAACCCCATATTTCGATAGACTAGTGCATGCGCAGCAGGAAATGGCTTCGAGGATTCTAATAAATCATTATAGATACGCTCCGCCTCATCGAAGCGTTCTAGTTCCGTATCAATAGCAGCCAAAATCAGTTTCGAATTTATCTCAAGTTCAATATACGCCTCATTCTTCTCAAAGAACTCCAGCGCCATCTCCATATAAGATGCAGCAAATGTATACTGATCAATTCGATAATAGCTAATTCCTAGCTTCTGATAAAATTCCGCTCTCTCTGCCGGATCATTTACTTCTTCGATTAGTCGTTCTGCAATTTTAAATGATCGAATTGCCGACTTATACCTACCATGATAAAATTCACTTTGACCAGAAATAAAATAATACATGAAACGAAGATAACTATTTGTTGTTAATTCTAAATGACCGAGGTTCGGCACATCTGCTCCAACTTTTGCAATGATTCAACAAGCATATCGTACCTAAGATTAACTAAAAGAAAATAAGAAACCATCTTATCATCAGCTTGCATTCGCTCAAGCATGGGTTCAACTTCACCCTTTAATCTTTTCGCTTGTTCTAGATCCCTTGAAACAATACAGCTGTACCACTCCATTATTTTTGCACCAACTTCTATTGGTGCCAAAGACATCGACATTCCGTTACCCCTTTCTCAGCCCATTTACTTACCTTATTATACCAATAGACTAATACTAAATATACAGAAAGGCGATGTTTCCCAATAAGCGGGTTGTTAAAGGCAATATCGTATTAACTATTAACCAAAGTTTCTCAATAAAAAAATGACCTCCACCTTGTCAAGGTAGAGGTCAGGAACAGTTCAACTTACAGTTTTATCCATTCTTTTTTATTTTACCGCTCTTACCTACAATACCACAGTATCCAGCATCGTTTGTGCTAAATTGAATACTAAAAAAGAACTTGATCGGCTTTTTCAATCACCATCAAGTTCTTCACGATTTTCCACTCAAAAAAATCCTAATCTATCTCAGACATACTCACCTTCTTGGTCTTACTATTATTAACCCATATTATGTTCACTGTTTAAATGAATAAGGAAGAACCTTACTTTATTTCATTCTAATAGCTTTTTCTTCTTCAAACATAAAACAATTAAAATTGTTTACTAGTCTCCTTATATTTTCTTCTCTTGAGTACAAAGCAGGATTGTAATCTTTTGGCTCAAGATAATTAATAAAATTATCCATCTCTTCTGGGTAGTCAAAGTCCACGTAAACCAATACGATTTTTTCTAATAATTCATTTCCATCATAGTTTTTCCTGTAATAGTTTAACAATCCAAATCGCAATTTCCTTGTTTCATGATCCCAGCTATTTTGATCATGTAACAAGTTATTTTCATATAATGCATTTATAATATTTTCTAGTAATTGTTCATAATCTAGCTGTTCACCTCCCCATGCAAGCTGAATAATATCTTCATTATCTGCTTCTGGATTTTTGGTTATAAAATCCTCTGCATACTTTGTAATGTCTCTGTGGTTGAGCAAATTCATCTTCAAACCCACATAAAAGGACAACCAATTATAATCAACATCATTATTTAGGTAAACATCACTATAGAAATTCAATACCTTCACCTCACTTAGGTCTTTGATTTGGAAATCCAGTAATCTGACCATTCGGAATAAACCTCCTGTGTGTAACACCATTATTAGGGTCTACAATCCACTCGAAAACCCCATTTTGGTTTTTTACAGTTGTAACTCTTTCTGTTAACCCTAAATTACTGTTATATACATTCTTGTAACTATAGTTTTTCATTCCCCCTTGAATTTGGAAAAGATCTCTCTTAAGTCCATCCCCACCAACCGTGTCAAATTTCTTAGCTTGCGAGGCATAGTTATCAATAATGTCATTGAATCCGTGTTGACCATCAGGTTGTTTCAATGCACTTCCTGATCGCTTGTTATCTAAGACTGGGTGAGAAATCGTTTCACCTCTCTTAGACCCGCTTCCACCATCAACCTTCCTCACCCTCGCCAAGTCATAACCCATTTCTGCCACTTTCACGGGTTTGACTAAGATAAAGGTCGCGGCTAATGCTTTGTCTGCTTCGGATGCATTTGCATCTAACAACGTAATCATATCTGCAAGCATGAAATCTGCAACAGGACGGAACATATTAATATTGCTCTGATAACTTTGACCATCTGCACTATGCCCCACACGAACATCGTTTGTCAGTCCAGCATATGCTTCTTCATCCGTCATCTCAACGTTGTTCGTTGAACTTCCGCCATTTTTAAGATACTCTTGAATGCCTGCGACTTCTTCATCTGTAAAATCGTGATCTCCGCCAGCTTTTACTTGATTGCCAGAGATACCGTCATTAAATGCATTCACATTCGACCATTCATCTACACCTGATTGGACAGGACGAGCTTGGTACGAACTGCTGTGCATTTCAGTATATAACTGCGCTTGCATCCACTCGTATTGAATAGGGAATAGCCTATGCATTTGCTGGTTTAATTGAACGAGTGAAACGGTTGTCTCATTCAATAGACCGTTTTGAATCGAAAAGAGATTGATTGCTTGTTGGTAGCGACTTGTCACAACGGTGTGTCCTTCCATTACGGGAGCCAGACATGCCTGAATGGCTTGTTCGTCGTTGACCATCGCACTGACGGGGAGGTGATTCATGTAATACCAACTCATCGCCTTAAGTCCACCAGGTATATTCGCATACGCCCCAGTTGTTAAGAATTCGAGTGGGAGTACATTTTGATAGGAACTAATTACTTGTCCGTTTTGATCAATCGTGTAGGTATCTGGTGCCATATGAATCGCTTCGGTTACAAGATTGCTATAAAGAGATTCTAAGTTAGCATCGATTTCAGCGAGCGTATCCGCCGAAAGAATCGCACCGCCACTTGACCAATTAGCCACTTGGTTAACGACTGTTGTTACTTCTTGAAGGGTGCTCTCTGATTGTCCAAGCAACGCCTCATTTTCTTCGTCTAATGCGTGTAACTTCTCAACTGTTTCTGCCGCATGATCCTTGCCTCGATCAACATGCCCCAACACAGTCTCCATCGAAAAGGTTGGTAGGGAGAGGATATCACTAATCGACGTTCGAATCGATTCAATTTCAGTAGCGTCTTCCGTTGCCGTTGTCTCAATTCGATCAAGCCCATTTTTTATATCGTTTGTTAGAAACTCCTCTCGGACAATGGCTGAACTTGATTCAAAGCCAAGTAGGTTGGACCTTATGATGTCTAACTGCTCGATATATTGCCGAATAACCAAATGAAACGCTTCCAAAACAGGCACATGGAGCCTAGCGAAATGGTCTTTGATCGCTTCTCCGCCTTCTCCTTGTAAGGACTCTAGATGTTGAATTTTCTGGATGCTTGTCCGCAAGGTCTCAATGTTTTCGGAATCCCGTTGTTTGGCTTCCTTGATTTGATCAATCGCATCAATCACTTCTTGCACATCAAGTACTTTCATCCAATTCGTATCCTTTCAACTGGTATTTGCTACTTGTTGCTATACCCCCGTAATTAGAGCCAGAGTACTTCAAACCTTATAAATAAAGATTCATGTATTTTGCTAATCTATCTTCTTTCCAGTTTATAGGACAATAAAGAAAACATATATCAATTAATAAAAATATAACGGGTTGGGATTTATGAGTCGAGAATGATTCCCCTACAATCCTAAATAAAAGGGATAAGCTTGCCCCATATAAACCTAACCGATTGTGAAAATTAACTTTGTATACTTATTTGTATACTGCCCCCTACTCCTCCATCATCGCCACCAAGCTCCGAAATACCTTATATAATGACAAGTTTATTTCCTCTAATTCAAATGTCTTTACAACCGCTGCTCTTCTAAATTGAACGTTAGTCTGTTCAACTGTTACCTCGATATCTCTAACTGTAAAACGCTTAATCCTTCAGCATAGTCGAGTTCGTTTCTGGTTAAATCAATTTTCACTTTATCCGACACTCTTCTTAAAAGTTTCCAAATGAGTGTTTCTTCTTTGGATTTCATAAAGAGTTCTGGCAGTTCTTTCGCTTCTTTCAGTTGCCCTAAAGTTGTCATGGTTGTATTGGCTACTCCATACTGGACGGGTTTAATGGGATCAATTGATTGCCAAGCCATGATTGAATATGTCATTTGCTGCTCTCTAATTGAAACATCTTCAATTCTTCCATAACAGATTACGCCATTCGCCTTATGAACTTTCTTCCCTACATAGAGAGCAAGATGCGTTGCTTTACGCCAGTCTCGGGGCAATGTGCGTATGGGTATCTTGCACTCCTTCTGGTGTAAAATTTCTTTATAATTATCAATTGTTGCTACATTTGTAATTAGAACAAATTCATCTAATTCCGAATGCCACTTATGTTTTGAACCTTGAGGTAAAATGCCTTCATCATGGAGTTCAGCTGGGCTTTTCTCTATGATGGTTTCAATTAATTCTTCAACTAATTTTGTAGCAGAAGGCAGAAAAGGTAGTCCCCCGATGTTGACTTCTTCAATACTTTTAAAAAATTGGTGTTGCCGATATCCCTCTTCAAACCCAAAGGGAAACAATACATATGCACCAAAAGCTGTTTGTTCATATGGACCTTGACGTTTGTGAACAATTGCATCTCGGTAACGGTGCATTGTGTTAATGTCTTCTTCCATAGGCCCTGGAATTTGATATTTACGCCCGTAATAACTTTCCTCTGCAGCAAAATCAATTCGATACTTCGCGTCAAACACATAATTAAAAGATTGATTCATTCCTTTTTTCGTAACACTAAGGACAATGTCTGGCAATTGGGTTGTGGTCGGATTCCATTCACGCTTTTGATAAGTTAGCTTAATTTTTTCCCCGGTAAGGGGATGTTCAAAGAGTCTAGATGCACTTTTGCTCGCATCCAAATTTATAAACAATCCGTTTGATGTGGCAGACACAACATCTTGACTAATTGATAGGTAGCGTTTGCTTAAAATTTGTCCAACCTTTAAAAACGTCCAGTATTCATACAACTCAGCAACATTTTTAACAGACATTTGGTACTGTTGACCAAAAAGAGCTAATCCTTTTGAAACCGTCAAATAAACTTGTAACACATCACGATACCCAGGTCCCATTTGTAAAACCGTGCTAAATTGCGTCATAGGTGCGCTTTAATTCCTTGCCAGAACTGTGTCCTCAGTTTATGTTTTACAGCATTTAATTTCTCCATTACTTCACTGCGAACAACCGCAAATTCATCAACTGCTTGGTATCGACTTCGACTGGACAACTGTTTAGTAAGGTCAATTAGTTTCTCAACCAACCTTTCCATCATCCACTTTATATATTGATTTTCTGGCGTATTGTACACAACAAACATTTGACGGTTTAGTGCTTTTGACGGAAGTAAGGTCTTGCCATTGACATCCAATCCCTTTGGATGCTCTACAAAAACTCGGCCATTCTTTCTTAATTGCTTTCGACCGTAAGAATCTAGCCGTTTCACTTTATCGGCGCGTTCCCACTCGTACGTTTTTTGCAAGTTGTGATGAGGCTGTGCCTCAATTCTAGTGATCGCTTTAAGAAATGAGTCAAAATGATAGGTAAATAACCGGTAGAACTCCGACATCGTTGGCAGCCATCTACTTTAATGGTCGCACCTAGGTGTGTTTTTCGTAAAAAATGATAAGCTAAATTATAAATTTCATCATTTACTTCATTCAATAATTGTCGATAATCTTCTTTATAGTCTAATTTAGCTGGAAAAATCTCTATGGTTGTCGTCAAAAGCGGTTCCATTTCTGAACGCACTTCAAACGTTGACAATCCAACTTCACTCCCGAAATTAAGTTGCCCCATTAGTAAAGACTGTGACCCGACATTTAACTCACTTACTGCATTTCTAAATAAGTGGAATTCATGATGAAACGAAACCTTGCGCCCATTTTTTGGAATGATTAAGATTGATAGGTCGTTTGTTCAAAGAAAATCGGCCGGAAAGGCCCTCATCAAGTAACACTAACTGTTGATGATTGACGTCAAATACCTTAATTGATTCAACTTCTTTCCCGTCCGCTTTACATTCCATCCAATCATGAAAATCCAAACTCTGATATGTCTTTAACCCTTCATAACGAGGGTGATACGGCCTTCCTTTAACAATAAAAGAAAAGTAAGCCGTTTCAATCTGAAGTAATTCAACTTCCTCACGAGCTGATCCAGAAGGATGTAAAGCCATCTTGTTCCAGCCCCCTCAACATCTCAGCCACTTTCTCCGTGCTTTTCCGATAGTTTGATAGCTCTATATCCTCAACAATAATTTCCGAATACTGTTGAATTCGCTTCCCTGTTAACACGTCAAATAACGCTAGTAAAACATCTCTCATTCGCGCATCACTACCTGTTAACCTAGGCAAAATCTTCTGCAACAAACACAAATCAAACGCATCGTTCTGGATAATAAACGATCGCGCTCATTATAGACCAAATAAAAACAAATTTCGTCTCTTATTCGATAGCCAATATGAGAGCCATTTAATTTAAGTGCTTCATTTACACGAACAAGAAGCTCTGTCACTTCATTTATTAAGCTCGGGTTAATCGCATAAACATCTTTAAGGGTTAAGAACTCTGCTTCTAAACGCTTATTGTGAAGAGCGATTGGCGCTTGTTCCTCTAAATCAGTTAAAAAAGATAAGTGATCAAGACGGACACGATTAAATTCAATTGTATTTGCTCGATCTAATACTTTCTTACTGAAAGGAAAAGTTGTCTCGTCCATATTGACTGTACCAATTAAGTAGACATTTGCCGGTAAATATACATCTTGACTCTCAACTTGAAACGGTAGTACCCTTGAACTCACCTGTTTCCCATCTTGCCACTTCTTGCTTTCCATGACACTCAATAAATCACTAAAGTAATATTCAACACGAGCTAAATTCATTTCATCCAATAAAACGAAATAGGGTCGGATTGGATCTTCAATAGCACGAAGCAGCACATCGGTCAATGGCCCTTTTTGAAATTCTCCTTTTAAATCTTCAAACCCTATTAAATCGGTCCCATCGTTCCAATCTGGACGAACTGGTATAACGGTAAATTGACCATTTTCTTCAGTCGCCCCAAGACTCTCCGCGAACCAACGAACAACCATGGTTTTACCCGTTCCTGAGATTCCTGATAAGATAACAAACGGCTTTGTTTTGAGAGACAGGTAAAGGTTGGTTACTTCTTCTTTTTCATAGTAAAAGCCCTTACCGCTAATATAAGTATGGATGTGATCCACACATGTGTTGCTCCCACTCTACCATCGATTCCTGCACCATTTCCGCTCCAGACTGAGGAAGCTCGTACGTGATATTCTTATTTAAAAATTGAATATAGGACTCGTAATAACCGATCATCATTTCTAAATCTTGTATCAACGTCTCTTCCGAAGGCATTTGATCTCGATCATATTCAATGTATGCAGCTGTAGATTCGGCATACCCCTTGGCCGTCTTCCCTGCGCCATATTTAGTAAATCGCTCTTATTAATCCTAGTATCCATTTCAATGTTCTGACGTATTTCTTGCTTCACGTCTGACATCGTTTGCGAATCCGTATTCGTTACTCCTTGTCCAAATGCTAGAAACAATTTACTCATATCTTCGTGAAATAGATAAACAATGTAAAATCCATCTTGAGTAGAACGTGTAATATCCTTGTGTAAAAAAGCAATCCATGGTGTAAACGTCCAATTCCCTTGACCCACAGATGTTTTTATTTTGAACTGCTCATGAATAAACGGTAATTTTTTCAGCTCATTAGAAGCCGTACCATTCACAAGTTGATACATCTCATTCTCTTTTGAAAACTTTTCCTTCATTGCAGACGAATAATTGTTTAATATACTTATAAATGTCTCTCTTAACCTTGTATTCAATGGTAAGCGCTCCTGACTGTTTTCAATATCATGAATCGGTAAATAATTTTCATCAATTAAATGAAAATAGGAAAGCCAATTTAGTGTATGCGATAGTCTATCCTCTGCTACAGATTTCGTAATTTGATTTGCACCCCGAGAATTCCATACGACCTTCCGTACAATTTCAAACAATAATTGCTTCCTTGCTGCCTTATTTATATCTTCCGTATAAGCTAAGACACGTAAAACTATCAGAAAAAAACGTTGCGATAAAATTTGAGTTTTAAGCAACTCGTCTCTCACCTCTTGATTGGATGAGGCACGATACCTTTCAAAAAAGCTGCCCTGTTCGTAATGTTCTTTATCCAAGATGCCAAGCATTCTTAAATTTTGACGTGCATTTGATTTTCGTCGTAAAAGATTTTTATCATCCGCTAATTGTTCGCTAAGTCGATCAGCTTTGTACGTTCCAATAGCCAACTCATCTAGAAGTGTTATTACATCTTTAACTGTACTTACAGGCAACTCTTCTGTATGAAATGACGTTAATCGGATTACACCTTCTTCAACTGAAGTCTCTGCAAATGGAAGACTAGCTAACAAACTCGCCATTAATACTTCTTCATTTATTGTATATGAACCTTGATTAAGTAATTGCTCATAAGCTGGAAGAAGATGATTATAATGAATCGATTCAGACTTTCCATTTTCTAAACAAAATCCCACCGAGTGATTATTAACTAATCTAACGGTCACAGCTATGTTGCCTTTTAACAAATAGATACTAGGCTCTTTATTAAGATACTCATTCAAAAACTGTTCAAACAAATGATCAACACCTCTATTAATCTCTTAACCTTTCTATCTATTATATAGACCTTAGCCATGAGTTAAAATAGAGCTTATTTCTCTATTTGAATTGAAACAACAAAAAGAACCGTTCATTTAAACGGTTCACAACGCTATCATTAATAATCAAACCACCCCACACCATATACTAGACGCTTGATCCCAACACAATTCTGCTCCTTCTAACGTCATCACCTCTATCCCAGCTTCTTTTGCGATTAAACTCGCAGCAGCAAATTCGTAAGGTGTTTGATTCGTTGCCATAAATATATCGGTATTTCCTTCAGCGACCGCGCAAATCACAAGTGCTGTTGGCAGTTCTGTTTGCCTTACTCGTTGATAGGCAGGATTTTGAGGTTGCTCCTTCCGTAGGAAAGATGAGTGAATGCGTATTTCTGCTTCTCTTAAACTCATTAATTCATCCCGAAAGATTCTTTTACCATTTAAGTAAGTACTCTCCCCTTTTCAGCATGAAAAAATTGTTTGATTGATTATCATAGACCCAGCCGTGTATTGGCATGCTATCTTTCACTATCAAGATGGATAATACATAAGACGATTTTGAGTCATAGTGATAAGGGTTAAGGGAAATCAACCAGGATGAATGGATAGCATTTTTAACAACTTCTTGGTGACGAAGACAGAGGATATCAGATGGATAAGTGTACGCAACACTGCGTTGAATAAATGTATAGACTTTGGATTGTATAGTCGGGGCGTTTGCTTTATTTGTTTTTGAAATGATGCTGATTACTTCATTAATTAATTTAGAAACAAACTGTTGTCGGGACAACATCGGATCACCTCAAAAAAGACCTTTACATTAGTATAAAGGCAATCAGTCATGCAAGTTGTACGCATAAGGGTACATCTTTTAAAAATCACCCACAAAAATAAATCCGCCGCGCTCCCTGAGTGAAATGGCTAATGGGAAGCGCGAACGGATTCAGTTAGAACATATTGAAAAAATTGCTGATGCTTTGGAGATTGATGATATGAATGAGATATTGAGGTTTAAGTGAGATGCCAATCATTTACTTGGTTTCTAATACTTCTTTAAGTAATTCAATCGCATTTTCTTCTGATGGGTCGTTCGTTCCGAGTTCACCTTTGAAAGCTTTAGAGAGGATGGATTGTTTTAATGTTTTTAAATCCATTAATATAATCTCAGTTATTTTTTCTTTCGCATTCATCTTCTCCGTAATTTCACTAATTATCTTAATAATACCTTTCTTTTCAGAATCAGGTGGGATCGGTATAAATAATTTTTTTAGTGAGGTAGCAGACAATTGAGGTTGAGCACTCCCACTTATTACTGATTTTAATTGTGTTTCAAATATACTAGAATTCATATACCATAAAAAATATAAAATCAAATTATTTTCTAAATTCCCTTTCAATCTCAAGATTGCTAACTGGGCATTAATAAAACCTGTCTTATGTTTATCTTTAGTATCAAAAACAGCTAGCTTACCAACACTTCCTCTTAGTGACATAATTAAATCATTTTTTTCTAATTTTCCACTTCTTAATATATTAAATTTATCCTCCGTAATATAAGTGACCTCTGTCAAATCCAATTGATTATCAATTAAATTTTTGTTGAAACAAAAGGAATACCTTCTTCTACTAGTTCAGATATTTTAGGATAATTGGAACTTCTATCTCCATTAATGATATCAAACACCGTTTCTAGGGTTACCCATTCCCATGTTTGTGGCAAATTATATAAGTTATTATTTGAATCTCTTATAACATTTTCAAAACTCGTCAATTCCCCCCGAAACGCCTTATCTAAAATCGCCGCTCTTCGCAGTTCAAATGATTTTTTCGCTTCGTCAATCAACTGCTTCGCTTCGTCAATTTTATTTAAAAGCCGCTCGACCTTATCAGCAATTCGTTTTTGCTCGTTGAGGGGTGGGAGTGAAATAAATGAGCCTTTAAGTGATTTTAAATATATTCCTTTTTGTGCTGTACCTTTTGCATTTTTTTGCAAATAATGCTGAAAGTACGGTGAGGAAATATAGTACATTAGAAATTTATAATTTATATGAGACTTAATTAAAGCTACACTCCTTTGAAGGACAAAAGGAGGATATAATGCCGGCACAATACTTGTTCTTCCAATACTCCCTACTATTGTAAGTAGAATATCATTACTCTCTATTGGGGTTCTTTTATGTTCTTTCTCATAGTCTGCTTTTGAAACATACCTATTAGTTTCAAAATTAATGGTACCATTCTGTACATTTTCCCACTTAACATAGGAAAACCTTCACTTCTCTTTGGAGGTGGGTTGTGCGAACCATCAACACCAACTTGCTAATAGAATCTATATTCGTCCACACCCAATTCTCCGGCACTTCATAAGGCCGTTCTTCCTCCGGCACTAACGCCTCTTCCAACAATTCTTCCATCGTTTTCTTTGCCATTAGTTCTTCACCTTATCTTGTTCGGTTTCGCGAAGTTCTTCTACGACTTCTCCAAGTAGATCCATCGCTTGTTGTAGTTTTGCAATCGCTTCTTCGGCGGAATCAATTGGATCTGGTAGGTTGTCGTAGGAAGAGAGTGATTCGTCGGCGATTAAGCCGATGTCCAAACTATCGTTCTTTTTGGCAATGTCTTCGCGGCTGAAGTTATTCCAGCGTTCGTCTTGAATGTCTTGACGGTTTTCGGCTACGTATGCTTCATAAAGTCTTCAAAGTGAGCCATCGTTAACTGGTTACGTTTTCCGAATGAAGGCATGTTTGTACGTAAGTCGTAGACCCAGACATCTTTTGTGCTGTCTTTATCTGTTTGTTCACGGTTGAAAAATAAGACGTTTGTTTTAACTCCTTGCGCATAGAAGATTCCCGTTGGTAAGCGTAAAATCGTATGTAGATTACACTTATCCATTAAGTCACGACGGATTTGCGCTCCAACACCACTTTCAAATAAAACGTTATCTGGTAAGACGACAGCTGCTCGAGCTTTGCCATTATCTTTTAAGGCTTTATAAATAAGCTGGACAAAATTTAGTTGCTTATTTGATGTTTCAAATGTTAAATCATCACGAGAAACACGCTCGCCGCCTTTTTTTGTTCCGAATGGTGGATTGGTTAAAATCACATCATAGTTTTTCATCCATTTCCCATTACTTGATAAGGAATCACCATTTTCCATACGGCCTTCCATGTTATGAAGCAAGGCGTTCATTAACGCTAAACGATGTGTCCCTTTTACAAGCTCCATCCCATTAAACGCTTCTTTCTTTTGAAATTCTGCTTCTTGTGGCTCAATTTCAAAATAGTCATCGGTTTTGCTTTTTAAATATTGGTCAGCTGCAATCATAAAGCCAAATGTACCCGCTGCTGGATCACTGCAACGCTCGCCGATTTTCGGATCAACCAACTGCACCATCACATCAATTAAGACTCGTGGTGTGAAATATTGACCCGCTCCTGATTTGGTCTCGCTCGCATTCTTTTCGAGCAAGCCTTCATATAAATTACCGAGACCTTCTTCTTTCGCGCTATACCAGTCAAGCTCATCAATTGATTTAACAATTTTCTCTAAGTTTTTTGGTTCCGTAATACTTGTTGATGAATCACTATAAATTAAACGTAAACGTGAATGTTCACTTTTACCAAGGTCTAATAATAATTGTTGATAGAAGTCTTTTAATTCCGTTCCTTCTTTTTCAACAAGTTGATTCCAACGATATTCTTCTGGAATGACCGCTTCTGTGTCTTCCCCTTTCTCTTGCATCATCTTTAAAAAGAGTAAATACGTTAGTTCAGTGACATATTGTTGGTATGTAATTCCGTCATCACGTAACACATTACATAAATTCCATAGTTTTTGTACGATTTCTTGGTTGTTCATAATTGCCTCCGTATACCATATTCTCAACTTCATTAAGTATAAACGATAAAAAGTGCCTCATAAAGAGGCAGTAAATTGAAACTTCTAACCAATATATAGATGTTCATTAATCGTGTTCACCACAACATCAATATGATCGCCAAACTCTTTTTTCATTAATCTATAACCGCCCTGACTTGCGAAGGGTTCTTCAGAAAATGCATCTTGGGAATTGGGTGCGAGAACTGGAAATTGTATCAATTGCTTTTCAATTCGTTCAAGCCATTTCTTTTGTCTAGGCTTCCAATCATGCAAAGCGTATACTTTTTGCATCGCATTTTTAATACGCGTCTCATGATCGACGAGTGCTTCTCCAAGCGCTGCTTGGCGAATAAAACTAATAATATCAGCAGCAATTTCCTCGTTTTTGGCCTGCTTCCATGCTGACTGTAAATGTGACTGTTTGAAGTTTTTTGTCTCAAGGATTGCATATAACTCTCGTAAATCTGTTTTTGTTAAATCGCGTGGACTTGTGACGACGACTTGCAAAGCAGGGATTTTATTTATATTCTCACGGATGAATGCCGTAAAACCGTCTAAATAGTCTTCCGGCTTGTCGTTCCCTTTGCCATAACCCCTTTCAATCGAAACAACTTCGTCTTCTTTATGCGAGATATAGCGCCTATCGCTTTTTGTGCGATAGTTTTCCATATACTCGAATAAGATTTGATGTTGTTTCGCATCGATAGGTTCATAACCCTTCACTTCTTTGACCCACTCATCAACGGATTGTCCACCTGCTAATTGTTCAAACTGTTGCTTTCCTTCCTCTGTTAAACGTTGCTTTTTCCGCTGTAATTTCGCTGTTAATTGTTCACGGTAGAAGCTTGTTTCTTGACCCGTTTCTGCCTGAGCCAAACCATCAGCTAACTCTGGGATTGTCGTGGTTTGTTTCTTCACAACAGGCTTCATTTCTGTGTAACTCTGAAGCTTACTGTAAATGCCTACTGCATCATATATATTGAAATGCGTTTTTCCTATTTCCGGATTTAATCTTGTTGCTCGACCTAGCATTTGATCGTACAGTATCCGAGACTGAATCCGTCGTAAAAAGACAAGATTCGTTATTGAAGGTACATCAATACCGGTGGTTAACAAATCAACGGTAACGACTACATTCGGCAAGCGTTCATTTTTAAATCGCTTAATCGCATCTAAAGGCTTGTATATGGAGCCTGTAATCTTCATAATGGCATCGTCTTCAATCACATCACCAAGCTCCTGATATGCTTCTTTTAACAAACGCACAATTAGATCCGCATGTTGATTCGTTGCAGCAAAAATGAGCGTTTTTTCCTTACTTGAAGGATCAATGTATTGCACAAGCTCTGTCAAGATCGCTCGATTAAACGATTCTGTAATGACCCGTCGGTTAAATTGTTCAATTTCGAAATGGACCGTATCCTCCATTTTTTCTAGAACCACTTCGCCTGCATCTAAATCAAATACTTCGACATTTTCATCTTTTTCAAACTGAATACCATCTTCGGACAACTTTGTCTTAAATAAGTATGGCGGTTCATGGTCGACTAAAAAACCATCTAACACCGCTTCGCTATACGAGTATTTAAATATGGGCATACCAAAAATATCTGTTGTGTGTAGTGCTGGTGTTGCGGTCAGTCCAAGTACAGCCGCATCAAAATAATCAATTACACGCCGGTACTTGCTAATATAATCATCTTGGTCACAAAACGCTAATTCATCTTCCGACATTTCTTTATCGCTTGTATATCCTCGATGGGCTTCATCCACAATAATAAAATCATATTGACCAACAGAAGGAACTTCTTCTTGAGTGGCATTATAAAAAAGGCGGCGAACCATTCCCTGTACCGTCGCTATTTGCACTTTAGTCGCTTCTTCTGGCGTCATGTCTTCCAATGTCTTTACATCGTAAATATCAGAGAAAGATAACTCTTCAAATTTTGTATCTTTTAAAGAATCCTCTGTTTGCTTACCAAGCGAGCTTCGGTCAACTAAAAACAAGACTCGTCTTACTTTCTTCGACTTTATTAAACGGTACATTAAAGCGATTGCCGTCCTTGTTTTTCCTGTACCTGTCGCCATTGCCACAAGCATGTTTCTCTGTCCTTCCATTAAAGCCTTTTCCACAGCTAAAACTGCTCGTTGTTGATAAGGTCTCAGTCCAAATTTTGTTATATCCTCTTCTTCCAGTTTTTGATTCGCTTCCTGATCATCCTGACTTAAGAGAAGCTTTAAATCAGCTGGGGAATGCCATCCTTCTAGAGGCCTTGCATGTACAGTTGGTTTTCTCGAATCCCAAAACCAAATACCAGATTCTTCTTGTAACTGTTTTAAGTAGCGTCTTCCGTTTGTTGCATACAAAAAAGGGACTTGATAATCTCCTGATGTAGGTGTAATAACCTCTTCACCTACTTGAATGACCTGTTTTGCATATACCTTAGTTTGACTTTCCAATGCACTTGGTACCGTTTTCCGAATTGCTTTTGCCTCAATAAAGCCAACAAGCTGCAAGCCAATAAATAACGCATAGTCTACCCGATCACCGTTTACTCGCCACTCTGCTATAGCCATGTTCTTATTCTTCTGCGGCAATGTACCCTTTTTCTGGTGATTTAAGAATTGTGTGTCGGCTTCCCAACCAACTTCACGTAGTTTACTATCAATAATAGATCTTGTTTCTTCTTCCGATAGATGCTGGCGCTTTGCAAACCTTTTGGTTTTTCGTTTCCGATCCGCTTTAACCTCTTCTTCTTCCACTTCCGCCTTAAGGCGTGATTGTTCAAGTTGCGCTTCTAATTTTTTGATTTCTTCTTCATGTTCAAGTTGCAGCTGTTCTAAATTAACAACCATCTCTTTTTGAGGCTTTTTAAACTCAGGTGCCTCAAAACTCCAATCATCTCCATATACCTCCATAAACCAAACGGCGAGTCGATAAGCAAGATTCAGTAGAGTGATAGCTTCATCTGTTTCTCCATAACCAGCCTTGTGCATAGCGAAATTTCCTTTTGTTCGCAGTGTATGTAATAAGTCAACAAGTTCAGGTTCAAGCAGGCCTTCTCTCTTCATAGCGTTAATGCGATCTACCTGATTTGTGCCCTTAACTTCCTTAATGTTTTCAGCTGCTAAAACGAATTGAGCCAATGTCTCCGCGAACAAACGAAGCTTCATAATTGTCGTATGTGGGTCTTGAAAAACATTTTTCTCAGCTGTTTCCCCTAAATTTGCAAGAACATTCCACTTCCCTCGTAAAAAAGAAAAATTGCTACTCATCCTATCACCCTTTTTACTGTTAGTTGTAGTTCATCTCTCGATGTAACATGTACTTACTAATAAAAATATCAATAATTAAAATTTTTATGAAGACACAGATGCTCTTTATCAGCAGCATGCATTACTAGTTTGAACTCTACTCCAAAAATATTTAAATAATTTGTATCCTCTTTTTGTGATTTATTTATGATTCTAACCACCATAAATGTAATAGAGTCTAAGTATAACCATTCCAAGTCCTTAAGTCTTTTATTTACAAATAGATTTTTCGCATGAACAAAATTGTACGCACTATCCGGTTCTAATTAGCGAATTTATCCATCAATACCCATTCTTAATAGTCTCTCAATCTCTTTTCCCATCTGATCAAAATCAGGAGAGATTTGTTCTAAAAAATCGAGTCCCATTGATTGTCATTCCTTTCTATTTAGAATTTCCACGCCTCCACTACATACTCATTGTCACTCTAAGTAAGAACGACCTATAAATAACACGTCATTCAGTTGACTATTCCTTTTTCTTCTCTGTCATTCATTATTACTGTATCCAATGTACTAGGCCTATGAACCTTCATCCTTATTCTACCATCTTTTTTTCTTAAAGTGAGCCTATAATTTGATTTGGTTTTATTTTATTACAAGTCATCGAGAAACTGCGTCAGAGTACGAAAAAACGCCCAGCTTTTTTGGCTGGGCATTATTTATATCTGTATTATCGTTCGCCTTCTATTCTAATTAACAGCGCTTCCATTTTATCAAGTAGATTAAGAAGAAAGTTGTCTTTTATATGTGTTCGGTCTTTCTCATCCATCTCAATAAGGCGATAGTCAGTAATTTCGAACCATGCTTGACTGACTTCATTTGATTCAGGGGATAAGAAAGAATAGATCCACACTCCTTTTTATCACCTGTAACTAGAGAACGTCCTTTTATTTTATATCCTTCTATCGTTCCTTCGCTAAGCAATGTCCGGACCCGTTGCGGAGTGACACCGATAATCTCTGCCGCGTCAGCACCATGACATACTCATCAACATACTTTGCATATCCAGAACGTTCGTAAGCCTGCTTTTTTCCTCATCGCTTATTGATTTACCAAATTCCTGTATTGCCTTGTCTGCGATTTCTTTTAAAGCAAGGAATTGTTCATAGGTATCTACCAGTTCTTTGACAGAATTATTTCCACCTTCTATTGAGTCATTTCTTCAACCTTATTATGTGACTGAGCCAGCTGCTTCAATACTGTCTTTCCATCTATTTTTATCTTATTCATATAGCCTCTTCCCTCTTATTATTTCTCTCCGAACCAAAGTATCCCCCTAAACACCCTTCTCTTTTCAACCGATGACCTTAATAGATAATAAACAACAAAGCAATGAACTGGAGCGCGATTATAATGGGAGACATCAAACTATTTAACTTAAGTGATAACAAAGTCGAGGAATTGAGTGGGCAGTCACTCGCAATTGAAAAGTCATTACAAGATTTAATGGAATCAAACTTGGACAGCTTTTTAGGGATTCGTTTTTTAGCAAGCGAATACACAACAGGTAAACGTCATGCGGGTCGCATTGATACGCTGGGTATTGATGAGAATGGATTTCCAGTCATTATTGAGTACAAGCGCGCGACCAATGAGAATGTCATTAATCAAGGTCTTTATTATTTAGAATGGCTCTTTGATCATAAGGCGGAATTTGAACTGCTTGTTCAGCGTCGGTATGGCATCGAGGAGGCGAAGACCATTGATTGGTCAAGTCCGCGCCTGTTGTGCATTGCTGGTGGATTTACGAAGTATGATGTACATGCCGTCCAACAAATTAATCGTCATATTGAGCTTTATCAATATAAGCATTATGAAGCGGGCTTGCTGTTGCTTGACCTTGTTAATAACCCGACACCCCATTCGGATAAAACGGATTCGCAGCTACAAAGTCGACAAAAAGGAGCCCCTGCAACTGGTCACCGTACGATTGAAGTGAGAATGCAAGAAGCATCTACTGGTATACAGAATTTATATGCAAAAATTAAAGACTACGCTTTAGCCCTTGGGGATGATGTCCAAACGAAAACACTTAAGGACTATATTGCCTTTAAACGGATTAAGAACTTTCTTTGTCTTGAAGTTCATCCATCAGTCAAGAAGATCACACTCTACGTGAAAGCCGACTTGGAAGCAATTGAACTAGAGGACGGCTTCACTCGAGATGTTACGAATATCGGTCACTTCGGTACAGGGAATTTGGAATTGACCATTTATCAAGACAGTGACTTCGAGAAAGCAAAAGCGTATATTGAAGCAAGTTACGATGGAAATTGATTTGTTTAAACATAATCTCTCAAGCAAATAACTACGACCTCTTATGGTGAGGTTGTTTGTTTGCTTTGGAGATGTAATCGTGCGGCTAGCACATATTAAAAAAAAGAGCCCCCTCT
>BAXC01000053.1 GCA_001310375.1 Bacillus sp. JCM 19041 | reverse complement strand
TCGGTACCTAGCTGCTCTATTTTTTTATAGAATGGTATATTTTAGCTACTACATTCATCAGCCATTTTGGAACTTTTTTAGGAAAATAAAAACGATGATAATGGGTAAAATATCCCTTCTTCAAATCATCCCATTGGAACAGTCTTTCCTCTGCGAAAAAACGTGCAATGTCAATTAAATGCACTTTGTTATCCTTGGTTACTAGGAGATTATGCAAATGGACGTCTGATGGGTTCAAGCCTTTATTTTTTGCGGCAACTAAAGCCTCGTTCACTTGATTCACATGATCTTCTGTTAATCTCAAGCCTTCAATTAGACATTGGGAAAATGTCTTTCCCTCAATATAATCCATGACTATATAGTTTTTACCACTCATATAAACTGTAGGGTAATAAGGTATCCCTTCTACTTTTTTATAATTCCGTGCTTCATCTTGAGCAATATGTTCAAATGGAGGGTAAAACACTTTTATCGCCCTACCCTCATCTTTTATTTTAAAAACAAAAGCACTTCTGCCTTTACCAATAAGTTCTAATTGGTTAGGAACGTTTATCAGATCCGTATTCCTACCCTTTCTTTCAAAAACAATCTCTGTAACGAATTCGCTGTAGTAGTCTTCTTTTAATTCCACACTCATCGTTTGTTCTTTTGCTTTCGTTTAGCCAGTTCTTTTTTCACAAGTGGTCCTACATGTTTTTGGGCTTGTTTTAATCCTTCACGTATTGCTTTTGATTTCATTAATTTTGATAGCTTTAACACACAGATTTCCTCCTTATTCTCAGATAACTGCAGCAAAAGCTCGAAAAAAACGAGACCTTTGCCCAGTTTGGACAAAGGTCTCGCAAGCAGCAAACACCAGCTGCCAGCAGTGCCGAGGAATTCTCCTGTAATGACGACAGCTGCTTTTATGCTACTCCCCTTTGGGATGTTGCTTTAATTATTTTCACTATAAGCTATTCGATATTAGTATTCAATACAATCCATTCTTTCACACAGACTCTTTACACTACATTTACATTGCTTGTTGATATGTATATTCTCAACTATGACTCTTAAAACTCAACAAAGATGTACTCCTAGCTGTATCAATCAATGTAAATGTTTTGTTTCATTCCGTTCTTTTTTTCGATAAAAATATCCCCAATACAGAGAAGTCACAATACCAGGGATCGCACCAAGAAGAGCCGCAATCCAAATGTCTCCAGAAGATAAGCCATCCACATCAGTCCAAATAAATGCAAATAAATAACGCAATCCGGCGCCAGCAGCTCCACCAATTAAAGCACCAAATAAAAGAAAACCAGCCATTACAAAATACGTATGTCGTTTCATCAAAAATAATCCTTCCTATGTTAAACTACAACTACTATTTCACGTTCTCTCTCCTTTAAAACATTTAGTTTTTTTGGAATAATCGTCATGTAGTCATTTAATAAGCGATTGATCGTTTACTTCGGAATGTTCAGCTTCTTAGCTCTATGCTAAACTAGGGCTACTATCGCAAAAGGGAGCCGTGCTACTTGTTTACTCGCAAAACAGTCATTATACTCATTGGCATTTTTGCCGCTGCTATTGTGTTCTTTTATGCTCAAAATAATTGGCTTGTTCATACGTCTTATACAGTTGAGTCCGCAAAAATCCCTCCTGAATTTAATGGCTTTACGATTATTCAACTGTCTGACCTTCATAGCAAAGAGTTTGGTGAATCTAATCACCGTCTTTTAAATGTCGTTCAAGAAAAAGAGCCTGATGCTGTGTTTGTAACAGGAGATCTAATCGATTCCTATACTCCGAACAATGGAGAAGGGGTCTTTTTGATGGAACAACTTGTAGATATAGCCCCAGTTTATTTCGTAACAGGAAACCATGAATGGCGCCTAGGCATTGTCGAGGAACTACAAGAGGAGTTAGAAACGATAGGTGTAGAGGTATTGAGAAACCAAGCAACGACTATCTCTAAAGACGGTGCAACAATCGAACTGATTGGAATTGATGATCCCGACAGTAATCCAGATTATGCACCAGTGGAGTTTACCACTATTGCCTTGAAAGCATTTCAATCAGATAATGAACAGTATCAAATTCTTATATCCCATCGGCCAGAGATGTTATCAGCTTATAAAGACGCGGAAATGGATTTAGTATTCACAGGGCATGCACATGGCGGTCAAATCCGGTTGCCAATCATCGGCGGGATTTTATCTCCAGGCCAAGGTCTTTTTCCAGATTTCTCTGAAGGAGTCCATAAGACAAACGATACCTCAATGGTTGTAAACCGAGGACTTGGAAATAGCTTATTCCCACTCCGTCTATTTAACCGTCCCGAAGTAATTGAAGTAACTCTAAAGTCAATTTAACAAAGGAGATCGATTCATGGCAGATTAGCAACGATTAAAACCATTTCTAAAACGCTAAATGTCGAAACAGAGCTTTCTACTATGCTACAGCTAGTGCTAGAATGCCTTTTAGATGAAACAGACTTTTCTAGTGGCTGGATTTTTTTAATTGATCATGACGGCGTGCACCATCTTTATGCTAACGCTGGACTCCCCTCTGCG
This sequence comes from Bacillus sp. JCM 19041, assembly GCA_001310375.1. GTDB lineage: Bacteria > Bacillota > Bacilli > Bacillales > Bacillaceae_D > Shouchella. Next base: position 26,323 of record BAXC01000053.1, on the reverse strand, counting down.
TTAGCACGGGATGACTGCGCTCCTTTAAAAACAGGAGGCTGTTGGTGCAAAACGGATTTTCTCCACGGAAAGCTAAATAGTGCTGTAAATATGTTACGGTGCCAACGATTGGAACGAGCCGAGGAACGAAACTGGGGAGACACAACAGGTATTACCCATCATGCAACGATCCCAATTTATGCTGGCGAAGAAGCACTTGGCATATTAAACATAGCCCATCCTCGAAAAACGTATTTTGCAGATGAGGAATTAGAGCTCCTGGAGTTAGTGGCTCTTCAGATTGGTACTGCGATTAAACGAGTAGAGCTTGTCAAAAAAGAGTATGATCGAGCACACCTTTATAGCCAACTTGGGTTATTTTTACAAGAGCTCCACCGCTCAACCAAACGTTCAAAGGAATCTCTTCTTCAGCTCATACATACGTTTTTTCCTTTCACTCAATTCGTTATGTCTATCTCTGACACTCTTCCTAATGGTGTTGCCGGGGAAACCTATCTTCGCCTCACTCCTAGTCGAAAGGTGACGGACATACAAGATGAAATTATTAATCATATTGCTGAACATCTTGCTCTCTCTTTAGAAAGAGACAGAATAGAAACTGTTACGAAAGAGCTCACTGAAATGAATGAACGTCAGCGCTTATCACGTGAACTTCATGATTCAGTTAATCAACTATTGTTTTCCGTCAATGTGACGATTGGCGGACTGGTACTACGGACAAAAGAACATGAAACGAAAGAACGCCTTGAAGAAACAAGCGTTCTAGTAAAAGCTTCATTAAATGAGTTAAAAGCAATTATTCGTGGATATCGAGGGGAGGACCTTGATAACGGGCTTTTTTATGCGATCAAGCAATATACTCACTTAATTAAACTAAACGCAAAAGTTGAAATAATGGAACCGTTGGAACTCCCTCCTAAAATAGAAGGAGCACTGTACCGTATCGTCCAGGAAGCATTAAACAATTGCAAAAAGCATGCACAGTCTGGCTCGGTTCACATTTCTTTAACCTATCAAAAGAAAACACTCTATCTATCAATCTGTGATGATGGAGTTGGTTTTATTGAAAATAAACCAAACCATTCGTTTGGTTTATCATCAATTTATAACAGGACTGATGAAATTGGTGGTGTTGCAACACTTATATCTAAACCTGGAAAAGGCACACAATGGAGCATTATAATCCCATATGATCGGAGTGTAAATCATAATGAAACTGGTATTAGCTGATGATCACCACATAGTCAGAAAAGGACTTGTTTATTTTCTAGAGTCCCACCCCGATATACAGATTCTCGCTGAAGCGTATAACGGGGAAGATGCTATTCAAGCTTATAAAGAACATAAACCCGATTTACTATTAATGGATATTGAGATGCCGAAAATGAACGGGATTGAAGCAACAAAGAAAATATTAGCTTCTAACCCAAATGCAAAAGTCTTTATCTTGACAAGTTATTCTGAGAAAGATGTTGTTATCCCGGCCCTTGCCGCTGGTGCTTGCGGCTATCAATTAAAAGATGCAGATCCGTCCCTTCTCGTTCATACATTAAAAGCAGCTCTTAGTGGAGAAACACCATTAGATCCACGAATTATGAAACATGTTCTTTCACATATGGCCAACCCTTCAAACGAACAAGAGAAAAGACTGGCCCGTTTAACAGAACGAGAACTAGATGTCTTAAAAGAAATCAGCACTGGTAGAAGCAACAAGGAAATTGCATTCGCTTTGTTTATTTCAGAAAAAACGGTCAAAACCCATGTTTCTAACTTACTAAGCAAACTTGAGCTACATGATCGTACTCAAGCAGCTTTATTTGCCATCCAAACCGGAATCGCCAAACCTGCTATATTTTGATTTAACCACCACTAATTCAATTTCATTTCCTTTGTTGTCGACAAAATAGAAAGACCTTTCACTCTCATTAAGCAAGACTGTCTCTACCAGCTTAAATCCATTCTGATGGAGACAGTCCATACAGGAAAATACGTTTGCTTCACACACAGAAACAGCAAGGTGGAGCGGCTGACAACTGACCGGCCCGTGAACAAGTTCTATGATCAACTCACCTTTCTGTAAAAACAATATTCTCTCATCTTCTAGAGTGAGCCCTGTGACCATTTGGAAGCCCCATTTGATGACATATTCACGCCAAGCCTCTTCTAAAGAAGACACATTCACCCCAATGTGGTGGATCTTCATCCAAGACTCTCTTTCATTATAAGGTTCATATCACCAAACTCATGCCATAAATAGCCTTTATCAATCGCTTCCTTATAAATGGAATGAACTGCTTCCTTGCCAATAAACGCTTCCAACATGTGCATATGACTTGCCTCTTCCTCGTGGAACCCCGTTAGCATGCCATCAACAACCGTTAATTGACGAGCTTCTTTTATAAATAAATTTGTTTCATCTTCACAAGCCGTGACTTCTCCCTTATCACTTGCTGATTCTAACGCTCTTACAACAGTTGTTCCAACCGCAATTACTTGACGACCCGATGCTTTTGCATGATTAATAACCTGTGCTTGTTTAGAGTCAATTACATATGGTTCTGGATGAAGAGAAGGCGTCGGCCAACGGTTTCTCCCATAGTAACTTAGCCCTGCATGGAGTGTAATAAAGACAAGTTCCACACCTGCTTCTTTTAATTCTGTGAGTAACCACCAAGTAAATGCTCTCCCTGCAGACGGCATTTCAACAGATCCTGGTTGACTAGCATATACCGTTTGATAATCGGATAGAGGCCATCTATCCGCTGAATGTTCGTAACGGACAACATCTCCTTGCAAATAAAGGTTATTTAACAAACTCTTATTAGTTGAAGAGAACTGTAAACGTTTCAACGGTTTCTCTGAACCATCACCAAGGACTCTAGCTGACACTCCAGTTTCAAAGATTAATTCACCTGAAAAGCCTTCAGGTAATAATGCATCCCATATGTGATCAGTTACTTGTCGAGATAAACGGACTTCCATCCCATCAACTGTGTTTATTACAGCTGGTATTGTACGGCTATTATTAAGAACGAGAACGTCGCCTACTTGAAAATACGAGCAAAGATTACGAAATACATCATGATTTATTTCGTTTTTACTGTAAGTTAGTAAGCGTACATCTTCTCTTGATTTTCCAAAGCGTTCAATTGGAGTATCGGCATTTAAAAAAGGAGACAATACCATCAATTCTCCTCCCTTTGTTGGTAAAGAACTGCCTCTTCACGGCTTCCATTTTCAGCACCTATTTCAAGTAAGTAATCAAACACGGCTAGTCGCTGACTTGGTTCATCTAGCTCATAATCGCAATCTGGTACTGCTTGTTTATGCATCTCAGTGTCCATTTCTCCAGGATCGACAAGATGAAATCGAACACCAGTGTCCTCACATTCATCAGCCCATGTCTGAACAAGACCTTCAACAGCAAATTTCGAAATGCCGTACGCTCCCCAACCTGAAAAGCCAGTATGACCTGCCTCCGATGTTAATGTGATCACAATGCCTTCACCTTCCATAATCATTCCCGGTAACACTTGCTTTGTTACCAAATAAGGAATGAGTGTATTAGTCAATACCACTTCTTTAAATGCTTCGTTTGGATAGTCGAGTAATAGTTTTGGTCCGGGTCCAAATATAGACGCATTATTAATTAAGATATCTACTTTTTTATAGATAGAAAATGCAACCCCTACAAAGCGTTCAACATCATTTGGATTTGACATATCGCCAGCAATTGCAACGACACGAGTCCCTGTTTTTTCTAACTCTCCTTTTAAAGCCACCAACTCACTGTCCGTCCTCGCTGTAATCGCCAAATCATACCCCTTGTTTCCATAATGCCAGGCAAGCGCTCTTCCTAAACCTTTCGTTGCCCCTATAATCATCATTACTTTTTTCTTCATGTCCTTTTCCTCCAATACTTATTTCTACCTTTATGATAAGTAAAACCATAAGTATTGGCTTCAAACATACGAGGTGTTTTGATCTACACATTTAGATGGAATCGTATACATCGATAGTAGTAGGAAATACAAAACAAAAAAAGGCAAGGTACTCACTCATACCCGCCTCTTGCTTCTGGAAGTCTTTTATAAGCTTCTTTTTCACTGACCAAACGATAAATAAACTCTTCAAGTTCATAAAGCTCAGCAACCATTCCTGCACTACATTGTCCTTCATAAACGAGTTCAATTTCTTCGTGTTCATATTGAATGAGCCAGGATGAAGATGGTGCGGGCTCCACCGCACAATGATCATTTAATTTTAATTGTTTCGTAATGGGTATTTCTTTCATTTTTTCATAAACCAGATCTAAATCCTCATTTGTTAACGCTAGTTCTACTTCAATCGTTCCATCTGCAACTAAGTCTTTTTGCACAATGTTTTCAAATGTATCGATTTTCTGTTTACCACCTATCCCGTAAGAAACCGAAAAACCAAAGTCATCAGGTCTTTCGTCTAGCATCGCGACTTCATTTGCACATCCACCAAGCATCATTAGGAGTGTCATGATCAAAATAATAATCCTCATTTTCTCAACTCCTTTAGCTCTACTTTTCTCTAAGTATGTTCTAAGTCCCTTCAAAAAAGCCTCCTGAAGTTCTCAGGAGGCTAGATTTTATAATGCTGCTATAAATTGTTTTGCTGTTTCAATTGAAGACTGTGGATTTTGACCCGTCACTAGCTTTCCATCTGCATACACATTTTCTTCCCAGTTTTCTTTGCTAACAAAGATTGCTCCTTCTTTACGAAGACGCGTTTCTAGTAGAAATGGCATTTGATTTACTAGTTCCACATCTTCCTCTTCTGTATTCGTGAATGCAGCTACCTTTCGATTCGCTACAAGAAACTCTCCATCTTCTAGTAATACACCAGTTAGTGCAGCTGGCCCATGACAGACAGCACCGATTCCCTTATTAGCCTCGGCAAAGTCACGTAGCAGTTGCTGTAATTCTTCGTTATCCGCTAAGTCGAACATTGCACCGTGCCCACCTGGCATAAAGACCCCATCATAATCAACTGATTGAAGGTCAGTAAGTGGAATTGTACGTTTTAAAATCTCTGCTAGTTCATTCCATTTTTCAGGAATATTACCATTCTCTAAACTAGCTTCATCAATTGGCGCTTCTCCACCTTTGGGACTTGCAACCGTCACTTGATAACCTGCTTTTGTCAATTCTTCGTAGGGCTCTGTGAATTCAGACAGCCAAATACCAGCAAAGTGTCCATTATCCATTTCTTGACCATTTGTCACAACCATTAATATATGATTTTCAGCCATTTTATATCTCTCCTTACATGATTATTGAAATTCATTCATACCAGTGTGTTCCCCTCATTCACAATGTTAAACAAAGAAACGACTTGTGGGAAGATATTCCCACAAGTCGTTTTCTTTAATCATTTTTTCAACACGTACTCTCGAATCGCATGTGCTACACCATCTTGATTATTTGACAACGTTTCTACATCAGCAACTGCTTTTAATTCTGGAATCGCATTTGCCATAGCTACACCACAGCCTGCATACGTAATCATCGATAGATCATTGCCATTATCACCAATGCACATCACTTCATCTTGACGAATACCCAGTTTCTCTGCCAGATGTTTAACCGCATTTCCTTTGCTCGCTTCAGGATGAAGGATTTCATAAAAAAACGGTGCACTTTTTACCATTGTATACTGTTCACGAAAAGACGCTGGGATCTTTGTAATTGTTTGTTCGAGCTTGTCTGGCTCATCGATAAACATTACTTTCGGAATTTCTATTCCAGCGTCGACCTGATCCAAAGCGCGATAGCTTAACGGAACTTGAGTAACATATGATTCATAAACGGTGTACGGGCTAATATTCTTATTGGATGTGTAAAGCCGCTCTGCATCAAAGAAATGCATAGGAGAATCTAACTCTTCTGCAAGAGCAGCTAGATCTTGTAAGTCACTGTGAGCTAACGCTAACGAAACTACTGCTTTATTAGAGAAACTATCTTGGACAAGCGCACCATTATAAGCAATAACATAATCGCCTTCTTGATTTAATTCAAGGTCCATCAAGTAACGTGTCACTCCTCCAAGGGGTCTTCCCGTACAAAGAACAATCGTCGCTCCGGCCGCTTTTGCTTCTGTTAATGCACGTTTTACTTCTTCTGACACTTGGTGCTGGTCATTTAATAACGTTCCATCCATATCTATTGCAATTAATTTATACATCTTTTCCACTCCGCTCATACTCTCTTTTTATCTTTTTGATATTAACCCTATTGGAACAGTGTACTGACAGATTCTTCACGGTGGACGCGGTAAATTGCTTCAGCTAATAATTCACCAATTGAAAGCACCGTCAAGTTTGAAAGCTTTTTTGCATCCGTCAGTTCAATTGTGTTTGTTACCACAATTTCTTCTATAGGAGCAATTTCTAACCTTTCAACAGCTGGCCCAGTTAAAACCGGATGTGTACAACATGCATAAACTTTATTAGCGCCATGCTCTACTAATGCATGAGCAGCAAGGGTCACCGTTGCTGCTGTATCAATTAAGTCATCAATGATAATAGCGTCTAATCCTTCACCTCACCAACAATGTTTACAGCTTGAGGAATTCCTGGTTCTGGGTGTCTTTTATCAACAAACGCAATGGGAGCGTCTAAATATTCAGCTAGACGGCGAGCACGACCTAGTCCAGAGGTATTTGGTGCAATAACAACAGGTTTTTCTAATTGCTTTGCTTGAAAATACCTCGCTAAAATAGGGATACCTTGTAGCGGGTCTAAAGGAATATCAAAAAAACCTTGAATTTGTGGTGCGTGAAGGTCTACCGTCAGAATTCGGTCAGCTCCTGACGTTTCAAGTAAGTTCGCAATCAGTTTGGCTGCAATTGGCTCCCTTGAACGAGCTTTGCGATCCTGTCTTGCATATCCAAAATAGGGTATAACAACATTAATTGTCCTGGCTGATGCGCGTTTTAATGCATCAATCATAATGAGTAGTTCCATTACATGTTCATTTCCAGGTTGATCCGTTGATTGGACGATAAAAATGTCGTCGCCTCGAACACTCTCCTCGATATTGATTTGGACTTCTCCATCACTAAATCGCTTTACTGAACTTTTTCCAACTTCACAACCAAGTAAGGAAGCCACTTCTTTCGTTAATAATGGATTTGAACGCACCGTAAATAACTTAAACTTATCATTTAATAAGTAACCCAAACCACTCACCTCCATATCATTTATGTACCGTTTATCTTCTCTAATTTTAGCTTACTTTCTACTACACCACAAATAGCAGGAAAACCATCTTTTTCATTCTTTAGACCATACCTACTATTGTTCACTTTTGCTATTCTGGATACTGAAACAGACACTCTTTGCATTGTGCTCTAACTTATATCCACATCGTATGAGCAAATAAAAAAAACAATCATATGTCTTCGTAAATAGAATTCTTCTCTTACAAAAGAAGAAGCTACATTCCATGCATGGAATGTAGCTTCTTCATATTCAAAAACCCCTTGTAGTCATAGTAAGTGGGAGTGCGTCTGGTTGGCAACACGTGCTTTTCATTTCATAATGCCTTCCATCATCCGATGATTGTAAGACACCGTGCATTGCTTCTAATACATGATACGCAAGATCGCCATTCGCTCGGTGTTTACGCTTATCACTGATCGCCTGAGCCATATCAAGTACACCTAATCCCCTGCTATTTTCTTGGAAGCCATACACCAGTGGAACTTCTTGAAACGTCATTTCACCTTGTCGTTTAATGTAAATAGGACCACCAAACGTATTTGGATCTGGCACAATTAACGATCCAGTTGTCCCATGTACTTCCAAATTCGGCGCATTAGAACCCCAAACATCAAAACTTGTTACAAGCGTTGCGATTGCTCCATTCTCAAAATCAAGTAAACTTGATAGATGAGTAGGTGTTTCTACCTTGATCATCTCACCAAATTTAGGAGTAGAAGTAATCATCCGTTCTTTCAATGCTTTTCCGGTTGATGCAGTTAACCGCTTAATCGGTCCAAATAATGAAATTAAAGCAGTTATATAATAAGGTCCCATATCAAACATTGGCCCTGCCCTATTTTATAAAAAAATTCTGGATTAGGATGCCAGCTTTCTGGACCATGATTCATCATAAATCCGTTGGCGGAAACTGGTTGACCAATCCAACCATCATCTATTAACTTGCGACAAGTTTGCAAACCTCCGCCAAGAAATGTGTCGGGAGCAGCTCCAAGCAACACCCCTTTTTCATTTGCAATTGTCTGTAGCTCATCCGCTTCCGCTAAAGCTAATGCCAGAGGCTTTTCACCATAAGAATGTTTTCCTGATTCAAGCGCACGTTTATGTACAACATAATGAGCTGATGGAACCGTTAAGTTAATGACGATTTCAATTTCTCTATTATCAAAAAATTCGTCCATCGTTTGGGCTTCAACACCTCTATATTTTTCAGCTTGTTTCAACGCTTGAGCATAATTTAAATCTGTGCACGCAATCACTTGAATTGCATCGAACCGTTCATTTAATTGAAAGTAGATGTCGCTAATATTTCCACACCCGACAATCCCAGCCTTTACTGCACTCATAAGCCTCTCTCCTTTTCCGATCTGATTCTCAATTATAGCGCTTACACTTTTATGCGTAAACCATACATCAACATCACTCCGAACGTATTCCTTTGGATTATAACTAAATGCTTTCAAAGGGCTTTTTCGTCCAATTTTTTTAATAAAATCTCTATCTTTTTTACTAGCAAAACGTTTGCTAATCCAAGAAGATAGAGGAAGGATTCTCACCTAATCTTTTATTCCTTTACTATTTTATCGATCGTTTTTAATTCCTCTTTACTGAAAGTCATCAGTTTCAAAGCTTTTACATTCTCTTTAATTTGATCAACACTGCTTGCCCCAATTAATGCCGATGTCACTTTCTCTTCTCGAAGTACCCAAGCCAAACTCATTTGTGCCAAAGATTGATTACGTTCAGCAGCTACTTCATTTAATTGGTTTAGCTTTGTTATAAGTGCTTCATTGATGTCATCTTTAGACAAGCTTGTCCCTTTACTAGCTCTAGAACCACCTGGAATACCCTGCAAATATTTTGTTGTTAATAACCCCTGGGCAAGCGGTACAAAGGCGATTGAGCTACGCCATTTTCTTCTAACACATTTTGAAGACCATCTTCAATCCAGCGATTTAACATTGAATAAGAAGGTTGATGTATAAAAAGAGGTGTGCCTAATTCGTCAAGAATCTTTACAGCTTCTGCTGTCTGTTTTGCATCATAACTGGAAACACCAACGTAGAGTGCTTTACCTTGGCGAACGAGTAGGTCAAGTGCTTTCATCGTCTCTTCAAGTGGAGTTTCGGGATCTGGACGGTGATGGTAAAACACATCTACATAATCAATTCCCATCCGTTTTAAACTTTGATCCAAACTAGAAACAAGGTATTTTTTCGAGCCCCAATCCCCGTATGGACCATCCCACATACGATAACCCGCTTTACTAGAAATAATTAACTCATCTCTATAAGGGGCCAAATCATTACGCAACATTTCTCCAAAAAACTGTTCAGCAGAACCGGGCGGTGGACCGTAATTATTTGCTAAATCAAAATGAGTGATACCTAGATCAAACGCCTTACGTATCATGTCGCGACCGTTCTTATACGTATCGACCTCACCAAAGTTATGCCATAATCCAAACGAAATAGCTGGTAACTTCACTCCTGAATTTCCTGAACGCCTATATTGCATCGCATCATACCGTGTTTCAGCAGCTTGATAGCTCATAATAGAACCTCTTTTCTCATAGAATCCCTTCATTGTAAGCGTTTTATTTTATTCTTTCCACTTTTACGCTTATGCGATATAATGAATGAACAACCATTCATTATAAAGGGGAAGAGAATTAATGACAACAGAAGAAAAGTTACTTGCCATCGCAGAAAAGATGAACAATAACCCAGAAAAAATCGCGACCTTTCAACGAGCCTATCAGTTTCAATTAAAGCCGGATGCCCGGTTTGGAGTTACGTTTGAGTTTGGCACAGTCACAATCGAGATGGAACCACCTATGAACGAGGAAGCTTGTATCTTAAAAATGAGTGAACCTAATTTGCACAAACTATTAGATGGAGATTGGAATCCTACTGTCGCTTATATGACTGGACAACTTAAAATCGATGGCGAAGTTCGCCATGCTTTAAAGCTTCATGAGATCGTTAAACATTACACTGCTTGACTTAAGTGAGCCTGATCAGGCTCACTTTTTTATCGCATCAATAATTAATGAAGCAAAAAAAATGGATTCTCCTTGGTTTCTTGGATCGTATCTTTTTGAAAGGAAAATGATTCCATCTTCCCCGTTCCAATTATTCTCATGAAAAACGCCATTTTCATCATGATATTCAAGCAAGTTTACATAGAAGCCCGCTTCAGAAAACATTGCCTTAATCGTATGATATGTAAACAAAATCTTATGGCTTGCACAAATATGATCTGCTGGCCTGGTCCTCCTACTTGACTGCATGCTGATATGCTTTATTTTGAAAAAAACCATCAGGAACCGCACAGCGAATATACCCTCCTTTTTTTTAAATAGCGGTAACATTCTTTTGCTGCGGTAAGTCCTTCTTCATAGCTTAAATGTTCCCAAACATGTTCTGCCAAGATAGCATCAAGAGATTGGGGAGTAAATCGCTTTTCCCATTTTTCATTCTCCAACAAACTAAGTTCTTCTTCTTCAGTATGTAACCAACTTGGATTATTGTTATAGCCTCCTGCACCAATAACTATTTTGTTTTCCACTTTATCAAGCCTCCAAACCAGGTATATATTTGTCCGATTACAAAGAACTATGAAACCATCCTTTTGCCTATCGTTAAACGAAAAACCAGCTCGTGTTTTCGAGCTGGTTTTTTTAGTCGTTTGCTTTATTTTTTGCGTCGCCTTTTTTATCCTGAGCTTCGCCTTTAATCTTATCTTTCTTACCGTCAGCTTGCATTTTTCTGTTATTTGTTGCATCGCCGACTGTATCTTTAACGGCGCCTTTAGCTTTGTTGCCTGCACCTTTAATTTTGTCTGCTGCTCCGTTGTTACTCATGAAAAACGCCTCCTTCTGTTCTTGTTCTTTATATAGACGTTTTTCATTTTCTTTAAACATTTTTATTCAAACGGATACGTAATACCCCACTGATTTCGTACATCATCCATTAACCTCATCACATCTTTAGAAAGGTTGATACGTGTTTGACCATCCGCAAAGATTGCTTTCTCCATTGTTTGTATTTCGTAATTTAATGCTTTTCCTGAATCTCCTGCCTCAATTATTTCCGAACGACCATCGTAGTAGGTAATACTGGCCTTTTTAGCACGAGGGAAATCGTCAACCGTTATAAAAGCATTCTCACAAGCAATGATCCCTTTTTTAGGCATTTTTGCTCGCATTGATAATGTGATCGTAGCGATTTCGTCTGCATCATTCTTTAATAGGATACCTGACTGCTCATCCACTCCTGTATGAAAAGCTTTAGCTGTTGTTAGCACTTCTGTCGGCTGACTCGATAAGAAAAAGCGTGCAAAGGAGAGCGCATACGTTCCAATATCTAAAATAGCTCCACCGGCGAGTTCCTTATTAAAGAATCGATTTTTCGGATCATCTTCTTTTCTGCTTCCAAACGTAACATTAATCATTTTTAATTGACCTAACTCGCCAGACTGCACCTTTTCCAGGAGCTTTTCGTAAAGAGGCATATGGTAGATGGTCATTGCTTCCATCAGAACACAGTTCTTCTTATTCGCAAGCTCAACCAATTCCTGTAACTGCTTTCCGTTTACCGTAATGGCCTTTTCACATAAGACGTGTTTTCCTTTTTCTAAGCTTTTTCTTATGTACTCATGATGGTTAGAGTGTGGAGTTGCAATATACACAGCATCAATGTTTTCATCAAGCAACATTGCTTCATAACCGCCAAACACATGTTCAATACCGTGCTCCTTTGCAAACACTTCTGCTTTTTCATAGGTTCTTGAGCCACTGCATAAATGGTTCCATGCTCTTCCTGAAGCGCTTTTGCAAAAATCTGAAGCAATTGCACCTGGGCCAAGTATTGCCCAATTTAAATTTGCCATTCTCATTCCTCCACCTTTTTCTTACTAACATAAAACAAATTGGTTCCTAACTGCCATTCTTTTAGTAAGTATCAAAGTTTAAGTGATCCTGTTCATTATTGTAAACCAACTTATACAAAAACAACACAACCCGAATCCACTTAAGTCTCTGGGTTGTGTTGTTTGTCCTAAAAAACTTCAATTTCATTTTCCTTTTACCACAACTCTAGCATTAACCCACTTTCGAATCGTGTTAAGTAATGGTTGACGCTTTTCGCCAATTAAACCAATGAACTCCGCAAATAACTGTATGAGCATAGCAACAATAAATAAAATGAGTAACGATAACCATAAGCTTGTCATTGACATCGCTACAGCACAAACGGCAAATAGAAGGCTGACTCCATAAATGGTTAAAACCGCTTGTCTATGACCATAACCTCTATTAAGCAAACAATGATGCAAGTGACCCTTGTCAGGCGAGCCAACGCTTTGTCGATTCAGCTTCCGACGAATAATAGCAAATGATGTATCCAAGATAGGAACTCCTAGAATAAGCAACGGCACAATTAAGCTAACAATCGTAACGCTTTTAAAAAAACCCATCGTTGAAAGCACCGCAATCATATAGCCTAGAAAAAGGGAGCCCGTATCTCCCATAAATATTTTGGCAGGATGAAAATTGTAAATCAAAAATCCTCCCGTGCTTCCAATTAACGTTACTCCAAAAGCAAAAACCAATCCATAGGCTGCAGGGTTTCCACCGGCAATCACAAGCATGGTCGCCAAGGCAATAATGCTGACACCCGTAGCTAGCCCATCTAGTCCGTCAATTAAATTAATTGAATTCATAATAGCAATTATCCAGATTACTGTAGCAATACTGCTAAGAATGCCCAGATCAACCTTTTCTCCAAAAGGAATTGAAATAAAATCAATTGAAAGTCCGGAACTAACAACAATGACCGCTGATAAGAGTTGAACAATTAACTTATGCTTAGCCTTTAATGCAAACCGATCATCCAACAATCCAATAACGATAATTGGAATCGCACCACCTAAAATAAATAAAGTCGTTTTTAGGTCAGAATGAAGGAGCTCTGTAACAAAAAGTAAGCCAACTCCTGTTCCAATAATAAACGCAACTCCCCCAATGCGAGGCATCATACGCTCGTGAACTTTGCGTTCGTTAGGTTTATCAACAAATCCAAATCGGTGAGCCATTCTTATAACAAAAGGTGTTATAACAATAGTCGCGATGAAACTGACGATACAAGCTACAACTAAAGAGTCCATTTTGATTTCCTCGCTTTTGCTATTCCAAGTTTTTATTGCTCCTTCAGTCAGAATAGCAAAATCTATCGAAAAAAAGGGACAATTTACATGTTCTTCATTAACCCTTTAAGAGCTTTAACTAAATTATAATTTTTTTACGCCATTCCATGCATAGCTACAAAAAACACGGCATGATTTAAACCATGGTAACCCTTCATGTTTTCGATAGATCTCCCAGTTCCGTTGTGCTGCCTTCCACTTATTACTTGAAATTGAATTACCGACTTTACGGTAAGACGCCAACTCTTCATTTAAACCATAAGCAATATAACCTTTTTTAAGAATAGATAACCACAGCATAAAGTCTTGCCTCGTCCTTATTGTGGGCATTTGTAGTGTTCCTAATGCATCTTGATTTAACATTACAGTTAGACAACCAATGATTGTATTTGACAACAATTGTTCATATGTAACACTGTTTGGGGCTTTGATCACTTTGGATCGTTCTTTCCCGCTTTCTTTTAAAATACGATAGCTCGTAAAGGAAAAAACATATTGATTCTCCTCCATAAAACTCACTTGGCGCGTTAACTTCTCGGGTTTCCATAAATCGTCTCCATCTAAAAAGGCCACATACTTTCCTTTCGCGTGCACTAGACCAATATTCCGTGCAACAGCCGCCCCACTGTTTGTATGTAAGTGATGTAAATGGATTCGCTTATCTTTTTGTTTGAAACGTTCTGCTATTTCATCACTTTGGTCACTAGAGGCATCATTAACAAGCAATAATTCCCAGTTTTCATAGGTTTGGCCCAGTACAGATTGAATCGTCTGTTCCAAAAACATCTTACAGTTATAGACCGGAGTAATGATAGAAACTAACGGTTCTTCATTTGGCATTTTTAATCGATGCCTCCCTTACTCGATTAACCTTCCAGAAATTCTCATCTTTCTTATAGTCAACTTCGGTCCCTTGCCAATGTAATGTCGCTTCGCCCCCATTCTCTTCAGCAATAGTTGGTTCAATTTCTGTATTTATCGTTGAAAATAACAATAGCTCTTCTTCGCTTACTCTTTGTTCAAAGTGAAATCCCAACCACTTATCTTCTCTTTGCTCTAAAGCAAATTGAGCCGCCTTATGGTTTAATTGGATCTCGGTGAAAGCCGCTTTGTCGATTGTCTCTGTCTCTTCTTTATAAGGGTTTGACTCATCTTCATCGAGAAAGAAAAAACCACTTAAAAAGATGATTCCGACCCCTCCAATTACTAGGTTACGCAGCAATGTATTTCCTCCTTTTGCTTGTCCTATTTAAAAAGGAGCACCAGAAGCTCCTTTTAGTTCGCTGAAGAATGGGTGTTTAATGAAACCCTCTCCCATTTCCTTAACGCTTTTAAACGTCCATCCACTTTTTGGCGCCCAACCGAGTCGTAATAGAATCCTGCTTCTTCCATCTCCGTCGGTTCAAATAGGTTTCTCCCGTCAATGATGACTGGTTGAAGCATTAATTCCATTAATTTAATCAGGTTAATTTCTTTAAACTCATCCCAGTCAGTTAAAATTAATAAAGCATCTGCTCCAGTAACTGCTTCTTGCCAAGAAGCGGCAAGTTTAAGCTCTGGCAAATATCTATTCACTTGTTTAGAAGCAACTGGATCAAAAGCAATTAAATCTACTTCTTCTTTGTGTAAATACTCAACAATATCAAGTGCTGGGGCTGCCCGCATATCATCAGTATTTGGTTTAAAGGCTAAACCTAGGATAGCGACCCGCATTTTATTTAACGGCTCGATAAAAGCGTTTTTAACTTTGTTAAATAAATGCTGACGCTGTTGCTTATTCACTTTTTCCACGGCAGGAATAATTTGCAGATCATACCCTACTTTTTTTCCAACCCGGATAAACGCTTGAGTATCTTTAGGAAAGCAAGACCCACCATAACCTGCTCCTGCTTGCAAAAACGATGGTCCAATTCGAGGATCCAATCCCATTACCTTTGCTAAATCAGATACATCCGCGCCAACTTTTTCACATACATTGGCAACTTCATTAATAAAACTTATTTTTGTTGCTAAGAAGGCATTGGCAGCATATTTTGCCGTTTCCGCAGTTTCCAAGTTTGTGACAACGATTGACGTATTGAGGGGGGCATGTAATTCTCTTAGAATCTGTTCTGCATGAGCATCCTCCACTCCAAACACAGCTCTTTCCATGTGGAGCGTATCTTTAATCGCGCTTCCTTCCCTAAGAAACTCTGGGCAAGAAGCAATTGAAAACAATTCATGACCGCACACTTCAGTTATCCAGTGTTTTATTTTTTTATTTGTTCCAACTGGAACGGTACTCTTTGTAATAATGACCATGCCTGGTCGTATATGTTCACCAATTTCCTTCGCTACTTGCTGAATAAATGTCAAATTCGCTGAACCATCTTGATTGGCGGGAGTACCGACAGCAATGATAATAGCTTCAGCCTTACTCATTCCGACAGACAGATGTTCCGTAAAAATGAGTCTTTCCTCATTCATGTTCTTTGTCATTAGGTCTTCTAAACCTGGCTCATAGATCGGCACTTCACCTTTTTGCAATTGGTTTATCTTTGCTTTATCTTGATCGATACAATGTACGTGATGGCCAAGATCACTAAAACAAACACCGGATACAAGACCGACATAGCCAGTTCCAACCACACTTATATTCATGTTGTCACCTTCTTTTTATATGATGATGAAGCTCTTTTATCGGTTAAAGTCATATTTCGCTTTGCAAGCTCTGTTAAACCAACAACGATGAGAACAATTATCCAAAAACGTGGAGATGCAAAGTCAGACCGATACATGCTAGTAAGGCCTAAATGAATCCATAAAAGCAGAGCGACACTGTTATACAAATGACCTTTGCGCTTTCTCCATAAATAAATTAAGACGCCGATAAACACACTAATAAACACAATTCCACCAATAACACCGTGTTCAAATAATAAGTCAACGAAGGCATTATTTGATGTACCGCTAACAGCACCTTGATGACTTAAAAATTTTGTCCGTGCTAGAAAATCATAACTGCCTGGTCCAAAGCCAAAAAAAAGAATTGATCGCTGAATAATCAAACAGCCATATAAACGGAAAAACGAGCATATACAAGCGGCTATGATGCATCACATCAAATAAACTGTCTAAGCGTCCTATAATTGGCATAAACAAACTAGTAACAACTTGAGGGAAAGCCACACAGCCAGGATTCCTAAAAACAGAGTAAAGGTGATTGCATAGATGCCTATTTTTTTTGAGATAAATCCCCGTGCAAATAGGAGGACAGTTGCTGAAAAGGCAACAACAGCGAGATTGACATATCCACTAACCGAGAAAGACAGCAATAACACAAGTACAGCTGGAATAGCGTACAAAGTGTAGGCTTTTTTCGACAAAAGTAAACCGCCAATAATGAGCCCATCTATTAAGAAGGGAACTAAAAAACTCGGTTCATCTGTAAAAGAGGTCAATCGAAAATTGATAAGCACATCTTCACTAACACTATGCACGAAAGCCCGAGTTTCGAACCCCGGCATTGGATAGCCAATTGTGAAATGAAGGAATTGCCACACTCCGCCAGCAACTAATACGCTTAAGCCTATTAAATAGCCTTGCGTAAGAGAGAATGTAACTTGCCGCACATCTTTTTGAATAAAAAATAGAATAAGCAGCGATAGCGTGGTAAACATTCCAATGTTAATCACGCGGTTCAACAGTGATTGTTGAAAATAAGCGACATATTCAACTGACTGTAAAACGGATAAAGCATAAATCGATGCACCAATCGACAGAAGCGTTGGTAGTGAAATTGCTAAGCTAATGGAAAGCCCAATTCGATTAATCGTTTTGAGGGAGGTTTCTTCTCTTTGCATGAACCAAGCGACTGCTAATAAGCAAACCGAGAACAACGTAAGCAAAACAGAAGTTGGCACTGCAATCACATGTTGAAATATTGAAGAAACAGCAATTGGTGCTAAAGCAGCATAGGTGCCCATTACAGTAAAAACAAAAACTCTGGGGCGTATTGTTAATGAATAAGGAACTGATTCCATATGTACAAAGTCCTTTCAGAGGGAACTGACGTCATCGTATCACGCAGATAATTACCTTTTATAAAGGTGAAGTAAAGAATTGATTAAGTTTAAAACCCACATAATAGCACTACTTTAAGCTCTTTCTTTTCGAAACCGAATCATATCAAGGCATACTCCCATTTAGTTTGTCCGGATTGTATCTTTACAATCTTTTTGAGGACACTACCGCTCTATGACTAATCGAACTATACTAAGGTTAAACTGTTGATGGAGGTTAAACACGAATGAGGAAAGTAGTTCTTTTGTTCTTACTAGTATTTCTTGTTGGTTGTGGAAACGAGACACTGACTATTCGTAGTACGCTAGAGGGGGATAGCTACTTACGAAACAATATTGCTGCACTTTCACAAGAACAATTTTCTTCTCTATTAAGTGGAGATGCTGTGATTGAGAACAACACATATATAAAGCTTAAGGAAACGCTTGAGCAACATACAAACACACGGTATTTGCTTGCGGAAAACCGGATATATCGCTATTCCGATAAAAATGAGTTGTTGTATGTGGCAGATTGGACCGAAGAAGACAATGTACATAAGCTTGACTCGATTTTATTTCCATAAGATACTGCAAAAAACACGCCTACTTTATAGGCGTGTTTTAATTAATTTCTCATACTTATCCGCACATACGGTTACCGAAAATTGTGCGGCACGTTTTATTAGCTTTTCAGGGTTCGCTGGTTTAATTAAAGCACTCTCCATCCCCCTAGCCAGTTCTTTCGCATCACCAACAGGTACGACATGGCCATAAATCCCTTTTTCTAGTATCTCACTTGGACCACTTGGGCAATCCGTTGAGACTACAGGTGTACCCGTCGCTAAAGCTTCAACAATGACATTTCCAAAACCTTCATATAGAGAGGACAGAACAAAAACATCTGCTTGTTTTATATAAGCATAGGGATTTGATTGAAATCCAATAAAGTCGACAAACGCCTCCACCCCTTTGTTACGTACTAATTGTTTCAGCGCCTCTCTTTCTTCACCATCTCCTACAACTATTAAACGCGTTTTTGGATCCCGACTATGTACATATGCAAAAGCTTCAATCAACGTTGGATAATCTTTCTGTTCATGTAAACGTCCAACCGTAATAAAAACTTTTGAATCTTCCTCTTGAAAGAATCGGTGCTCCACGACACCTTTCATTTGCCACTTTAGCTCATCCGTTACTACTGGGTTATGAATGATATGTACGTTTTTTAGTTTTGCTATGTTACCAATATCTTCAGCAACTCCCGTGGAGACACCTACAACTTCATCAGCAAAGCGATATGTTCGAGCAACCCACTTTTTAATCTTTTTTGAAGATTGATGCCGTTTTGCTTGCTCACTTAAGTGAACGCGGCTTGAAACAATTAATTTCCCGTCAATCATACTTACCTTTTTGGCGATAATGACAATAACGTTTATATAATCTTTTGCCGAACAAATAACATCAGGTTTTACTTTTCGAAAATAGGAGATTAAGGCAGGTAATGCTGTTTTCACCTTTCTTTTCGCTAAATCAACAACTCGAACACCTTTTGGTATTTCGGTCGCATGCTCTCCTTTATTATTCATAACAACTAAATCAACTTCATATCCACGCTTAACAAAAGCGTCAGCTAAATGAATCGTCATCCGTTCCACTCCCCCGCTTCAAAGGAGTACAATACAAATGTAAGCTTTATTTTATATCCCTCGCCTTCTCTATTGCTTCAGTATGGTCTTTAAAGAATTAAATTATCTCTCGCTATAAACAATCAATTCTTTTACTGCTTTTGAATAGCATGAAGCTGGACTCTTAATATAACGAGATTTTTTTAAAAATAAAGCCGTTAATAAAACCAAGCCTACTGGCGCATTATATATCGTTTTAAATAGAGGCCCTTTGCTAATCAATTGCCCCTCCGTCAACCTTGACTCCATAGTTGGTTTTTCATGATACACAATTACTTTTGGATAATAAGTGAGCCGATTACCCTTTGTAACAAAATGATGCAAGAATATGTTCTCTTCTCCACTTGGGTACTTACCGCCAAGTCCAAATGATTCATGAAAACGTAACGGTATTATTGCTTCTGTTTTGAAAAAGAGCTCGATTGAAGATTTCCGAAATAACATTCTTCCACGCACATCTTTAACTAAATGTTCGGAGTATGTTTTATAACTCTCTTCTTGATTTGGATCATAGATTTGAAAGCAACAGCCTTCGTTTTTTTCTCCTACCATTTTTTTATGGACATACGCAACTGTATCATTCGGATACCAACAATCGTCATCTGAAAAAGTAACTAGATCACCTTTTATCAAGGGCCATGCTTCGTTTCTTGCTTTAGATAAACCTCTCACATCTATTTTGACATGAATAGACTTTAAAAAAGTAGCTGCAAGCCAGTTTTCCACGAGCTCATGGTTCTCTTGTGATACGACAACAAGATCAAAAGTTGGATCAGTCTGATTTTCTAAACTTTTAAGCAGGCGCTTAAAGGCCTCTTCACGACGACCTAGTGTGGGAATAACAAAAGTTAACACATGACACCATCCTTCGTTTTAACAAATAACGTTTCATATGCCGAAGCACATGCTTCTATTAAAAACTGTGATGCTCTATTTTCTAGCATTCGCTCATCAGTCTAGTCTGAAACAGCATGTATGTAATCGCCTTTATGATTAATCACAACAAGGTCCACTTCGTACCCTCTCCGAATAAATTATTATGCTAGCGAAAGAACGTCTCGCTCGACACCACCAATCTCAAGCGAATATAGCATTAGTTCCAATTTCAGTTACATTTCTCTTTCCTTTCGTCTCCGTTTTAATAGCGTAAAAAGTTGTTCATAATGAAAAAAACCATAGACTAACCCATAACTACTAATTCCAACCAGTACTTGTATAAGAAAGGAGATGATTCCACTCCCTCCCAAAAATGGCCAAATACTAATCGCCATCACTGCTGCTGCACACAAAATCTTTACAAACTCTTTATATGGAAATGGGAGTTTCGTCCTTTGTTTATGTATGATGAACCAACTCAGCGCAATTGACAGTGCATAAGCAATAACCGTTGCCATTGCAGCTCCTTCCAACCCATACTTAGGAATAAGCGCAATGGTCAAAACCACATTCGCAACAGCAGCTACAACCACCGGTACAATTTGCAGTTTTGTTTGCTTCGTTAAATGAAAGAGAATATCAATCCCGTAAAGCTTAAATCCTTTTAACAATGCTCCAACAGCAATATAGGGAATCAAAGCAACTGCTGTATCACGAAAGGCTTCTCCTAAAAACAAGTATGCGACAGATTCTCTTGTTAAAATTAGACCTACAAGTACTGGCACTCCAATTGCTAAAAGCATGCCCGTATTCGCTTTCACTTGTTTATGTGCAGTGGTTTCCCCATGTTCTTCTAATGCTTTAACTGCAAGAGGAAAAGCAGCTAAATTCACAATTAACATCAGCGTAAAGATTGATTGCTCTGTTAAATCATACGTAATTGCATATGTTCCTGTTGACTCAACTCCCATCATGCTACTAATAATTATTCGGTCCGATTGGTGAATGACCATGCCAAGAAGCATCGTTATTGTAAGCGGCAGTCCATAAGAAGCAAATTGTTTTAGCAATGGCTTACTTATTTTTGAGCGGTTCAGTTTTAATCCCCACCGCTTGATAAACAACGGAGCGACTGAAAAGACTAATCCAAAGATTAAACCAACCAACAGTCCTATTTCTGCAAAACCCGCAGCAATAAATAAAACAGCGAGCGCAAGACCTAGTACCGCACGTGCAAACGCGACCCTTCCATAACGAAGAGGATTAAGCTCTGCACGCAATAGAGATAGATTTAGTTGATACCATGATTGGCCCCATGTTAAAAACAAAGCCAATAGAAGTAATGGCCAAGGAAGCCAGTTACTAACAAGAAAAAAAACTGTAGCTAAAGCAAGGCTCACAATCATCAAACCGACGAAAGACGCTTTAACGGTCATATAAAAAACATCTTTTGGAACATCAATCTTACTTAGACGTAACACACTGACTTTTAGCCACTCAAACAAAACTGCGTTTACCATCGCTGCCACAGCAAAAACAAGGGCATATCTCCCATACTCTTCTGGAGATAACAGCCTAGAATAAATAGCAATCCCTAAAAAACCTATAATTGCCGGCACACCGTGCGATAGCAAATAGGCAAATGCATGTCTTGTCAGCACATACTTCACAACCTTTTCTCATCTTCCTTTTAAACCGAACGTTTGCTTACGTATTATTGGTCTTACTCAGTATAGACAGTCTGATTGTAGCAAAGACATTCAAAAATGAAAAAAGCGCCCTATTTACATAGGACGCAAAAGTTTTACAGAATTTACATTGTCTTCACTTGCTCTTTTTTCTTCTTTTCTTTTTTTAGTTCAAGCAAAGAAATAACCAGGCCAGTATATCCCGCCGTAAAGATTCCCGGAATACCGAAAAGAATAGGAAGCCAACTTTTTAAGAGAAATGCGGCCACAAAACAAGCTAAAGATCCACCTATAAGGACAATAAACGAAACATTTAAAGCAAAGCGTGGATTGCTTTTCAGTTTAATCCCTCTTTTCTAACGCCATACACATATCGTGCTAGTCTACATAAATTTTTTAGTCTCTTTTTCTGTAAATGTCATCAAAAACCGACAATGACTATCTCCGTCAGATTGGCACGTAACACGATCAACTTGCTCAGTTCCAAGTACATTTTTAAACATCGCTGTTTCACATGTACAAGCTGCTTTATACTGTTTTGCCACTTCAAAGATTGGACAATTATGCTCAACTAATTCAAATGTATTTTCGTCAGTCTGCTTTACATCCGCCATATACCCTTTTTCATTTTGAATGGCAGCGAGTTCTTCCATTTTTTCTACAACCGATTTTCCTACTAGTCGTTTATAGTAATTATCCGTCAAACGAAGTTCCCTTTTTTTAAATAAATACCGTATCGATTCATCCCGTGCAGATCTTGAATATCATTTAGAAAATCAACTGTCATGCCTTCATAGTTCTTTGGAAAAAGACGTTCCCCTTTTGCAGAAACAGAAAACAACTGTATCGGTCTGCCCATTTCTTGCTTTTCTTCCCGGTAGTTAATAAATCCATCATTTAGAAGCAAATTAACCTGTTTCCTCACAGCAATTTGTGTAAGGTCAAGTTCCTTTGCAAGTTGATTGACGCTCAGTTCCACTTGTTTTTTAAGCAATTCGAGGATTTTATCTTTTGTTGATTGTTTTAACATTTTTAACCCTCACTTCATGGTCAGTTATTGAGATAGTTTACTACAAAGTATAATAAAAGTGAAAAGGATTTACGAGCCCCATTAAAAATCTCCCTTATAAATAAGCAAATCACTTGCACACAGAAAAATATATGGGGTATGATAGCACCATACTTTTTATAACAAAAGGTATACAAAGTACATACTAAAATTTTTGGAGGGGATACCATGGCACATAAACTGCCAGAACTAGGATTTTCATTTGATGCGCTAGAACCAACGATTGACAAAACGACGATGGAAATTCATCATGGAAAACACCATCAAACGTATGTAACGAACTTGAATAACGCATTAGAAGGCGAAACAAGTTTGCAAAATGAAGCACTGGATGATTTACTTGCAAAAATTGATACCCTTCCAACAGCAATTCAAACTGCTGTGCGCAATAACGGAGGTGGTCATTTAAACCACACATTATTTTGGGAAATTATCGCGCCAGCAACAGGAAATAACGAACCTAGTTCGGCACTAAAAGTTGCAATTGATGATGCTTTTGGTAGCTTTGACTTGTTTAAAGAAACGTTTACCAAAGCCGCTACAACTCGCTTCGGTTCTGGATGGGCTTGGCTTACCGTGAACGCTAACAAAAAACTAGAAGTATACAGCACACCGAATCAGGATAATCCAATTATGGACGGCAAGCAAGCTATTCTTGGTTTGGACGTCTGGGAGCATGCATATTATTTAAATTACCAAAACCGTCGCCTGAATACATCGGAAACTTCTTTTCAATTATTAATTGGAGTGTGGTTTCGAAAAAATATGAGCAGGCGATTGGCTAATTGATATATCTTGGGGAGCATGTATATAAGGCTCCCCTTTGTCTTGCCAAATACAACGTGGAAGGTGGTTTGCATGGGCATTATTGTCGTGGAAATTTGTGAAAGTAGCCTTATTAATGAACTGGATGTTGAAAATACACTTGAAGTTGAATACCCCGAAGTAGCTGTAATTATGAATGAGTGTATGTCCTTTTGCGGCATGTGTGCTGTGCGCCCCTACGCGATCGTAAACGGCAAAAAAATCTTCGGGCAAACAGCTAAAGAATGTATATCAAAAATAAAAGACCGCATTGAATTAGAGCTTGCCCTGTACCAACTTTAAAAGCAAAAACAAGGAAAGCGGAGATGAACTAAATGGCATTTGTAGTTTTAAGTCCTTGCATCGGTGAAAAAGCAGGAGAATGTGTTGATGTCTGTCCTGTTGATTGTATTGAAGAAGGTGAAGACCAATATTTCATTAATCCAGACATTTGCATCGACTGTGGAGCTTGTCAAGGCGTCTGTCCAGTAGATGCAATCGTTGAGGAATATGAAATGAATGAGTCGGATGCTCCTTATTTAAAAAAAGCAGAAACTTTTTTTTGGTATTGAATAAGAAACTAGAGAAGCTTAAACGCTTCTCCTTTTTTTGCTATTATTCCGCTGGTTGAGGTAAGATAAGACAAGCTTATTTTTGAAACGGGTGAATATATGTTTGAACTTATGCTCTTGATGTTAGAGCGTCTCGGTCTTATCGTCATGCTTGCTTTTATTGCCACCAGACTGCGCTTTTTTCGCAATATGGTCTTTTCCACAAGTTTAACAGGCAAACATAAACTAACAGCGATTTTGTTTTTTGGTATCTTTGGGATCATTGGAACTTATTCTGGTGTCACATTCCAATCAGAATCGCTTATATTTCAAAGGATTACCTTAGGTATTCCAGAAGACGCAGCGATTGCCAATTTTCGCGTCATCGGCGTTGTCTTAGCCGGATTATTTGGCGGCTATAAAGTTGGCATCGGAGCAGGCTTATAGCTGGTGTTCACCGGATGTTGTTAGGTGGATTCACGGCTTTTTCATGCGGAATTGCAACCATCGTCGCAGGCGTATTTGCTGCGCATTACCGCTCAAGAAACCCCCAAGCAATAAGTCAACCCATGCACATTTTCCTACTCGGCGCGCTTGCTGAAACCGTACAAATGGGTTTAATTGCTCTTCTAGCAACTCCAACAACCGCAGCTATTTCCCTTGTTCAAACCATTGGATTACCTATGATTGTTGCAAATGGAATTGGTTGTGCGCTCTTCTTACTCATTATCCAGAGCGTAACAAAAGAAGAACAAAAAGCTGGTGCCTTACAAGCACAAAAGAGCTTGCGTATCGCAGAACAAACTTTAGCCCATTTCAAACATGGTTTAACAAGCCAATCCGCCGGTGAAGTCTGTCAGATCTTATATAAAGAGTTAAATGCATGTGCAGTCGCTATGACAAACAAACATACGATTCTTGCACACATAGGTGTTGCTGCAGATCACCATAAAGCAAATATGGCCATTCAAACGAAACTAACAACAGAAGTGATGGAACAGAAACAAATGATTATTGCAGGAGATAATGAGATTCATTGTAAGGAATCAAACTGTCCATTAGGCGCAGCTGTTATTGCTCCATTAATTATCCGGACAGAAGTTGTAGGAACACTTAAGTTCTATTATCATTCAAAAAAAGAGATAACTGAACTAGAGACCGAATTGCTATCAGGGTTGACTAACTTACTCAGTAGTCAACTTGAATTAGCTGAAGCAGACCGTGCCTACCAACTTGCAAAAGAGGCTGAAGTCAATGCACTACAAGCACAAATTAGTCCTCATTTTTTGTTTAATACATTAAATACCGCAATTTCACTCATTCGTATTGATCCAAAGAAAGCACGTACGATGCTACACTCTCTTTCTCAATTTTTGCGGCAAAATGTTTCTGCAACGACAATGAAACTACATCCTCTCTCTGAAGAGCTAAATCATATCAAAGCTTATCTATCAATTGAAGAAGTTCGCTTTGAAGGTCGCCTTACAGTTATATACGACATCGACGAGCATGTACTTCAAGTTGCGATTCCACCACTCACTTTACAGCCATTAGTAGAGAATGCGATGAAACACGGCTTTAAGAATAAGCGTTCTGATTGTAGGATATGCATTTCCGTGCGAGAAGAACAAGACACTGTTCTTCTATCAGTTGAAGATAACGGCGAAGGATTTGACCAAGTAAAACTAAGTAAAGCGGGTAATGAACCGCTTGCTACTACGACGGGAACAGGAATTGGTCTCTATAACAGCAACAAACGCTTACAACTAATGTTTGGCCGTTCAGCTTCTCTAACTTTTTCGTCCAACCGCAACGAAGGAACGCTCGTACGTTTTCATATACCTAAACAAACTAGAAAGGATAATCAACAGGATGAATTATAAATCGATCCGCACTTTCGTCGCAGATGATGAAAAATACAGCCGAGAAGAATTGCTTTACCTGCTTCGTTTTTTCCCACAAATCGACGTCATTGGCGAAGCCCAATCCGGTCAAGAAACAGTTGCTAAAATCATGGAATTACAACCCGATCTCCTGTTTTTAGATATTGAAATGCCTGAAATGAATGGAACTGATGTAGCATCAATGGTGAAGCAAATGAAAAAACCTCCACTAATTGTGTTCGCAACTGCTATCCCCAATTCGCAG
>BAXC01000052.1 GCA_001310375.1 Bacillus sp. JCM 19041 | reverse complement strand
CATAAAATGGCTCTTAACAAATGTTGAAATTTCAAGTCTCCTCTTGCATCGCGACCTCTTTTGTTTGTTGAACTGTCCCGTGGGGATGATGGGGTGGAGCATAAATGGAATATAATTTTAGCGGCATTTGGCCCGTGTTCACAACGTTATGCCACTTCCCGGCTGGAACCATAATGGCAGAGTTTGCGTAAACAGGCTGTTGAAAAGGAAGGTGGTTTTGTGTGTCGCCCATATACGCCATGCCCATACCTTGTTCAATTCGCAAAAATTGATCCGTATTAGGATGGATTTCAAGTCCAATATCATCTCCTGGTGGGATACTCATTAACGTCACTTGCAAATGTTCTCCTGTCCATAAAGCGGTACGGTATGATTGATTGTAAAGAGTTGCTTCTTCAATATTGATAACGTAAGGCTGATTTCCATAGTCACTTAATTGATTATACATGGGCTGCATGTATCTTGTGGTCATAGGGTGCTGGTAAGGAACCTGTGGATAAGGTGGACAAAGTCGGTGTTGGTCCATTGGAATCTTCCTTTCATAAACGGCATTGATGACATTAGCCTATGCGTCAGAAATGGTTGCGTGCATCACTCATAAGAAAACAAGCATAGGGTGGTTAGCCCTATGCTTAGACGAACAAGACTGGGAAGGTTTTGGATTGGGCCGATGAAAGCGGAGAATTGCGTCGAAAAAGCGTGGATTCAATTGGGAATGTGGAGATTAAATGCGTAAGTCGGAGATTCGCGAGGTAAAAGAGGAGATTGAGCGGATGAAAGCGGATACTAAATCGGGAAAGCGGAGTCTAAGATAGAGTTACATTAATCGTGAAGGCGTCGTCGTCGCTCGCGTCGGCAGTTGACCAAAATAAGCATAGGTAGCTGCCTATGCTTGATTTCCATGATAAAATTCAAAATCCCCCAGAACCGCCACCACTGCCACCAGCCCCAGCGCCACCACCACCAGGAGAACTGCCATCAACGACTGCACCGGATGCAGAAGCTGTTCTCGTAGCGTGTGTGAGGTGTTCGTTCGTAGTGAGCGCGATTAAGATAAGTGGAGCGATCATACTGTTTTGGGATGATGAAAGAGAGTCGCCCAGTTGTTTATGTTTTGATTTCACGGTTGCATGGTTGTAGCCAAGTGTATAAATTGTCGCTCGAAGTTTCTCATCATCAGACAGCTGTTGCCAATCTTTTTTATTCATACCACGATAGTACTTCAGAATACCTTTCCATTGTGAGTGGAACTTGATCCCGTTAATCGTCCGTGGATGATAAAACAAAGCGATCATGACAAGAGCAAGCGCAAAGACAATCGCCAAAGCCATCCAAAGAAACAGTTGGTGGATCCCGAGTGTAATCGCATAAGGAATGAGGGAGAGGCTTGATAAACCAATTAACGTCCGCATCATTCCTTTGCGTTCACGTAAGTTGTTTTGTTTTAATTCATGCAGAACCTCTTTTTTCCACGTTTCAAAGTCTGCTTGGAATTTGTCGTGATTCTTCTTGTCTTCTAAGTACGATCTAAATCGGAATATGTGAAATGCCCGTCTTTTCCAATCTTGGTAAAAAGCCATCTGAGTAGTACGCTTCGTGTGTGTACTCGACTTGCCAATCAATAACTTCGAAAGTCTTCTCACCATCATGCTTTACGTATCCTTTGCGAACTAAATCAAGCAAACTTGCAGTCAGTAAATCGACATTCACAACGTCATACTTCATATGTGCGATAATCGCTGTTAAGCTCATGTTGTCGTCTGAAGGAACGGTGGCAGACGTACGACCGGCTTCATTCAAAAGCGTAATTCTCCTTCTCCACATATAGGAGAATAAGATCATGAGGTACAGCGCAAAGGCTACAATGATAAAGGGGGCACTTGCATCGAGCCAAACAGCACGGTTCTCAAAGCGTTCCTGACGTTCCTCGTATGCCGCAAAATCACGCATAATGGAATCGAGCATTGAACCTGGCAATATTGTGCTTGACGGGAACAAGTCGGCATCAAAAGTTACACGAATATTGCCGTTCTTGCCACTGTTTACATGACCCATTGCAAAATGTACAGTTCCGTCTTCTTCTGTCGTTGCTGAATCAGCTGCTGCGTCTTCTCCGTAAGCAACGATCGGTTCGGCATCTTGAGGTGGGTGAACGTATAAATCGAGTTGATTATAATCGGATTCGTTGCTATTATCAAAAAAACCGTAATAGAAATCAGCGACATCATCGTATACGTGTACACCATTTGCAATCGTATAAGTAAGGTCAATCGTAATTGTTTCGTCTTCACCGCCACGATAGACCTTATACAAGTTATCTTCTTGTTCGACATTAAGTTGATTTCCATTTTCACTTGCCTCAAAATCAACAATTTCTGAATTCTCTTGTGCGATGAGTGAGCGTGAGATGCCATTAAAGTCCCCTTCAAAGTCATACGTATGTGACTCTTCCACTTCTACCGTGCCATCTTCATGAAAGTAAGCGTCAATGCGCACTTGTTCAATGGTAAAATCAGCGGCAAAAGCAGGTTGAGGGAAAAAGAAAAGGATAAGGGTCGTACAAATAATGAATGAGATGTAACGCAAACTTTTCATTTACATCAACTCCTTTTCTTTAATACGTATTTTTGAGGTGAGAAGTTTCAGCTTATAATCAGTTCATTTGTCATCGTTTTCATAAAAGAGACGATTTGAGAATCAGCTCCAAGTTGATCTTCCAGCCACTCTTGCTCTTCTTGCAAGAGCAAAACAAGTCGTTTTACTGCTATAGGATGGCTGCTAGGCGTCGCTTCATTGTAAATACGCTTCACCTCAAGAAGTGGCTGTTTTGGCAATGAAGCCGCTAATTCTTTTAGACCAAGCTGGGCACGGTCAGGTTGGTAACGATGCAACAAAACTTTAGCGAGATTGATCAGGACGTTATGCACCATCGCCGCTGACCACAGATCGTTGCTCCGGTTGGCCGATTTGCTGTATTGAAATAAAAACCAAGCGACATCATGGGCGCAATCTGTAAATTCATCTGCCGTTAAGGCAAGGGTTTGCGCTGACTCATAAGTTGCGAGAATGTTTTCTGGATCATAGAGGACACGAAAATAATCCTTTGATTGGAAGGTTTTTTCGGTCACTGTATACAAATCAACGTGAAGCAAGTCATCAAAAACAGCAATAATTTGTGGCGCAATAATGAAATAATCTTCGTAAAAAACAAGCTTGCGGTAGGCCTCTAAATGACGCAACCGATCTTTTAAGAACGCTTCTTCTGTTACTTCATCGACCAAACAATACAGATCAACATCGGAATGTTCATCATGTTCTCCCCGACCGATTGAACCTTTTAAATAGACGGCACGTACGCGTTTGTCAGCGATTAAACTTTGCGTGATTTGATGAACAGCTTGTTCTTGCTTCATCTCTTTATCCTCCTTCTCTTCTAAAAAAAAGCGATTTCTTAAGTGTAACATTCTGAAAAGGAAAAGGAATCAATTATTTTTATAGACATAACAAAAAGCCGCTATTAAGCGGCTTTAGACTTATTCTTTTACTGCCCCTTCAGCAACACCTGCCATAAACTGCTTACTAAAGATAATAAACAATACGATCAGCGGAACTGTCGCCATCAATGTACCAGTCATAATAATGGCGTAATCTGTATCATAGACGCCATTTAACTGGGCAAGCATCACTTGAAGCGTATAACGACTCGGTGAATTAATCGTAACGAGAGGCCATAAGTAATCGTTCCAGACACCAATAAACGTGAAGATACCAAGGAATGTTAGCGCTGGCTTTAGTGAGGCAAGGCAACATTCCAATACAAACGGAACGTATTGCAGCCATCAAGTCGACCAGCTTCTAGTAGTTCGTCGGGAACCGCATCTTGGCAAAATTGCCGGATCCAGAAGATTCCAAAAGCGCTTGCAAGACCTGGAATAATCAATGCTTTGTACGTATCAACCCAACCAAACTCGGCAATTAGTAAAAACGATGGAACGAAACTCATTTGAGCGGGTATCATCATCGTTAATAACAAAGCGACAAACAACATGTTCTTTCCAGGGAACTGAAATTTAGCAAAAGCGAATCCAGCCAATGAACAAAAGAACAAGATTCCAAGTACATTTACAGATGAAACAAACAATGTATTAAAAAACGCTTGGAAAAAATCAATTGAACCAAGCACGTTCGAAACATTTGTAAACAATTCACCACCAAAGGTCAGCTTCGGTGGAAAACGGACAATATCACTAGATGTATTTGTCGCCATCACGATAAGCCAGTAAAACGGAAACACGGAGATAATGACGCCAATCAACAAGATGAAATGGGTGAGCAGTTTCGCAAAAAAACGATCAGATGACATCGAATCTCCTCCTTATGCTTTCTGTACTAGTTTCCAGTTAATAAGAGAGAACACAGCGATAATAATAAACATTGCCCATGAGACAGCAGACGCATAACCAAATTGTTGATTTAAGAAGCCTTCATTATACATGTAGAGCGTCATTGTCATCCCAGCTCCACCAACACCACCAGAATTGCCGAGCAAAATCTGTGGTTCCGTAAAGATCTGCATCGATCCAATCGTTGTCATAATAACAGTAAACAAAATAATTGGCCGTAGCATCGGGATAGTGATTCGAAAGAAGATTTGAATCTTGTTGGCACCATCGATAATCGCAGCTTCATAAAGTGTCTTTGGAATGCTTTGCAAGCCAGCCAAATAAATGATTGCGTTGTAGCCAACAAAGCGCCAAACAACCATTGAAGCGATGACAACTTTTATTAAAAAGCTCGAGTTCATCCATTCAAGCGAACCAATTCCTACAAGGGAAAGCAAGTAATTCATCAGCATATTGATTGCTGAAAATCGTTTCAAAAATAATCGCCACCGCAACAATCGATGTGACGTTTGTAATAAAGAATAAGGTTCGATACGTGCCTCTGCCTGTAAGCGACGGCAAATTCAACAGGAATGCAATAACGAGCGCAAAGAAAAGCATCGGGATGCTTGATAAAAACCAAATGGCAAACGTATTACCAACTGCTTGCCAAAAGCCTGCATCGGTAATCAAGTACTGAAAATTTGAGAGACCAACAAATGTTCTCTCCCCAAGTCCTGACCAATTATGAAAGGACAAGTAAAGTGAGTAGATGATTGGGAAGATGCCAAAGACAGCAAATAAAAGAAAGAACGGGGAAATAAATAAGTAAAGTGTACGCTTTTTCCAAATCTCTGCCCAGAGGGATGGCTTGTTATGAAGGACAGGGGGGCGGGCAAGTTCATGTTTTGGTTGAGTCATCACGGTTCCTCCTTATTTCTCAAGTCGGGACAGTTCGCGCGCTGCTTGGCGTTGAGCATCTTCCCAGGCTTGATCTGAATTTTTATTTGTTCGGTCAACAAGGACTAATTCGTCATTAAAAATATCGCGGAAGATCCCGTAATGTTCGCCGTAAAACGTAGGCGGAACATTTTTTGCTGATTCAATAAACACATCAGCAACCACTTGCTCACCGTAAAACGGATCTGGCTTGCGCATCAGCTCCGACTCGAGTGTCGCAATCGTTGAAGGGAAAAGGTTTACATCTAAATAATGTTGTTGCTGGGCATCAGGTGAAACAAGCCACTTCGTAATTTCGACGGCTTCATCTTTCGTTGGTGAACTCGCCAAAACGCCAATGAATGACCCACCGTTGTTTCCGTCGCCCCCTGGAGCCCGGGCGACGCGCCATTTCCCGGCGGTATCAGGTGCTGCATCTTGAGTAATTTGTGATTCCCACACCGCGCCAACACGGGAGGCTACATCGCCGCCGTTTAATGCGGCATTCGTTTCTTGACCATCAGTGAGACGAGCTGATAACCCTTCCTCGTGTATGCGAATGGCAGTTGTCCAAGCGGTTTGAATCGATTCGCCATCACCGATATATGAACCATCTTCGGCGAAGTACTTATCAGACTGTTGCTCAAGCATTTGCAAATAAGGCTTCGTAATGGATTCAAACATGTACGCACCTGTTTCTTCTTTTAATTGAATCGCAGCATCAATATAGTCGTCCCATGTTTGCAGCGCCGCATGGACGTCTTCCGGTTCTGTTGGCAAGCCCGCTTCCTCAAATAAATCAGCACGGTAATAAAGAGCTGTAGGTCCAGTATCGATTGGCAAAGCAATTAATGACCCAGAATCAGGATCTTCGACTGCTTGCCACTTCCAATCAAGATAGTCTTCTTCCAACTCACCGGCTCCATAATCAAGCAAGTTAACAAATTCCTCTTCGTACGCAAGATATTCATAGGCCCAATCATTCATCGCTACAATATCAGGACCTCTACCGGCGATTAACGCAGTATGGAGCTTGGTTTTGTACTCGCCACCGCCAATTTTCTGCGCCTCAATGGTGACATCAGGGAAAGCTTCCTGTGCTTTGGCAATGACCTCATCACTTAGGCTGCGATTCCAATACCAAAGCGTAATAACGGGTTTTTCCTCACTAGATGAAGTTGGCAACTGACAGCCTGAAAGGACGAGAAACGAAACACTTACTAAAGCGGCTAAACGTTTCATGTGGGAACCTCCTTAAATGCATAGTTTGAAAGCGTTTTCATTAATAGGTTTACGCAGTAAAGAAAGAAAGGACAGCTGTTTTCTATACTATACGGCAAAGCGAGTCAATTATGTAGATAGAATTTTTAGTTTATTGCCGAAGTTAGTAATATGAAAAATATACTGCGAGGCTTGAACCAGAGTTTTGCGCCTAAATCCTAAGCTGCGAGTCCCTAACCATGAGCTCCTTGCACGAATCTTGATCTTCTTCCCAATCGTTCCAAACGCCTCTAATTGAAAGCGGTTCACTTTCTACTAGCATACTTGTATGGTAGTGTGGTAGTATCAATTTGAGAGGTGAACGAATGAATAATCAGACGAAATTTAACGTGTCTACGCGAGAATATGTTTACGAGACGATACGTGAGAGGATTATGACGCTGAAATTGCCTCCAGGTACAGCCATTTCTGAAAAAGACATTGCTGAAGAATTAAATGTAAGCCGAACGCCTGTAAGGGAAGCCTTTTTGAAACTATCAGAGGATGAATTGCTTAACATCCTTCCACAGAGAGGTTCTTTTGTGACATTAATTGATTTAAACCATGTTGAAGATGCCCGCTTTATGAGAGAACATACCGAGGCGGCAATTATCAAACTTGCTTGCTCAACGATTGACGAATCAAGTCTAAGTAAAATGGAAGCAAATGTTGCCGAGCAAAAACAAGCAAAAGAAAACGATGATGATGATTTGTTGTTTGAACTTGATCGTACGTTTCACCTGACACTTGCCGAAGGTATGAATAAAGTACGTGTCTGGGAAATTGTACAACGAATGGATACCATTTAAATCGAATGCGTAAACTTAGCATGCATTTGAAATTAAATTGGGATTTGTTAATTGAACAACATGAAGCAATGGTCAACGCCATTAAAGCGAAAGATGCAGCGGAAGCAGAAAAATTGATGCATGCCCATTTAACGCTACTTCAATATGATCAATCAGCTTTAAAAGACGAATACCCTCATTACTTTCAACAATAGGCAGACAAAGTATTGCCACTTGCGCAGTTTAGCTGAATTCGTTTATCAAGGCGGAGTGGCTTCAACTTAATAAATGTAAAAGAACAGCTTGTTTTATAAGACAAAGAGTAACGATTTTTATTAATGAAATCGTTTTCACTTAAAAAGGAGCGAAAACAACAATGCGTATGACATTTAGATGGTATGGAGAAGGAAATGATTCCGTTACATTGGAACAAATCAAACAAATTCCCGGAGTGGAAGGACTCGTGTGGGCCTACATCATCGCGCTGCTGGGGAAGTATGGACAGAAGAAGAAGTGAAGGACGTGAAAAAACAAGCAGATGCATATGGCTTTCATTTAGATGTAGTTGAGAGCATCAACGTCCATGAAGATATTAAACTTGGGCTTCCTAGTCGTGATGCTTATATAGAAAACTATAAAACAAGCTTACGCAATGTTGCCAAAGTGGGCGCAAAAGTTGTCTGTTTTAACTTTATGCCTGTTTTCGATTGGACGCGGACGGACTTGTTTAAAGAAATGGAAGACGGATCAACCGCCTTGTTTTACGAGAAAGCCAAAGTTGATCAAATGAATCCATATGATTTAATTGAACAAACAACAACTTCTGGCTTTACGATGCCAGGCTGGGAACCAGAACGGTTAAAAACAATTGAACAGTCATTTGACGCTTATAAACAAGTAGATGAAGAAGCACTTTGGGAAAACTTAGGTTACTTCTTAGCAGAAGTCCTGCCAGTCGCTGAAGAGGAAGGCATTAAAATGGCGATTCATCCGGATGATCCACCATGGTCCGTTTTTAATTTGCCACGCATCATCACGGGTGAAAAGGCGATTGAACGCTATTTAAGCATTTCAGACAGTCCGTCCCACTGCTTGACGCTGTGCAGCGGCTCATTAGGTGCCAATCCGGAAAATGATGTGCCGGCAATGATTCGTCGCTTTCACGATCGCATTGCCTTTGCCATATCCGTAACGTAAGAATCTATGAAAATGGCGATTTTATTGAGACTTCCCATCGTTCAAAAGATGGATCGGTTCCAATTGATGATGTCGTTAAAGCTTACCACGAAAACGGTTTTACGG
Organism: Bacillus sp. JCM 19041; assembly: GCA_001310375.1. GTDB lineage: Bacteria > Bacillota > Bacilli > Bacillales > Bacillaceae_D > Shouchella. The sequence goes on along the minus strand of BAXC01000052.1, from coordinate 20,342 downwards.
GATATGCGCGCCTGATCATGGCAGACATTTATGGAATGAACAATGCCGCCCAGGCTACGGCTTGTATGACCGAGCACTAGGAATTATGCATCTTTGGGGATTATGGGATGCCTATGAACTTGTCAAACGGAAAGAGGAGGCGAATACACATGTTGCCCATTCATGAAGGATTAGCTGGTAAAACAGCTGTTGTGACCGGTGGGAGTGGTGTGCTTTGTCGCGCGATGGCAAAAGAGCTTGCGCGCCAAGGAGTAAAGGTCGCCATATTAAACCGAACCCTTGAAAATGGTGAAAAAGTCTCTGCAGAAATTAATGAGGCAGGAGGCACAAGCATCGCGATCGCTTGCGATGTACTCAATGAAGCAAGCGTCAAGGAAGCCTATGAAAAAGTGAAACAGGAGCTCGGGGAATGTGATCTGCTTATTAATGGCGCCGGCGGCAATCACCCCGATGCGATTACCGATAAAGAATTATATGAAGCCGGCGATGCGGCTGATAAAACATTAAAAACGTTCTTTGATTTAAAACTAACAGGTTTTGACCATGTGTTCCGTTTAAACCTAGTTGGCACGATTATCCCAACGCAAGTATTTGCAAAAGCGATGGCAGAGCGCGGTGGCACGATTTTAAATATTTCATCGATGTCAGCACCATCTCCAATGACAAAAGTGCCAGCTTATAGCGCCGCGAAGTCGGGGATCGAAAACTTGACGCAATGGCTCGCTGTCCATTTTGCAGAAGCAGGCGTCCGTGTTAATGCAATTGCGCCAGGATTCTTTTTAACCGAACAAAACCGGAACTTGCTCACGAATGAAGACGGTTCGCTTACCGCACGTGCAGATAAAATCATTAGCCATACTCCTCAACGACGCTTCGGTGAGCCGGATGATTTACTCGGTACGATGCTTTGGCTCGCGGATGATTACTCGTCGCGCTTTGTCACTGGCATTACGGTACCTGTTGATGGCGGATTTATGGCGTATTCAGGCGTATAAAGAGGAGGAGACGAGATGCAAACGGAAATGGTCACATTTGGCGAAACGATGGTATTGTTTGAAGCGGAAACAGAAGGACGCTTTAGTTATGTACCACGCTTTCTAAAAAAAATAGGCGGCGCAGAATCGAATGTCGCCATCGCTCTTACAAAGCTTGGTCACTCCACATTATGGATGAGCAAAGTTAGTGATGACGAAATGGGCGAGTACGTTGTCCGTGAAATACGAGCGGAAGGTGTTCAGACCAAACACGTGAAAAAAACAAACGAAGCTCCAACCGCGCTTTATATTAAGGAACGGCGACGGGAAGACGAAACGGCGGTTTATTATTACCGCATGGTTCGGCGGCAAGCACACTAACGAAAGACGACCTGCATCATCCGACAATTGAAAGCGCAACTGTTTTACACCTAACGGGCATTACACCGCTTTTAAGTGACTCTTGCTATGAAGCTGTCTTGGCAAGTATTGAAACAGCACGTGCCAATGATGTTTTTGTCTCGTTTGACCCGAATCTCCGTTTTGCGTTGATTAAAAAGATTGGTGAAGAAGAAGCTCGGAAGCGGTTGCTAAAAATAGCTGCGCTCTCAGACCTAGTTCTACCTGGCTTGGATGAAGCAACCTGGCTCTTCGGTGAACAGCCAGAAGCAAAACTGCTTCAACAGTTGATTGATAACGGTGCGAAAAAAGCGGTTATTAAAAATGGTGCCGACTATACGCTTTACCAAGACGAAGACGGATCAGGTCAAATTGATAGCTTTACCGTTTCCCGAGTCGTTGATCCAATTGGTGCTGGTGATGGCTTTGCCGCAGGAGTCCTCGCAGGATTGCTAGAGCAAAAATCACTCGCCGAGTCTGTTCGAATCGGGGCGGCAGTAGGCTCTCTCGTCGTTCAATCTAAAGGAGATGTCGAAGGGATGCCAACAAGAGCGGAAGTGGACGCCATCCTTGGCGAAAATGAACAAATATATGGAGGCGTTGTAAGGTGACTGTATTAGAAGAAGTTCTTGTATCAGGGGTATGCGCGGTGATGCGTAAATTACCGCCTGAAAAAACAAATGAAATTGCCGGAGCACTTGTAGCCGGAGGAGTAAAAGGTCTTGAAGTAACACTAGATTCAGAACAACCATTTGAAGTCATTAAGCAATTGCGCCAAACATATGGCGATCAAGCAGTTGTCGGCGCGGGGACTGTACTTAATGCTAAACAGGCTGAAGAGGCGATTGAAGCAGGCGCCCAGTTCATCTTTGCACCAATTTTAGTGCAGGAGACGATTGAAGCAGCAAAAGCAAAAGGCATCCCTGTTATTCCAGGTGTTTTTACACCAACGGAAGCCTATCAAGCGGTCCAATGGGGCGCAGATTTAGTGAAAGTCTTCCCCGCAGAATGCGTAGGACCATCGTTCATTAAATCGGTTAAAGGCCCACTATCAAACATCGGCATTATGCAACAGGAGGCGTCGATTTGGATACGATTCCGGCTTTTATCGAAGCAGGAGCATCAGCCGTAGGAGCAGGCGGAGCACTGTTGAAAAAAGACCTCATTGAAGCAAACGACTGGGACGGACTCACGAACATCGCCCAAGCATTTGTGGATAAAGTAGCGGAGGCAAGAGAAAAATAGTGAATAATGAAGAAGAAAACCCCACTCTTATGTCGATAAGAGTGGGGTTTTCGTTTGATTTAATGAGTTATTCACATTAATCACAGATCTTATCCACATTATCCACAAGGATGAGAGGGTAAGTATAGAAAAAGCCATCTTCCGGGGAAGATGGCTTGATTTATCGATACGATTATCCAAGAAGTTGAAGAACTTGTTGTGGAGCTTGGTTTGCTTGCGCAAGCATTGATTGAGATGCTTGAGACAAGATGTTTTGTTTCGTGAACTCCATGATTTCCTTCGCCATGTCAACGTCACGGATACGTGATTCAGCGGCTTGGATGTTCTCTGAAGAGTTATCCAAGTTTGAGATCGTGTGCTCTAAACGGTTTTGAGTAGCACCTAGTTTAGAACGCTCTGCAGAAACTTGATCAAGCGCACTTTGAATTGTTGTGATTGCTGCGTTAGCACCTTCTCTTGAAGAAACATCAAGTTTTTCTTTCGTAATTGTATCATCATCAGTAGCGGCAGTAGTTGCTTCATGGAATAAAGCACCGCTTTCAGTGTAATAACCAGCATCTCTTGCTTCAATACCTGCATCCAAATCTTCTAGTATAGCATCTTCAAATTTAGCAACAGTGTTTCCAGCTTTGTCTTTAAGTACAGAATCTCCATCCTCTGTAGCTGCAGTAAACTCTTGCTGTCCAACGCCTAATGCATCAGCACTCATGTCACCAAAGCTAATAGAGATAGTTTGATTAGTGTTCGCACCGACGTGGAAAGTAACACCAGAGTCTTTCTCACCGTTGATTAATTTTTGCGTATTAAACTCTGTATCATTAGAAATACGTGTAATTTCTTTCGCTAGCTCATCCATTTCTTTTTGGATTTCACCACGGTCTGATTCAGTATTTGTATCGTTTGCTGATTGAGTAGCAAGCTCACGCATACGTTGAAGAATGCTATGAGTTTCGTTAAGTGCACCTTCAGCAGTTTGAATCATAGAAATCCCATCTTGTGCATTACGGCTCGCTTGGTCTAAACCACGAACCTGAGCGCGCATTTTTTCAGAAATAGCAAGACCAGCAGCGTCATCGCCAGCACGGTTGATGCGAAGACCTGAAGATAGTTTTTCTTGAGCTTTTGCAGCCATCCCTTGGTTAGCTCCAAGTTGACGGTGAGCGTTCATTGCGCTCATATTATTGTTGATAATCATTCCTGATCACACTCCATGTAAGTTTTTGTGGGTCTCGTCCGTGAGTCCCATTTGTGATGCCTGTTTTTTATATCGGCGCAACGTATGGGATGTTTAGTAGTTGAAATAAAAAATTTAAAATAAATTGCCAAAGCAAAAATCTTTTCATGCTACACTTCATCTAAGAGGTGATAGTGGTGAAGTGGGTGCAGAAGATTTGGCCGTGGTTATGCTTACTCGCGTCTGCTTGTATATTTATTCGATTTGTTTATGATTCTACCTGGCTAGATATCGGATTTTACTTTTTTGTTGCTTTTGGTCTTATGTTTATGTCGGTCGATGTCTATTTTGTTCAGCAGAAGCGAAATAACTGGCTGTTAATTGTAATGGGAATTGTGATTGTGTTGTTTTTAACGGAAGGTCTTGTGGATGTGTGGCGTGTGATCGTGTCGTTTGTATGATAAGCACTATAATAATTAAATTTAGTCATTAATGTTTAAGGGCCAATTGCCATTCACTACATATCGATAGTCTATATGATGTTTTAACAGACGTGTGCCCCAGCACTCGTCTTTTTCTTTTATGAAATCAACCATTGGTGCCATGCATGCGCTTGGCTCAATCATCGTTATTGTTGGTGTTTTTCTCGTGATGAGAGGGCAATCAACCGTTAGAAAAAAGGAGTAGGTCATAAGGAGGGCGAATAGACATAAGCGAGAGGACGACACGGTACCGGCGTACGTATGTAAATGAGTCGAGGATCAACTTCATAGAAGTGAAGCTACATATGCGAGGGGGACGGATTTTAATGAAGAAACGGATAGCGCTAGTAGGGGCATTTGTCTTATTATCAGCGTGTAGTGAAGCGAGCGATGAGACAATGGTCATAAGTCCAAAAGAATTAAATGAGAGCGAGAAGCGTTATTTAGACATTGGGACCGAATATGCTTATGTCTATGAGACAAGTGATTTCCCAGAAGGTTTATCTACACTTAGCCTTGATCTTCATACTTACGAAGACGGGGAAAAATCAGAAGAGCTATCGAGACAGCTTTATGGCATTAGCAGATGATGGAGAATCATTGTTTCAAGAAGAGGATGAAGAGTTGGTTATTAGTCTTCGTTCGTTTGAGGTGAACGAAGAGGAGTCGGAAAGCGATTCACTTTATTATGATGTTTCTATCTTGCTAGGTAGTGAAGATGGACACACAGAGTTTAATGGCAGTGTTGATGTACAAAAAACAGAATCGCTTGCTAGCCTGGCAGATGGTGACCTTCGCCTAGAGAACAACAGTCAAAACATCTTTATTTTCTTTGAGGGCAATGAAGTATCAAGCGGAGTGAGTAGTGATCAAGAGTCTCTAAACAACTTAATTAGTGAATCAGAGCTCGTATATGTATTTACGTTATCATGGGAATAAAACGAAGCAACGCTAGCTGGCGTTGCTTCGTAACTTTACGCTTAGTCAGTCATTCACTCGCTTTTAAACCATCTCGCGTAAATACACTTTCTGAATCTTACCGCTTGCGGTTTTAGGTAATTCATCTAAAAAAGTGATGTGCCTTGGACATTTAAAGTGGGCCAGATTTTCCCGCGCATAGACAATCATTTCTTCTTCGGTAGCGGCGTAGCCTTCGCGCAGAACGAGAATGGCATGTGGGGTCTCACCCCATTTTTCATCAGGTTTGGCGACAATCGCCGCTTCTCTTATGGCTGGATGGTCATAAAAAACACTTTCTACTTCGAGGGAGGAAATATTTTCGCCGCCACTGATGATGATGTCTTTTTTCCGGTCAACGATTTGTACACAATTCCGTTCGTCAATTGTTGCCATGTCACCGGTATGGAGCCAACCATCTCTTAATGTGTTGCTGGTTTCATCCTCGTTTTTCCAATATCCTTTCATGACTCCGTGTCCTTTAACAATTAATTCGCCAACTGTTTGACCATCTGGTGTGACGTTGTTTCCGTCCCCATCAACAACACGCACTTTTGAACCAATCATTTCATAGCCCTGTTTTGCCTTGGTTGCATAATAGGCATCACCTGTTAGGTCACCATCTTCAGAAGAAAGGTAGGAGCTTAGGGTCAGTGGCGTTGATTCGGTCATGCCATAGACTTGATGGAATGTCCAACCAACCTCTTCTTCAAGCGTTTTTACGAATGCTTGAGGTGGTGCGGCACCGGCGATGACAACACGGACATCTTGATCCATAGTTGGTTTTTCCTGAAAGTACGTATCAATGAGACTACCGAGTACGGTTGGTGCCATATGCATAACAGATACATTGTATGTTTGTATACGCTTAATCATATCGTCAGGATCTATTTTCTTTTGCATCACTTGTGTTGCACCATTGGCTGTGTAGTAAAATGGTGAGCCCCATCCGTTTACATGGAACATTGGCAAGACATGCAAGAGCGTATCACGGTCGCTCACGCGTAAGTGATGCATAGTAGATAAGGCGTGCAAGTAATTATTCCGGTGCGTTAGCATGACGCCTTTTGGTTTGCCTGTTGTTCCACTTGTATAGAGGAGCGAACAGACATCATGCTCACTTATTTGAGCTCTCTCGAAGGCATCGCCGGAAAAGTGTGTAGCATGATTCATAGCCAAGACTTATTTCGGATGATTGATCCGTGCCATGAACAATGATGGTATGTATATGTTCCAGCTTTGGTACAATTGGTTCAATTAATGGATACAATTCATAATCAACAAAGAGTGCTTTGCTTTCGCTATGATTCAAAATATATAAGTAGTCGTCTGGTTTGAGGCGAGTGTTAAGAGAAACCATCACGGCTCCGAGTTGGAAGACGCCGTAAAAACCTTCATACATTTCAAGTGTGTTTGGTGCAAGGTAGGCGACCTTGTCCCCTTTTGATATGCCGATGGTAGAAAGACCGTGGGATAAGCGATTTACGCGGTTGTTTATTTCGTTATACGTGTAAGCGTTATCATTTTGATCGATAATGGCTCTTTTATTGCCATAAACATGTACGGCGCGGTCTAGAAAATCAGTCAGAATCATCTCAGTCATCGCAAACCCTCCAGTAGTATGGTTTAATTATTTGAATAGTATGTTTTATATTAAGGCATTCTCACAGAAGGCGCAAGGGAGAGATTAAAGAAATGCGATATAATGGTAGAAGCTGGATGACTCATATGCGGGGCTGGTGACACCTCTCTTAGGAAGGAGGTGGTGCCATATCAGTATACGAAGCGCTAACGTTAGCATTGGGGTTTGGAATGTTCTTGCTCTCTTTGCTTACGATTGTGCTTTTGCTGATTATACGAAATTTAGCCCCCGCTATGAGTGACCGCTCGGGAGGCTTAATGATGTTCTTCTCGCGCCAGTTCCCAGATAGGGAATTCAGCACTTGCCGTCTGGTGATGCACACTATTCGGTTCTTTACGTTATGTTCTTTGTATCGATAGTATACACCAATTACGTGGAAAGATTCAAATGGTAGGACAGAAGGCTTTTCCGTCCAGAGCGGGGCTATGGCGTGTGGTATACTCGTTTTACTTAGTAACGAATGATTTAGTTGGAGGAGTGGGAGCGATGCGACGATCCCATCAACAAAAAAACTTGGATTGTTTGGACAAATGGTTGTGTTAATGACGGCTGTACTTGCCGTGTTGCTATTGCTTGTGATTGTGTTTTTTTCAGTAATCATATAAGGCGGATCTTCTAAATCCGTAAAGCAATTAATGCTTTATTCATCGTCCCACTCCCGTTTCTCTATCTCTGATCTATGTATCTTACTGGATCATCTTCCCGTGTAAGTAGAGGAGTAAACGTTTCTGTTGCAATGATCTTATTATTTTCAATAAAGAAGACCGTTTCGTATGAGCGTCGTTTTGTTTTAAGGTATACTTAATAAGCTTGCTGAACGATTCAGGAGCCATTGGAGGATTTAGAATGAAAGTGAAATTAACAAATGTGCAATCAAGAAAATTGATTGAATTGGTAGAAGGCGAAATCCAAGCATTAAATAAACACTATTTTAAGAATGGAAAATACGAGCCTGAAACAGTAAGAGAAGATGTGGAAGATTACGAGGAAATGATTGAGGCGTTGAAGGGATAGATGTAAAAGATGAAAAGCAAGACCACGATTAAGTGGTCTTGCTTTTTTCTATTCTAGATTTGCATGCTTACCATACATTTGATTGGAGTTAAGCCTTTTTTCTCCATAAACCGCAAAATGACTGCATCATAAAACATCAGCATCGCTTGTTCGAACAGGGAACCCATCGGCTGGATTGTGCCGTATTCGCCACCAGCTTGATCCTTCGGCGCGCCTGCCAATGTAACCGTTAGATCAGCTAACTTACCGATGGTTGAATCTGGAGAGAGTGTCACCATCGCAACGGTTCCTCCAAGCGCCTTTGCTTTCTCGGCAACGGGTATAAGCGTTTTGGTTTCACCTGAGCCTGTGCCAACAATCAACAAATCGCCTTTTTCCATGTTCGCTGTGACTGTCTCGCCAACAACATACGCATCAATACCCATATGCATCATCCGCATGACAAACGCTTTGCCCATCAAACCAGAACGACCAGCTCCAACGACAAATACTTTGTTCGCCGCCAGTATCGCATTAACCAACTTTTCAGCTTCTGCTTCAGAAATGTCCTCAACCGCAGCACGTAGTTCACGAATAATCTCGTGAGCATAGTTTGTTGTATTCATTGATTATCCTTGGTTGATCAAGTCTTTAATTTCTTTTGCGATTGCTTTCTTATCATCTTTTGTTGTAATACCGCCGCCAACAACAATGAGATCAGGTTGTGCTTCAATTGCCTGTGGCAATGTTTCAAGCTTAATCCCGCCTGCAATTGCCGTTTTTGCTTGTTTTACGACACTTTTAATTGTACGAAGATCTGCGAATGAATCTTTTCCTTCTGCTTGTAAGTCATAGCCAGTGTGAACACAAATGTAGTCAGCACCAAGCGCATCGACTTCTTTTGCCCGGGTTTCAATGTCTTTTACCGCAATCATATCAACAAGAATTTCTTTACCTTGTTTTCTTGCTTCTTCAACGGCGCCACGGATCGAGCTATCTTCGGCAGCACCAAGGATTGTTACAATATCTGCTCCAGCGGCAGATGCTTGGCTTACTTCGTAACCAGCAGCGTCCATAATTTTAACGTCAGCTAAAACTGTTAAGTGCGGGAATGCTTTTTTCATCTCACGAACAGCGGCATGGCCTTCGCTATTTATAATTGGTGTTCCAATTTCTACAATATCAATGGACTCTTGAACTTCAGATACAAGCTCAATCGCTTCTGGAATGTTTACGAGGTCTAGTGCTAGTTGTAATTTCATGAGTGATTCGCCCCTTTAATAAAGTGTCAGTATGCTTTCAAAAATGTTTATTGAAAGAGCCATCTGCACAATCCAAAGTATAAACACTATAACTCATTTACGTAAGTACGCATTTTCATCGCACATAGTGATAAAAAGTATACTGTGTGGTATGCTTGCAATTGAGAGGTGAAGGATATGCCTAACTTAGGAGAAAAAACATTTAACTGTGAAAAAGAGCTAACTTTGTCAGTGATTGGCGGGAAGTGGAAAATGCTCATTCTATGGCATTTAGGAAAAGAAGGAACAAAGCGATTTGGTGAATTAAAATCACTTATGCCAGGCATAACACAACGAATGCTCGTGACCCAGCTACGTGAACTGGAAGACCATGTAATTGTGCACCGAGAAGTGTATCCTGTAGTTCCACCGAAAGTAGAGTATTCACTGACGGAACAAGGGGAGAAGTTGTTGCCGATCCTTGATGCCATGTATGAATGGGGAAAAAATTACATTGAGGATGTATTAAATGAAGAAGAGATTCCTGTTAAAGAGGTAGCAGGGAAGGAATAAGAACAAGTCGCAAGTAGTCATGAGTAATGACTGCTGGCGACTTGTTTAATTAATAGTAATGTCTGTTGTAGTCACATTATAATGAAATGCAATACTCTAGCGCATACTATCTTCATCTTGTATGCAAAGGAGTTATTATAATGGAGCCACGATTTAATGGAAAGACAGTGCTGATTACAGGGGGAGGGTCTGGCCTTGGACGTGCTGCTGCTCTTCAAGTAGCGAAAGAAGGTGGAAAGCTTTCTCTTGTGGATTTGAATAACGAGACCCTTGAGGAATCGAAGCAGCTTATTCAAACGGATGTGCCTGAAGCAGAAGTCTTACTTATTACGGCGGATGTCTCAAAAGAAGAAGACGTGCAAGCGTATGTTAAAAAAACGATCGATACATATGGTGAAATTAACGGTTTTTTTAATAATGCGGGTGTAGAAGGTAAGCAGAATCTGACGGAAGCATATGGTTCAGATGAGTTTCGCAAAGTTGTAGATGTTAATTTGAACGGTGTCTTTTACGGTATGAAGTATGTCTTGGAAGTGATGAAGAGACAAGGAGCGGGTACAATCGTGAACACTGCGTCTGTAGGTGGGATTCGTGGGGTTGGTAATCAATCAGGGTATGCAGCTAGCAAGCATGGCGTTGTGGGCTTAACGAAAAACTCTGGAATTGAATACGGTCAGTATGGCGTAAGTGTTAAAGCGATCGCGCCAGGAGCATTTTAACGAAAATGGTGGAAGGGTCGTTACGACAAATGGGGGAGATGATTGGGAAGCAACGGGCAAGGAATTTGTTAGTGTGAACCCGATGAAGCGATTTGGTAAACCGGAAGAAGTTGGTTACTTAGTTGCTTTTCTGCTTTCTGATCAGTCAGGATTTATTAATGCATGCGTCATTCCAATTGATGGAGGACAGTCCTATAAATATTAAACAACGTGCTCAATGCGGAAAGGGTCTTTGCCTTTCGCATTGGTGTTTTTGCCGTTGTAGGCAGATGGTATGTTTTTTGATTTTAGCTGGCTTCTGTTTCATTAACTTCTAAAGTTTGTGCTTGCGGGCACTCATTTCTTTCAACAAAAGCGGCAATAAGCACAGCACTAATGCCACCTGTCAGTTTCCCGATTATCATGGCACAACCATTTCTTGATTCATGCTTGCGACAAAGCCAAAATGGCCACCAAGCACAAAGGCACCACTTACGATAAACGCCATTGATATGACTTGGCTGCGGCGCGACATCTCTTTCATAAGAACGAGAGCAGGGATTGCATGAGCTAGGGAAGAGACAATTGCCGCAATTGCATTGCCATCAAGGCGGGAGAGTTTCCCTAGTTTGTCGAATAACGGATGTAGTGTTTTTGTTAGAAACGCAACAAAAGGAAACGCACCAGCTAATACAACAGCAATTGTACCAACGATTGCTAATCCTTCTTCAAACGGAGCCATGCCAACGAGTAAGGTGAAATCAGTCAAATGGTGAACAGCCGCAAGGGCGAGTCCTAATGCACCGATAATCTGGATGCCTTTGCCGAATACAAGAAATACTTTGACTGATAGCTCTGGTTTGAATGCAAGAAAACAGATAACAAGCAGTGAAAAAAGAGATGGGATCAGTAAGTTTCGAAGGATCATGCTTGTATCAAAACCTGCAGCGATACCACCAATAAAACATCCGAGCGGAATCGTGCTAATCCCGATTAACATTCCTTTAGCGAATGCTTCGGTATGTTGTTGTTCAACCATACGCAAAGCAATTGGGATCGTGAAGACGATCGTTGGACCAAGCATAGTACCGAGAAAAACCCAAGAGAACAAGCCTGCATCTGGGTCAAGTGCCATTTCTTGCGCCAACGCGTACCCGCCCATATCAAGTGCAAGTACCGTATTAGCAAATGAAGCCGGATCGGCGCCAATTGCAACATAAGCAGGGTTGATCAGGGGAATGAGCACTGTGGCAAGAAGCGGGGCAAGCGAAATAATGCCAACCATGGCGAGCGTAATTTGTCCCATGCTCATGATACCTTCTACAAAAGCTTTCCCCAAGCCAAATCGATCACCAATTGAGTAGTCTAATGCACCGAGCAAGATAAAGAAACTAAGTATGATAAGAATGATTTCGTTAATAGCCATGGTATTCTCCTATTGTTTCTACTTTATGTAACGATATCAAGAAGGATGATTTTATACAATAACAAGAAGCGATCGTTGGAGTGATTATGAGGATGTTTGCAGTTTAAGTAAAGACGTTTAAGGTAACCATCGTTCTAGTTAATTTTATGGAGTATGCCATAAGGAGGTTATTGCAAAGCGTTTGCATGGAAGGACCTTGGTTTTTATACATGCGCAAGTCATTGATCACTTGTTTTTAATGATAAAGTGAATATAGACGTGACGATTGTACAAAAATGAGAGTCTACCCGCACTTGCCGCTCTCTTTTCCCAGTCTTGGAATAGACTAACCTTATAGGAGGAAAAAGAATGGATATAAAACAAGACTTTATACCGGTAACCAACAATAATCGTCCTGAATATGCAATGATTCCTGAATACATCACCATTCATGAAACAGCGAATCGAAGTGTAGGGGCAGACGCAGCGATGCACGCTCGTTATGTAAAAAATCCTAGCACTGCAGTAAGCTGGCATTATACAGTTGATGACGGAAGCACCGTTTATCAACATTTACCTACCAATGAAAATGGCTGGCATGCAGGTGATGGGGGGCAAGGCACAGGTAACCGTAAGTCAATTGGAATCGAAATTTGTGTGAATCAAGATGGGAACTTCGAACAAGCAAAAAGCAATGCAGCTACTTTAGTACGAAGATTATTAGACGAGCACAATCTCTCACTTGATCAAGTTGTTTTGCACCAGCACTGGAGTGGCAAGAACTGCCCTGCAACTATTCTCGATTCAGGAGGTCTTGAAGGGTTTAAGGCACTCATTCCAGCAACTGGGGAGCAGCAGCCAAATACGCCAGCACCAAATCAACCGGCGCCGAATCCTACACCACCAGCTAGTGGAGGCGGTATCGTGAATTGGATGAATTCACAAGGTATGGATTCATCTTATGCGAACCGGGCTCGTCTGGCGGCACAATATGGAATCGTGAATTATCGTGGAACAGCAGCTCAAAATACAGAACTATTGAAATATTTACAAAAAAGTCAAACGACTGCTAAGCCCGTAGGAATCAGACAACAACAAGCATTGTAACGTATTTAAATAGCATTGGTGTCGATTCGAGTTATGCGAACCGAGCTCGTTTAGCACGTCAACACAACATTACGAATTACCGCGGAACGGCAGAACAGAACACGAGATTGCTTGAATTGATACGTGGCAGATCTGGTGGAGCACGTCCGAAAGCCCGTCAAGGTGAAGGGATTGTTGACTATATGAACCGGGTCGGATTAGATTCATCCTATACAAACCGAGCCGCTTAGCAACGCAGTATGGAATTAAAAACTACAAGGGCACCGCTTCGCAAAATAGCCAATTATTGAAATTTATTTCTGGATAAATAAAAAAACCAGACTCTGTTAAGAGTCTGGTTTTTGCGTTCAAAAAGGTTAATTATGCTTTTTCAACGTTTGCTGCTTGTGGTCCACGCGCGCCTTGCTCTACGTCGAAAGTAACTGCTTGACCTTCGTCTAGAGATTTGAAGCCTTCGCCTTGGATCGCAGAGAAATGTACGAATACATCGTCGTTTCCTTCGCGTTCGATAAAGCCAAAGCCTTTTTCTGCGTTAAACCATTTTACTGTACCTGTTTCCATTGTTGTTGCCTCCTCGTGCATCCTATGCACAAATGTATTACTATCCTTGCCCAAAGCGAAACTCAAGACGAAAGTACAAATTCATACTATCCTGTACACCGAACAAAAATAATTTATCTTAATAGTAACAGAATAAATGACTCTTGGCAAGTGCCTGTATTTTTTGAGTAAGAAAGAGGTTTCTTCTTATTGGGAAAATCCTTTGTTTAATAGATTAACGAAGTGTCAGTTGCTATACTAACGACAAGTTGCCAACAAGAACCGGTATGAATGAACATGAAATCGCTTTCATGTTGTTTGGAGGCAACAACGATTAAAAGGAAGGTGTAGGCATGGGGAAAAGGTTGAGAAGGTCGATGGTGGCAAGTGTCGTTTTATCACTCGTTGCACTCACTGCTGAAAATGTTGTTTTAGGAAAGGGCAGCACTGTGGAGGAATTGGACATGCTGGAAACTGCTCCATATGCATGGGAAGTGGCATCAATTGGCGAGAGGTATTCACAGTCATTTGACATTGGTGCAGCTGTTGAACCCTATCAACTACAAGGCAACCAAGCTAGGGTGCTAAAGCAGCATTTTACTAGCCTTGTTGCAGAAAATGCAATGAAACCAATTTCACTACAGCCATCAGAAGGCGTGTTTCGGTTTGAGGAGGCTGACCGAATCGTGAATTTTGCTCGTGAAAATGGCATGAAGCTACGCTTTCATACGCTTGTCTGGCATAATCAAGTGCCAGAATGGTTTTTTATTGATAAAAATGGCAACAAAATGATCAATGAAACAAATAGTGAGAATCGAGAAGCGAATAAGAAGCTGTTATTAGAACGGTTAGAGACCCACATTACTACGGTTGTTAAACGTTATCGAAACGATATCGATTCGTGGGACGTTGTGAATGAAGCGATTGATGATGGACAGCCCAATGCAAGAGGATTAAGAGAATCAGAGTGGTATCAAATTACAGGAGATGAGTATATACGGGTTGCGTTTGAAACGGCACGAAAATACGCAGGGGACGATGCACAGCTGTATATAAATGATTACAATACTGAGGTATCACCGAAACGGGAAAATCTGTTTAATTTAGTTGAAGGGTTAGTTGCAGATGGTGTGCCAATTGATGGGGTTGGTCATCAAGCACATATTCAAATTGATTGGCCATCTATTGCCGATACGAGACATTCATTTGAGCTGTTTGCTGGGCTTGGTCTAGACAATCAAGTGACCGAGCTTGATGTGAGTTTATATGGCTGGCCTCCAACACCTGCTTACGAGACGTATGATCAGATACCGCTTGAGCGTTTTGAAGATCAGGCAGAACGTTATAATGATCTGTTTCATTTATATGAAGAGATGAATGCAGACATCAGTAACATCACATTCTGGGGAATTGCTGATAACCATACATGGCTAAATGATCGTGCTAAAGAGCACAACAACGGGGTAGGGGTGGATGCACCGTTTTTATTTGATGTGGACTATCGTGTTAAACCCGCATACTGGCAAGTGATCAATGAATCTTAACAACCCGGCTTCAAAAAGATGGTTGGAGGAATTTCCTCAAGTGCAGTAAAGGGATGGCAAAGAACAAAAAGAATGCCGTCCTTTTTGTTCTTTGTTTTGTTAAGACTATACAGGCTGGCTACTGTTGTCTACATGTTCTGTTTTAACCGTTTCAATATTTGTTCATACTGATCTGGATCAATTCCAGGGGCAAACATTTCAGGCTTTTCTTCAAAGTCAGGAATTGGCGCTCCTTCAGGCATTCCATCAATCACATGAAGCTGTTCGTTTGTCTCAGGGTTTGTTCCTTTCCATATTTGCCGGATATCCCGATATTCTGGTTCACCCCATGTATAAAGTACATTATATAAGCCTTGGTCCATATACTTGCGAGTGGCGTCAAATGCAGTATTATCGGGATGAGGGACTGGTAACATTTTACCGATGTCAATTCCAGTTGCCATTTTAATTGCCTTCGCATATGCGATAATATGTGTACCACCGCGGACTAGTAAGTATCCGCACAGTTCTCGGGCTGTTGGATTTGTTGTCATTTCGTAGACGCGCATCTTATGCGTACGTGCGCCGATTTCCAATGTGTAATTATGCAGCAAGTCTTCAACTAACGCCCCACTGTTATTTACGAATGTGCCGTTCCAAGGCCGACCCATCCCGTCTCCAGGATAGCCGTTTGTGCAGTGGTTGTATAATGCAATGAATAGCGGTCATCTTTTCCATTTTGGAGCGGGGCAGTATCAGGTCACCAGGAAAGGTATTCCCATAGGACATTAAGTTAATCGCATTAGCAACAAGTTCTACGTGACCAAATTCCTCAGCTGTGATACTCGCAATTAAATCGTAAAAAGGTTTAAACTTTTTCTTTCCTCTAAAGTTAAATGATTGGAACATATAGTTGTTTAATGTGGACATTTCGCCAAACTTGCCGCCCATCAATTCTTGAACTGCCGCTGCTCCATTCGCGTCTCCATGTTCTGGACGAGGTAGTTCAATTGCCAGTTTATTCACCCTTTTCATCATAGGTGTTCCCCCTAATTCATTCATCGTTAATTGTTATGCAGAAGGGGGATGTCTTAGTGTTCCTTTTATTTTGCGGGGTAAAACCAAATGATTTGTTCTGTTCGAATATAAAAGGGTGTACCGCCCATTTCAACAACGATATGATCCGGGTGTACCGCAGTTAATTTTCCAACAATTGAACCACGAGTTGTTTGTAAACCAATTTTTATACCGATCTGTTCTTTTAATAATCCATAAACATATGGATCCGATAAGTGCCATTCTGTTTGATTGTTCATGTATATGCCTCCTATCATTCTGTTCGTAAGCAGTATATGCAGGGAACTTGAATTAGGGAAGTAGCCTAGCTGAATGCGAAAATCAAGCAGCAATGAGTGAAACCGTGGGAAGTTCTCTTATTGCTTTTACTGCAATCGGTTCCTATGTTACGATTCGTTGAAACCGTATTTTTTGGAGGTAATTCACATGAAAAAAGTAGTTGTAGCAGGTGGTCTTGCCTCGCTCCTTACCGTTTCGGCATGCAGTGATGAAGGAAACAATGACGGTCAAACGAGCACGGAGTCAGAAGAAGAAACGGCAGCAGCGGAACTTGAACCAATCGATGTAGAAGAAACAGAAGAAGGAACATTTGAAGTCTATAAACAGGCTGATGGAGAATCCGTCGAAGCGGGACCAGTTCATTTGGAAGTGGAGCAAGCGCTTGTTGGTTCTGCCCAATTAGACGGCTATGTAGCAGCTTTTACAAGTGACGATCAGATCGATTATATCCAACTTGATGTAAATGTGGAAAACACGTCTTCAGAAGATGTCCATTTCGCCTTTGGACATGCCAATGTCACAACCAATACGGGTGAAGAAGTGGAAGTCCCTAATATTGTCTTAAGCGATGAATCAGATCATGATTTACAAGGAAACGATACACAAAGCGGTTCTTTTATTTATCCACTGGAAGAAAGTAGAGCGGCTGAAATCCAAGAGCTTGAGTTCGTCTTTACTGGTCCAAGTGAGTCGGCTGATTCAGAACAACTGGCTGAAGACGTACACGTTAAAGTTGAATTCGAGGGATAATTAAAAGAAGGCATGTTGCAACTTATTGCAACATGCCTTTATTAAGGATGCAAGTACTGGAATCGTTTGCTTTGTAACTCGATTCGTTAAACGATGTTAAGACATTTAAGTCTCTTTTGATGCTTGTTCAATCAATTCTATAGTATTTCCATCTGGGTCCCGCATTGAAAAGCGAAGTTCTCCTTGTCCATTTAACCGTAGTTTACCAATATCACCTAATTGTTTTACATTTAAGACATCGGGCAAGTGTCTATGGATGTTAACGACATAAAAGCCGCAATACATAACGGTTCCCTCGCTTTTTTCGAGTAGGCGTAAATCAACTCCCTCATGCCGGAGCGACGCACACGTTTTTTCGAATTCAACTAATTGAAAACCAAGTTTATCCTTATAAAATTGCAAGCTTACCATTAAGTCTTTGACTGGAAGGCTAGGAATTGCTGCGATCATAGAAAAGTACCTATCACAAAAAGAGAAGGCTGATTCATACTGGCATGACCTCGCTATTAATAGTGTATTTCCCAACTCAGTAATTAAAAAGAACAATTGACAGAATAACTTGCCTCTTATATCGGCTATTGTTTTCCTGAATTTAACAAGATATCACTACTATTATTTCGATTTTTTTTACTTTTTATACTCGATAACTTATGGCCTCTCCTTAATGCCCACAATTGGTGAATCATAAGAAATGTTACAAAAATAGTCAGGTAGGTCAGCGCCCAACTAGTCATGTCTTGCTTTTGTTAGTGTGTCCACCATCTGGAAATCGGGTTTCCGTATGTGTCACTTTTGACTTTTTCTTCATAATAAGGATCGTCGGGGGAGAGTGTGCTCATCTTCTTCGGCATGCGCATCGTGTACTTAGCCATCACTCCTCGATGTTTCGCGCGCTCGTGAGTCCGTTCCACATGTGCATTAGAGCATTAGGAGCGAGACGGCTGTCCGCATCCATTCCTAAATGGCCTCCACTGATTTGTTGTAAATAATTTGGTAAGGTGTCAATTCATGTTGGTTTATAGCCAATAAATCGCCATAAGGGCTTTTTCAAGCAGCGTTTTAAAGCCTCAACTTTCCGGTGCTTGTTGTTTTCCGTGTGCAAGATCATGATGTTGAGGTTTAATTCTTCTCCTGCCTTTAAGGCGATTTCTGTGCTACGGTCCGTGCATTTATCGACAATGACAACGATGTCTAGTTCTAAGCTGGAAGGCAAATCTTGATCTCTAAACCTTCCAAACAATCACGAATTGACCGTTCTTCGTTATGCGCAGGAATGAATGCAACAATTCTTGGCCTCATAAAAGCGTTTTTCACAACAGGAATAATGTACTCACTCTCCCTAATTAATGACATGCCTCCAATTAAACATGAATCCCCTTTAAAAAAGGAATTTAATAATTATAAAGACCTATTACTAACGTAATAGATATATTATAATCAAGTCGGTTGGTAAGTGGCAATGGGTTTCGGAAGAAAAGATCAGTACATTATTTTTCAGTAGGGTCACCACAGACATATAGGTTCACTCGAGCGCCAACTTCTTTTTTTAACAGTCGGTTTGGAAATCCAATTGAAGCACTTCGTCCATTAAACCAATATTTATGGGAAACTGTTTCACTGCGGTCGATTTCCCCTGCATTTGAAACGGTCAAATGGATAAGTTTCATATAGTGCTTAATATCTTGCATATCCCTTGAAAGGTAGTAAGAGCATTGCGAATCACTTGTTCATAAACGATAGGATACTTGATATATGGAGCGCGCCTGATTCAAAGAAAGAAAGCTCACGCTCCAAAACACGGCGTGTGTAGAACGTATATAAATAGACACGAGCTGTATCAAATGTATCTTGCTGCGGATCTTCAAAAACGTGTCCGTGAGGCAAGTGAAATAGATCTCGAACTTCAGCATCGGTTAATTCCATTTTCATGCACCTCCTAGTTGTCAGTATATACACTATAAACGAATATATGTTCGGTTAACAATCTTTTTATGGAAGAACTATTTACCAAATACGATGCGAGTGAACACACTTCTGTACACGAATAAAAAAAGGATTTGGTAAAAGAGTGACGAATTTTAAGATGAAAGTAAGGTCACTCATTTTAAGGAGGGTTTAATGAACATAATTGCAAAAAAAAAGAACGGTTCCGTGGAATTTACGAAGTCTTGAATCACTTTTAAGGCGGCTTGAGGAAGGTCACCCAAAACAATCTGCAATTGCTGCAGATATAGGGAAGCGTCAGGCTGGCTTTACTGGGGAACAAAATCTCGATTATTTCCTCTCGTTTCTCCCGAAAGGAACGAGGTACTTCATTCATCATGATCTACGCTTAAAGGCGCGCTTTGCCTTTCAATTAGATACGCTTATATTAACCCCTTATTATGCTTTAGTATTGGAAGTGAAATATATGCCTGGCAGGCTGAAACTTGATGGACAAGGACAACTCCATCGACTGAAACAACAGCAGCGAGATCTATTCGCAAGCCCAATTGATCAAACGTGGCGACAGCAAGTCCAACTCGAACAACTCCTTAGCCGAACCGGCTCCCCGTTACTGCCAATCTACAGCTACGTTGTTTTTACTTCGCCCTACTCAGAACTAGATTTAACCGACGTCCCTGCACAAGCAGCAGAAAGAATGATTCGCGTGGAATCCCTGCATAAAAAAGTAGAAGCATTAAATCAAACGAATGCGCATCGCTTCGCAACCGATTCACAACTTGAATCTCTTTCGAAATTATTGATTGAGATGAATACCCCACAAATAAAAAGCCCGTTACCTGCTTACCAAATTGATCCCGCTGAAATTCATACAGGTATTTATTGCCCGTCATGCTCTACCTTTTCAGTCTCACAAGAGTATTATCGGAAAATTTGGCAATGCAAAAAATGTAGTACAAAAGGGGTTGACCTCTTTATTGATGCTTTGCGCGATTATGCCTCTTACATTCCCCTAACATTCAACTCAATGCCGCCAAAGAATTCTTACACATCTCAAACTCCAATAAAATGTATAGCCTCCTGCGGAAGTGCGCAGGAAAACCAAAAGGACGGACGTACTCGTTACTGCCGCTGTTTGATTAGGAAGAGGAGCTCAGGATATGGAGGAGAAGCTCAGGATATGGAGGAGGAGATCAGGATTCAAGGGGAGGAGCTCAGGATTGAGGTGAGAAGCTCAGGATTCAGGGGGAGAAGCTCAGGATACAGGGCGAGGAGCTCAGGATTGAGGGAGAAGAGCTCAGGATACGGAGGAGGAGCTCAGGATTCAGGGGGAGAAGCT
>BAXC01000051.1 GCA_001310375.1 Bacillus sp. JCM 19041 | reverse complement strand
TAATCTGTTTAACTGTATCTACACCGTATTTTAAGTACTTCGGTAAAAAAATGAGCGCTAATGCCACAATCGCAATTGCTGCAGTTACCTCCCAAGCCATTACTTCCATGCCAGCTACATAACTCTGTCCATTTTGACCAACGATTTGTTCTGTTGATAAGTTGGTCATGATGACTGATCCAGCAATCGTAATACCTGTTAAACTCCTTCCACCTAAAAAAAGCCCCTCAGAGCTTGAAAGATTTACTCCACGACTTCGTTTATAAGCAAATAACCAAATCGCAATAATAATAATGACAAAGGTAATTATTGAAAATAACCCCAACGTTCTTTCTCCTTTCAAAATTCATTTAATGATACTATCTATTTGCCTCCTTAATCCTTTTTAAAACTTACATTTTATACCAACCCAATAATAATTAAATACTGTTTTAAAATGATTGCGCATTCATAATTTTTTTAAATAAGTTAGTTTAACCATATACCAGCGTTTTAACTCTTTTTTCTATATATATGGTTTATCAATAACGATTTTTAAAAAGTTTTTTCCGTTTGGTCATCTATAGCTATTTGTCGTTCTGAATAATACCTTACGTTTATAAGAACTTTGGGAACTTGGGGAAATAGCGTATAAAGTAGAAGAATCGATTGTTGAAGTAATAAAAGAGGAAAGCGTCCCAGGGGCCAACTAAATGTAGTGGAAACGGGTGCATATAACTAGCAAATCAGAAAAAACTGCCATCGTCTAAAAAACGAATTTCAATTTATAAGACAACACGCCACTCTTGTCCCCTGTCGTGTTGTCTCTTCGCACTTATTGAACTTTCGTGCCATTAGCTACATTCGTTTCCGGTTGCAAAAGGACAACATCATCCGTTTCTGGCACTCCACCTAAAACAAGAACCTCTGATTTATAACCGGCGATACGCATTGGAGGGAAATTAACAACTGCAATGACCTGCCTTCCAACTAAGACTTTAGGTGAATATCGTTTTGTAATTTGTGCGGAGGACTTCTTTACACCAAGCTCACCAAAGTCAATTTCCAATTTAATCGCTGGCTTTCTAGCCTCTGTAAAATCTTCTGCTGCTATGATTGTACCAATCCTCATGTCTAAAGAATGAAAATTATCCATTGCCGCCATCATTTTTCAACTACCTTTCCTTTGTTTTCTGTTAGTATAGCACTCCACATGCCTTTTCCATCATAAAGCGATCACCTGTAAAGGTGACCGCTTGAGGTTTGTCGACAAAGTCTCGATTCATCGAGACAGTCGCTAAGCTTTTTACTGATGTGTGAATATACAGTATTTCCCCCGCTCCCGGAATACACTTCGCTTTCCGCGGGCGATGGACGAGCCTCGCAGCTACGCTACAAGTCTCGTCCTCGTCTTTTCTCCCGCTGGAGTCTACGTGTATTCGTCCGCTAGTTCCTGATCATTTCATTGAAATCATGCAATTATTAGAAGTTCCTTTCTAATAAAGTTTGAAGAATGAATCTGGAGTGAATGAGGATATTAAAAAAATTTGAGAATATAAGAATACAAATGGCAGTGGTTTGAAAACTCATTTCTAAAGATCATTTTGTTCGGAAAGTCGATGGGTATTAGATCGGGGGGAGGTTAAAGAAAGAACGAGAGACCCTGCAAGTAGTTACTTCATCAACTCCAATTGACCACAAAACACCTTTGAGATAAAATCTCAAAGGTGTTTTGTCTACGGTCTAATACAATCACCTGTAAAGGTGACCGCTTTTATCCGATCTTATTTATGGCCATCATTTAGTTTTCTTGCTTCTTCTGGACTGGACATCTTTGTCGCGCCTTTAAAACGCAAACCAACATCACGATCTGATTCAACACGCCCACTTTCACGCAATTTCTTTTCTTGGCGATCTCTTCCCATTGTATACACCTCCTCCACCTTACAATGCCGTATCTCACCTCAATTTATCCAAAACGTAACCCCAAGCAAGATTCCAAATATAGTTTGTGATGATCATGCAATAACCAATATTTTCTTATAATCCAATAATTATGAATTGATCAGGGTGTGAAGTATGCTTTTACCCAAATTAGCCAATGTATTACCAGTTTAAAATCGTTTAATTTCCCAATGAAAAGTCACTCATTTTACATTATTTATAGTTCATTCCGCTTACTTTCAACAATCTTTATGCCTTTACTACATTACAGGGAGGCTAAAGTTTCCCAATAAGCAATTGGGTAAGACCGTGTTATCGTTTGATCAAGCAAGTGCTTGCTATTGCTATAATCCGAGGAGGGATAAAGATGAATCGAAAACCAGTTAAACTAATCGCAGGAACAGTTCTTGTTATGGGCCTTGTCATCAGTTCATCATCCATATCAACTGCCGAGGAAACAAAAAAATCCTATCTTATTGGCTTTGAAGCTCAGGAAGAAGTCGAAACATTCACGAATATGATCGATTCCGAGATAGGAGCTTTATCTGACGAAGATATTGAGATTACGTACGAATTCAAGGACATACCGGTCGTATCTGCTGAAATGAGTGAAGAGGAATACCAAGCATTACAAGAAGACCCATCGATTTCATATATTGAAGAGGACATCGAAGTAACAACAATGGCCCAAACGATTCCATGGGGTATTAGTCAAATCAGCGCTCCCGAAGCCCAAATTGCTGGGTTTACTGGTGAGGGCGTAAATGTTGCTGTGCTTGATACCGGGATTGAGGATCATCCTGACTTAAACGTTCAAGGCGGCGTTAGCTTTGTTTCAGGGGAGCCTGATTACCAGGATGGAAATGGACATGGAACTCATGTAGCCGGAACAATCGCTGCCCTTGATAACGATGAAGGAGTAGTCGGAGTCGCACCAAATGCAGACCTTTATGCAGTCAAAGTCCTTGGTGCAACCGGTTCTGGATCGGTCAGCGCAATTGCCCAAGGGCTTGAATGGGCAGGAGAAAATGGGATGGATATCGCAAACTTAAGCTTAGGTAGCTCCGCTCCTAGTGCGACGCTCGAGCAAGCAGTGGATGAAGCAACCGCAAATGGTGTACTCGTTGTTGCTGCTTCTGGGAACTCCGGTACGAGTTCCATTGGTTATCCGGCCCGCTATGATAACGCCATGGCCGTTGGTGCCACCGATCAGTCAGACAGCCTTGCTAACTTCTCTCAATACGGTGAAGGCTTGGATATCGTAGCTCCAGGGGTTGGCATTGATAGTACTTATCCTGGTAGCTCGTATGACAGCTTAAGCGGTACATCAATGGCAACCCCTCATGTTGCTGGTGCCGCGGCACTAGTGAAAGAAAAGAATCCACTTTGGTCAAATGAACAAATTCGTGCTCACTTAAATGAAACAGCAACTGACTTTGGCGATACGTACCGTTATGGTAGTGGACTTTTAAACGCACATGCTGCTGTTGAATAACAAAACAGGCAAGCCGCAAGAGAGTTCGACTCTTCTGCGGCTTTTTTTCGCCATGTATCGTAAAAGTTTACTTACAGAAAATCCGCTGTTTCTTTGCAAAAGCATGGATGTTAGAAATTCCCTTTCATTTGCTTGCAGCTGCGACAACTACAATCATTTCATATCCCTCTGGTGTCCGCTCACAAGATAAACATGTAACCATTTGATCCCTATTTCACTTTTTTAGATTATTTTATTATTGGCTACGTACCTCCACAACTGGACATACTTTAATCATCTATTATAAGAGGTGATTCCCCATGTGCGGCAGGTTTACATTATATTCTTCACCACAAGAGTTACAGGATGAGTTCGCGTTACCTATTCCTGATTATGAACCGAGCTACAACATCGCTCCGACACAACAAGTGCTTGCGTTTGCCGCAAACAAAGAAGAAACGAAGGCAGGCTTCTTACATTGGGGACTTATTCCCTTCTGGGCAAAAGAGAAAAAAATCGGTTCAAAAATGATCAATGCCCGAGCCGAAACCATTGATGAAAAACCAGCTTTCAAGAACCTACTTAAACGGAAGCGCTGCTTAATCCCAGCAAATAGTTTTTATGAATGGAAACGTGAAGAAGAAAGTAAACACCCATTCATGATCCACTTAAAAGACACGAAATTGCTTACATTTGCTGGTTTATGGGATCGTTGGGTTGACCCTACAACTGGTAACACTATTTCGTCTTGTACGATTATTACAACAGCTCCAAATGAATTAATGAGTTCACTCCATGATCGGATGCCCGTTATTCTTGATGAAGGCAACCGCCAAGCCTGGCTTGATCAAGACATCGATGATCCCACTCATATTAAAGCATGCTTTTACCATATAACAGCGCAAATATGACAGCTTATGAAGTGAGCAAAGCAGTAAACAATCCACGTAACAACGGCTCTCACCTAATCCATCAGCTATAGCTGAAGAGTGCTCTTTCACCTCACTCTTTTATTGAACTGGCTCCTCTATTGTAGCTAAGTGCCCTTCTTCATCCACAATGGAGTAAAGGATTGACTCACCCTGGACTGTATCCCGATTCTCATTAAACTCGAATTCAAAATCTCCATTCTCATCCGCCTCAATTTCCACATTGAAATTTCTCGGATTAAGATTGGTGATCATGATGGTAGCATGCGGCACCGTTGTTCCAGCCAATACCACTTCATCTGAATAAATTTCCTCTAGTTCCGTTTCTTCTTTTATCGCATCAATTCGTGCCCACTCTTCATCAGACCAAGCTTGTACTTCTTTCTCTACGACTGTTGTCACTCCGCCTGCCACAATATAAAAAGTAAGGACATCACCAGCTTCAAGATCACTTTCATCAAATGATGTCGAAATCGTATTCTCAAGTTCAACATCTGCGGCCGGAGCATTCAAATCATCGCTATATCCCAAAGATTGGTGTTCGAAATGCACTGCGTCTACATTATCAAACACGTTTTGTACATGATAAAAACGCGTATTCTCATAAATATTATCTAATTGAACGTTTTGGCGAATGTCCTTTTCAATCAATTCAGCGTTTGCTTCGCTCTGTATATACTCCATCCCATCTTCCGTGGGATGGACAGGCAAATCAAATGCTTGTTCTTGAGGGATGCTACCTGTAATGATAAGCCGAATTTCATCCATCTCGTCTAAATCATATCTGCTAAATGAAACGGAAAAATGTCCCTCATCTGACACTTCAGCATCTAATGGATTCGAGTAATCATATCCATACTTACTGTCTTCATCTGGAAACACAAAAGATGCAGTCTGACCGGGACTAACCGTCCCATTATAAATCAGTGTATTTTCGTGAATACCTGGCAATTCTAAGTTTTCAAGCGAATTTGGATGCACTTCGTTGCTCTCATTTGTTATCGCTAGCGATTCATAGTACTCCCGCTCATCAGTTGCCGCTTCAGATGCATTAATATTATTATTGTTACTGTCCGGCTCAGCTTGATCATCCTCATCCTGTCCATCCTCAAAGTCTTCCCCATCATTGTTAGGAACATCCTCAGTATCAGTTAATTGTTCAGATCCGTTCCCCCTCTTTCGCTTTGCAGTTCTCCACCTGTTTCATTCGAGTCACTTGTATCACTACACGCCGTTGTCGCCATCAGAAACGCTACACCAGTTAAACCGATTAACAGATGGTCTTTTCTCATTTGTATGATACCCCCACTTATTTTTAAATGTCTTATCTACGGGGTAACCGCTTTCACACTGAAATAAACCAATTATCGGTTATTATTTCCCCATATATTAGGAAGGAATTTAATAACAAGACAAAAAAAAAACGAAATATACACACCTAATTTAGTCCACATACCAAATGAGTCGCTCAAACGCATAGTCTAGATTCATCGTTGTTACATGTCCATCATGGTAGAAAAATGAAAGAGCGATATTCTCTTCGCGGTCAAGATAGCCAATGATAGAAAATCCCTGTTCGTAATCATGAAAAATATAGTAATCTTCTCCATAAGAAGCCATGACATCCTCAATTGGAGAACCTGCCCTAATCCCCTTTTCTGTCTCAACCCCATCTTTTTCTTCAAGCGTTCCAACGCCTAGGATTTTGTTTGTCTCTCGATCCACATCCAACATCAAGACGTCATTCCAATACTGA
Organism: Bacillus sp. JCM 19041; assembly: GCA_001310375.1. Taxonomy (GTDB): domain Bacteria; phylum Bacillota; class Bacilli; order Bacillales; family Bacillaceae_D; genus Shouchella. The sequence continues at coordinate 23,290 of BAXC01000051.1, read as the reverse complement.
TCATAATTTCGTTGTTTCTCATAATAGCTATTATCTGGGTGGCTTCAAAACCACCACTGTTTTCTATGTCGAGTATAATCGTTCCTAATGCAATTCCCTCAATTTCATTTTTTCTTAAATCAGTTGATTTTACTTCTTCCATCGCCCTTTCTTCCTCTTCAAGAACAACATTACAGCCAGTGACCACTAAAAAGATCCCGACACCAAGAGCTATACGACACAAACAGTTACGCTGTTTGATCTCTTTCGCCCCTTTCACATCCGTTTCTATTAGATCGAGTCGCAAACGATCTTTACTAATCTTTTAACGCTTTCGCCTGTGACGGATTCCGCTAATCGTGCCCCAGCAATAATTGGCGCCCATTCAAAAATTTCTTCTTTTGAATAATGGCTTGTTTCGCAATAGATTCGCATATACATCTCAGCTAGCTCATCTGAGAAATGTTGAGAATAAAGCAAATATGTACGATAGACATCAGCACGAGGGTCGCCTATACTCGCATCAACCCAATCAATAATCGTGATCTGATCCTCTTTGCCAACAATTAGATTAAATAAATGAAAATCGCCATGACATAGACGCTCATTATATATAAATAATTCTAATTTCGTTATTAACGTGGATTTTTGTTTCTTATTGAGAGGTGTTGCTGCTTGGATTTGTCGCTTTAGTTTATCCTTCATTGTTTCAATCTGACTTGGAACAATTTTATGAATCTGTTGTTGAAGCCCAACCGAAAGGGTCATGTAGCGTTCTATTTGGGATTGATCCGCACAAGCCATTTCTCCTAATGTCTTTCCTTCAATGTATTCCATCACAATAGCTGGTTTACCATTCACTTTTGTCACATCATATATTTTGGGGACTGGTAGTCCTTGCGCATAAGCGACCCTGTGCTTTGTCGCTTCTTTCGTTGCTTCCGTCTCTGGTAAATCATCGTTAAACAGCTTGATTGCGTCATTGTTAGAGCGGTAAACCTGTGCTGTATTACCACTTGCAATTGGTTTGTCTAAATCCATTAAACCTCCCCCTTCATCGTTTACCTACTTGTAGTCTCCTCAAAGCGAAAACGTAAATTGAATCAAATTGCACATCTTCCCACAGTATTCGTCCATACCATTTCGACTACTTTCCTTAAATCCGATTCGTTCCAACATTCTCCTCGAACGTTCATTTTCCGCATGTGTTTCTGCTTTAAACGTTGTTACACCAAACCCTATAGCAGCATAGTCAATCATCATTCGTGCCGCACGTTGACCAATACCCTTTCCCCATAAATCAGTCTCACCAATGGCTATGCCTAGTTCCCCAACTCCTTCATGAATGTTCGCTAAGTCGACGTAACCAATGAACTTACCATCTAATTCAATTCCCTTTCGGTAAATTGTACTCGATTGTAAATGAACACACAGATCCCACCAGCGGTAGACTTCATCAGCATCACGCTCTACTTCCCATCCGTTTGCTCTACAAAACAATTCATTCTTACTCCACTTCAAAACGACTGGATAATCCTCTAAAAGAAGAGGCCTTAGCACCAAAGCGGTCATTTCTGTCATTATTGCACACCCTTTTTCTATGTATAAACTAGCTTATTAACCAATGCCTTGGTCGCGTAAATTCTGTAGGAATACTTGTAGCTACGTCACCTTTTGCAGAATTAAGCTGTGATTGTGTTAAAAATAAAGCTTCTTTTAAATTTGCACCACTTAAATCTGCATCTCTAAAGTCAGCGCCAATACAATCAATACGACGTAAATCGCTCTCCTTTAGATTCGCTGCGATTAATAATGCACCACGAAGTCCTTCCCTTTTAAATCTCTTCCTCTTAGATTCGCCCCAACATAATCGATTTGTTTCTTCTGGTTCTTCTTTGTTTCATATCCATGACGGTACGATTTACTGGTTTCAACTAGCAACGCATTTATTTTAGCACGATGGGAGATCAAATCGATTTTAAGAATATCCTCCGGGGCTAGCTCCGTTAATGCGATTGTTTCGTTGTACATCTTTTTTAATTCTCTTGCAAGTAATTTCACTTCGTTTACATGCATCGATTGTTTCAAGTAGGCAAGCATCTCATGCAACTGTTGCACAAGAGGGAATACCGAGAACATTTCAAACGCAATGTTAGAGTCAGTACGCCAATCCTTTCCTTCGTAAAGCACTTGAGATACATGTTGACCCGCACCAAAACATTCATAAGACACACATCCACGAAACCCTTGTCCTCTTAACTCACTATGGATAGAACAACGGGAATCAGAGCATAAATGGTGGCATGGCTCACCAGCTTCTTTATTAAGCGGAAAATCAGCTGACTTTGCATAAGGCAATGCCACACAGCATAGACCAAAACAATTCCCACAATCAGACGTTAATTCTTTAGGCATCTCTACTCTCCTTTTTCTTAATCCTAATGAATATTTTACCATTGTTTCGATATGTTTGAATCTACTAAAATAACTGTTAAACCATTAATAGTAAAAACCACTACCAGTATAATCAGTAGTTGTATCATTTTGGCGATGCTCGACGTTTATTTAGCATCAACAGCGACAGTATGTAAGTTTGCGATTTTTTCTAGTCAAACCATCACCATCTGCACTCTTATATTGAAAGAATTAGCAACTAGCGGACGGCATACACGTAGACTCCTGTGGGAGAAAAGACGAAGATGAGACACGCAGCTGCGCTGTGCGTCTCATCCGTCGCCCGCGGAAAGCGAAGTGAATGCGGGAGCGAAGAAATGTGGGAAAAGCATCGTCTAATCACTCATCAGTAAAAAAGCTTGTCATCGGTCTTATTTTTACGGGACTTTGTCAACAAGCAAAAAACCACTACCAGTATATACCAGTAGTGGTTTCGCGGGCTTTTTACCAACCACTTCTACCGAACATATCGGTAAATTCGTTTATATCATTAAAAAACGATGTTAGTTGGCTATCAAAATAAAAGTACATCAACACTGCTAAAATGAATTGAGCAAGTATTGGTAAATAAAACAGATCCAATCCTCCTTGCTTTCTTGAAGAATAACTATAAATGGTCGCAAACAGCGCCACCGTTGTTGAAATCGATATAATGATCATCATCCACCAAAACAGTACAGTAATGTTTAATAACGCAGCAATTAAGAGTATGAGTGCGAACGCAACCGGTATAATCATAAATCCGCCATAGCGAGCAACAACCTCTTTAAAATGGGCTTGAACACGTCCTATTTTTAACACGAGGAAGATCACGCCAAGAATGATTAATTGAATGATTAAGAACTGGACAACCATCTTTGGCACAATATCCCCAAACTTTATTGTTGCCTCAAACTCCATTAAAACAATATTTAAAAACGATATAGATGATATAAAGTTATAAATAGCAATTGGTATAATAAGTGAAAATAAAATCAATGCCGTAATTCCGTACCCAAATCCACTTGACGTGACTGTACTCACATGATGATGTGGTTTTTTAAGGATATCTACAACAGATAAACCAAAACCTTTGCTAAACATTGTCGCTTGTTCTGTAAAAGCATTGCCTTTGTTTTCACCTGGTGTTGTCTGTGTGGTTGTTTCCGTTGTGCTAGCTATTTGCTGCACACTACCTTCTACTTCTACCACCTTCGTGCCACAAGCTGTGCAAAACTTGATTGATGGCGCTAATTCCTTCTCGCAATTTAAACATTTCATATTCGTTTCTCCTTTTTAACTAAATGACTTCGTCAGTCGAATTTAATTCATGGACACGTAGTTCATCGTCAACAAGCTTTACCGTGCTTTTTGTGATAAACTCCTTTTCTTTACTGTCCCCGTCTTCATAATGGATCTCAAAGATTTCATTTGTCGTCACAATCCATTCATCATTAGAAATCTCCTCAACTTCTTGCAGTTGTGTATCAATATGAGTTTGCGTAATGCCTCGATTCGCAAGTGATTGATAATACTCTTCTTGCATCGATTTAATCGGACCATCTTCTGTCATGAACGGAGAAATAACCGAAAAATCTGCTGTATTAATCGCTTCAACTGCTGTTTCGTTATAATCATAAATAAACTCTTCTAGTTCTTCATCGCTTATTAATGTGGACTCACCTTCATCTTCTTCGGTACTGTTACTAGTTCCCATGGAAGCGTAAACCGTTTGTGAGCCTTCATACGTATCAAAACCTTCACTAGATAACCAGTTATATGTACTTAACTCACACTCATATACGGACCAACCTTGATCTTCTTCATAGGTCATTTTCATATAACAAGACTCGCCTTCATCATAAAAGCCATCTTCAGGCCCATCAGTAGATTGGTTTAATTGAATCTCATATTCAACCGGTAACACGATCGAAATTGCACCTTCATCGGTCACATCAATCATGTGTTCATCAAACCAAACATTCGTTGCATCGAATTGAGCAGCGTAATAATACCCATAATTCGAATGATATGAATTCTCTATTGTATCGGTTAATAAATCACTACTTGTTGACTTTAGTAATTCGGAGTCATTTTTGCTATAAGCATCATAATAAGATTCTCCAAAAGCAGTAATTACTTCAGCTATCTCTTCTTTAATCGAATCAATATCCGCCTCTACTGTGAGCGTTTCATACGTCGATTCAATCGGAATTTCCTCTGAAGTTTCTGAGCCCCACGGAAAATTAAAAACAGTTTGATAGGTTGTGCTTCCATCGATAAACAATGGACCACCGTAAGGAGTCCATCTTCAAGTGGCACTTCATTTTCATTTATCATTATTGCTACGTTCGGTAGGTCCTCCTGAGCGCTAAACGTCACATAATCAATGTTCATATCAAATTGAATCGTTTCATAATAATCGCTTTGATTCTCTAAATGAAATTTCTCTTTATGTGAGTAATCTGTATACTCATTATTTAATGATGCCGAAAACTCATAAACACCTGGAGCTAAAGGCCCAATCGTCATGTACTCCCCTGCTTCATGATCAACCTTTAAGTCTTCGTCATAAATGGAAAAAGTCATTCCATCATATGGAATATGTATGTCAACATATTGCTCAACAAATTTTATTTTATGTTGGTCAAACACACCAAGGAATTTACCTTCTTGCACGATTGAAAAGATCCCAAATTGCTCATCCGACTTTAATGAAGAAGCCGTCATCTGTAATTTAGATAGATCGCTACTAAATAATTCAATAACCGCTTCCGCTTCATACGTATCTACATTTTCCCCACTCCAATGGGTAAGAATGTTTTCCATCTTGGAAATATTTTCAGATTCAACGGCCTTTACAAACCGATCGATTGTGCTTTCTGCTGATGCATATGTACTTCCAACGTAATAACTTCCCGCTAGCAAAACAACTGCTCCAACACCGATTCCAATCACTGTTTTCTCTTTTTTTGTTCGTTTCCTTTTTTCTGTAGCATGTGGAGCTTGCGTCGTCACATCAACTTGGGCTTGCTTTTCAGAATAACCACATTCTCCACAGAATGGTTGATCTGATTCGAGCTGCTTTCCGCAGTTACCGCAAAACTTCATTGATTTCCATTCCCCCTTCATGAATTGATCGCACACAATTATATATCGACTGTGCACACAAATAGTAAAGGAAAATTTAGAAAATTAATGAGTCTTTATATCCGTTTCATTTGAATCGTAATCAATTCTTCTTTTTAAATAAAGAACCTATGCTTCAAAAACGAAAGCATAGGTTCCTTTATTTAATAAACCTCCTGATAGATGTGCTATAACTTCTTAATCTTTCCTTTAAATCGGTTAATGAATTGACCATTCCATTCGTCACCACCGTCAGCATTCCCACTCATCCAAATTGGAGGTTGTATTTCTTCAGCTGCAAGCAGCCCTACCGCTTCAATTACGATACTATTTAAGATAAAAGCATTTACATATGTGGAAATCGCACCAATCCTCTGTCTCTGGTTAGGTATCTTCACCACAGCATCCCCTATTTTTACCTTTGAATCAATTGATACATCAACAAGATCATGCACATTGTGTTTTTCTGGATGACGCGCAGGGTGATAAAGAGGAGTGTTTTCAGCATGTTCTATAGAAGAGACGCCGATTACTCTAACACCTCTTTCTTTTGCTGCCATTGCTGCATCAATCAATGCAGTATTAATCCCATACGCATTAACAAGAATCAATAAGTCCCCTTCCTCAAGTTGGTAGTCATCAATCACCATTCGTCCATAACCTAGAGTTCGTTCAACCGCCATAGAACGCAGTGCTCCATTGCTTAACAGTGTTCCTTCATCAAGAATTGCACTTACATGTATCAAACCACCAGCACGATAAAACAATTCTTGCGCGCCTAAATTTGAGTGACCTCCTGGTCCATAGACATAGACTAGGCGATCATCTTTTACTTGATTTGCTATTAAGTGCGCCGCCTCCATTATTGCTACTTCCTCTGTCTCAAGAATCTTATCTATATATAATTGAATCTCTTTATAATACGCAGCTGTATATTGCATACATACCGAACACCTTTCTCTAGTAACTTGTATAGACGACTTCGCCCTCTTTAATTGTTTTAAGAATAATTAACCTGCCAGAGTGGTCAACTTGATAAAGAATAAAATCTGCCATAGCCCCTTCCAATAAGCCCTTCTGTTGATCTAACCCTACCATTCTAGCTGGATGAATAGATGCCAAATTTAATGCGCTTGAAAGAGACGTAATCCCCTCTTCGACCAACTTTTCTACACATTGACGCAAATGAAACGATGACCCTGCAAGCAGCTCTTCATTAGTAGCGAGATGTAGTCTTCCTTCTTTTGTTAAACAAACACGTCCACCAACTGCCGTTTCATATTCTCCAGGGGGCTCTCCTGCAAGAGCAACACTATCACTAACGAGGAGCATCTTTTCCTTCTTCACTGCACTTATGACACGTAACACATTCATAGGTAAATGAAAACCATCCGCAATAACAGTAGCAGCTAACGAGTCCTCTGCTAATTGATCCCATATATAATTTGGATGGCGTTTCATAACCGGGTGTGCGCCGTTACCTAAGTGTGTGGAAAAGCTAGCCCCAGCCTTTATAGCAGCTTTAATTTGCGCACTACTTGCAGCGGTATGTCCAATAGCTACTACGAGATTTTGTTCAACTGCTTTCTTAATAAACAAAGGCGACTCCTGCCACTCTGGTGCAAGCGTAATTATCTTAACTAACCCTCGCGCAGCTTGTTGCACTTTCTCTATAAACAACCAATCTGGTGGACAGATGTGCTGTTTGGCGTGAGCGCCTCTAGGTCCATCTTCAGCAGAGATAAAAGGTCCTTCAAGATGAATACCTTTAATGCTTTTTTGCACAAGCTGATTAACTTCCACCGCCTGCGCTATCACCGAACAAAGTTTGAGCGTCTTATCCAATGATCCAGTTACAATTGTCGGATAAAAACTTGTCACACCTTCCTTAAGTAACAAGCGGGTAATTAAACTCACTTCTGAAACTGTTAGATCCTCTCGATTAAAATCAATACCCTTGTATCCATTTACTTGCAAATCAACTAAGCCAGGAGCGATAAAACAATTTTTTATAAGACCTTCAGTGAAGGTTATTCTACTAATCTTCGTGTCCTTCGTCTGAACAGTTATTGCTTTCCCTGTTTCATAGTGCACACCACTATACCTCATTGCACACCAGGAAAAGACTTTCGATCTGCATATAAAACAACGTCTTTATGTGTTCTTAAAATGGTTGATGGCCAATCGGTAGATATGGGTTCCTTGATCGTCGCAGTAACTGCCTTTTCTTTCATCACACCAGGAACGATACAAAACAATTTCTTTGCTGAAAGTAAAGTAGGAATTGTTAATGTCACTGCATTGGTTGGAACTGCGTTAAGAGAAGCAAAACAACCATCATTTACTTGTTGTTGTCGGCAAACTTCATCAAGCTCAACAACTTTAATCACCTGCTTATCGGAAAAATCAGCAACTGGAGGATCGTTGAAAGCAAGATGCCCATTTTCTCCAATACCTAAGCACACGAGATCGATTGGTTGTTCTTGAATCAATTGAGCATAGCGTTTCAACTCTTCATCATCACCTTTTCCAGACATTAGATGAATCTGTTTAAGAGATAAGTATTTAAATAGGTGTTCCGTTAAATACTGTCCGAATTGTTCCACATCCCCCTGATTTAAACCGATGTATTCATCCATGTGAAAAGCTGTTACTTTCGTCCAATCAATACGCTCCTCAATTAGGGCAGCAAACAGATCCAATTGGGATGGGGCTGCCGCAAAAACAATTCTTACGTCTTCTTGCTCGCTTCCTATCTTTCTAATATATTTCGCAATGTCTTTAGCCGCTTTTCTCCCCATCTCTTTCCTATTTGGAAACACATAATAGACCATCTCCCAGATTTTCCACATATTGCATTCTCTTTAGTCATGTCACTTTTCTCCTTTTAGCATCTTTGCAGTCTGATCTTTTATTGTTGTTTCAATTTCTCCTTGGAATGGATGCGGTTTTTGAAAGAAGACAATAAAATTGAGTGCTTCGTATCCGCCTTCTTCTATCTGCTGTCTTGTTGCTACGTAGCCAATCATGCCATTGCAGTAACCGAGCGGCAGACAATTAGAATCCAATGATTTTATATATTCACCATAAGCACCTGCCATTTCTGCATTAAAACACATCCACCTAAGATCCTTACCAAATGAGATATGTTGTACTTCCAGCCAATCTCCATGGAATTCTATTTTCTTCTCAAAAACGCCCTTCCAATATTTTAGATACTCATCTTCTATCCGTAGCACCTTCTCTGCCTTGTCATATGGCAAATAAATATAACTGGTTTCTCCATGTAAGGCTGTTACATCTACCTTTTGAAGTACTGCATCATCACACACGTTAGTGACTTCTTCTGCTAACTTCTGTCCATATGATCTAGACTCTTGTATACCGCCCCGTCTAAATTGATTAGAAGAGTCAGTAATTTCGACTCGAATATCCCACTCATCCCTTGCAAATAAACAACAAATGGTAGATGAAAACGTCGCTCCAACTCCACACAAGCATAACCAGGGAATTCTGGTGATATGGCTTCAGCGTCGCTAACAGTCGGATGGCAATTATGATGCACCATTAACGCTATTATTCGCCCCTCCTTTGTTACATAACGAATAAGCTCCAAGCTTTTATCAATTTGCTGTTCATGGTTTGGCGCCATCTGAATCGAATCACCGATTTTCTTTCTACGATAAACCCCAATTTCACTTGTTCCAGATTGTCTAAAAACCTGTACTTCAGTTAAATTTTGATTTGCTTCTAATGCACCTTCAAATACTGCGGCTTTTACTTTATCCCTAAATTCTTTATTACATTCTCCTAGATATGGAGAAAATTGATTGTTTAATTGTGGGCTAGAGTGAGTATGTGTTGCATGAAAAACAATCGAGCTATAAGAAATGTTCAGTTTCTTACTCAGTCCATGCTTCCACTCCTTCACATCAACCTGATCCCACCAAATAAGATCTCCGATAAACCAAACAACCTTTTCTCCTGACCGTTCAAATACCATTACCCGTAAAAGGAGTGGAGCATCAACTTCCTCAACTAAATTTAGACGATGAGCAAAACCGGCTAACTGTATGGGTGTGTTGGGCGTTATCTCTTTTTTGCTTGTTCCTAACCTCACAAATCAATCAATCTCCTCTCGATTCTATTAGCAAAATCATGCTTCTCCATATGTGAAAAGGATCTTTTACAGGTAATGCAACAACTTTTTCAACAGGGCACCCCTCCCTATTCCTTATTTGAATCCACTCACCAGTTTTCTTATTTGGATTTGGAAACACCTTAAATGTATATTCTTGTATTTTTTCAAGCCATTTCAATAACGATTGGTCCCCTGATCTTTGAAATAAAGCAGTCAGTGCATAAAGCGCTTCTGAATGCGGCCACCATAACTTCATATCCCATGTACTATTAATAAGCACCTCATATCTACCTTCTCCGCTCACACCTTCAGGTTTTCCACCCTCACAATCGACGAATCGAAATAATCCACCAAACTCTTGATCCCAACCAACTGTTAGTGTTTTTTTCGTAATTGTAACAAGTTGCTCTAAAATCGCATCTTTACAACCAGACTCTGACTCCTCTAAATACTCAACCAAAAACCAAATCGATTCTAGCGTATGGCCTGGATTAACATGCCGATAAAGCATACTACTATGAAACTCTTTTTCTTCAGATACAAATTCTGCAATCCGCGTATTACCTATGACTAACTGTGTAAGAATTGTCGTTACATATGAATCCCCACACGTTCTGAGGTCCTCAACATCTTTCTCATTAATTTTCTTCGCAGTTTTTATCATTTCATTTATTACATTTATTAAAATCATGTTTATCGAGTGTGAGAGATAACCGTCTTTAATTGGATACGGCTCGGTTTCAAAGACACCCTCTTTTAAACGATTTTCGATTGATGTCATTAATTTCATGCAAAAACAATATACTGATTGATCATTAAATATTCTTGCATAACTGCTCATACCTAATAAGCAGAAGCAATCTGCATAAATACTAATTGTCTCTTGTTCCGGAAGAAGTTCTCCAGTTTCCGTAACGGCATATAAGGCTTCCCCCTCTTCTGTAAACGCATACATTTGTAGGAAGTTAAGTGTGTCTTTAGACATGGACTGGAGCAGGTCAGCACGAATGTCCACCTTACCTTTTAAAGCGAGCTCATACATTTTTGTCGTAATCCACAAAAATCTGCCTTGCGACCAAATGTACTTATCAGTTGATAGCAATTCACTCCCATCATTAGTAAAACAGGTGAATACACCGCCAACATTTTTATCATATGCTTTCTGCCAGAATGGCCATATTGTATCTTCTATCTGTTTTTTATAAAAATTAGAATCAAACAATTCCTCACCTCATTACATTTGAATATGAGTTGACTTTGGTTCTTTTGCTTCTTTCTTATTAATCGCTTGCAAAAGTTCCTCCACTTCTGGTCGAACAGGTTTGTGACGGTTTAGCCAACCCATTAGTGAGAAGACAAAGACCGATGTTAGTACGGGAGCTCCCACTTCAACAGATAAAGGCACGTCGACTCCATATTTCGTAAGAACAAAGACACCAAGACCAGCGAATATTGATGAAATAGCTGCTTTTGAATCACAATGTTTAAAGAACGGTAGAAGACCAAACAACATTGGCACTGCGATCGGTCCAATCAATGCACCAAACCATGAAATGATCAGTCCTAATACGCCGCCAAAATTATCAGCTTGAATCGCTACTACGAGAGTTAAAGCAGTAAATACGACTGTCGTAATCCGCGCAATCATAAGTGCTCGTTTTTGCGATAGCCCTTTAAATCGTTTAGACATACAAGGAAGAATATCTCTTGTAATTACTGAAGAAATTGTATTGGCGTCAGAAGATGTCATAGACATTGTCGCAGCAAACAATGAGGCTAGTACTAGGCCAACTAATCCTGTAGGTAATAATTCCATCGTTAATAATGCATAAGATTGATTTGGATCCTCAAGTCCCGGCAAGATGAGTGGAGCAGCCCACATAGGAAAGAACAGGATAAGCGGCCAAAATAGATACAAACTGCCAGATAATAGAGCCGATTTCTTCGCTTCAGTACCCGAAGGAGAAGATATATACCTTGTTGCTAAACTCCAAGTACCTCCGTTATAGCTTAAAAACGTAATTAAAATATAAACAAGTACGTAAGCAAATGTATAAGGCTCATGGAAAGGTTGGCTATGAGCGGGAGGTAATTGATCCCAAATACCTGTTAGTGAGCTTACTCCACCTAACTGATTGATTACAATTACAAACATAACAATGCCAGCTACGATACCAATTGCAAATTGGGCAAGATCAGTCCATAAGTCAGCCCACAAACCTCCGATTGTGATATAAACTAAATTAATAACTCCTGAAATAAGAATGCCATACAATACAGGAATACCAGTAAACGCATGTAATAAGATCCCAATTGCAGCCCACTTAGCACCTACGTCAAATAATTTAAGTAGTACCCCGCTCCACGCCATAATTTGTTGTGTTACGAGATTATAGCGTTTCTCTAAATACTCAGTCGGAGATTCAATATCTAGTTTTTGACGTAGCCTTGACCACCTTGGTGCAATTAAAAACGCTCCAATTATAACCGAGATTGTAATGGGAATGGCCCACCACACGTAAAGACTAAAACCAAATGTATATGCAAGGCCTGCATAAGCAACGAACACGGCTCCACTGTAACCGGATACATGGTGCGATATGCCTGCTAACCACCAAGGGACTTTCCCCCCCGCAACAAAAAAGTCTTTTGATCCACCGACTTTCTTATAAGAATAAACACCAATAATAACCATCCAAATGAAGAATAAACCAAGTGCAGCCCAATCAAGCCACCCCATTTAATTCCCCCCTTCAATTAATTAGTCATAGTCTATGATTAATATAACGTTACCACACTTCATTTCTTTTGTATACAATTTTCAGATTATTATCGAGAGATTTCTTTACACTCCCTGTTTATCCTAGTAACTTTTTTTATGTCGGCTTTAACCAAAATAAAACCTGCCACTTATGGCAGGTTTATACTCTGGATTTTATTCTTCGTAAGACAAAATCATTGCTAGAGCCGCTCCCTCAAGTTCGCTATATGGCTCTTCATTAAAGATAAGGTCTTCCTGTCCCAATCCATGAGTGAGCCTACTGCGTTCCTCCAACACTCTTGTGACCGAGTCGGTAAATGAATCATAATCATTATACGGACTATCAATAATAATATGACTTGGATTCAAGAGATGAATGATATTCATAATAGGAATTGATAGATACTCTCCGTATTTCGTTAATTCTAGCTGCATTTCATAAACCGTTCCATTCTTCTTTGTCCATTCAAGGAAAGTCTTCTGTCCAATTAAGCGTTCAAGGCAACCCTTTTGGCCACACCTACATTCAGGACCATCAGGATTTACGCTAAGATGCCCAATTTCTCCAGCTGTTGACGTTTCACCATCCCAGATCTGGCTGTTCATCACGAAAGCAGCACCAATTCCTTCGCCAATGCGAATGTAGAAAAAGCTTGTTTGTGCATGCTCGTCTTGTTCTTCGATTGCGCAAAGTGCTGCCACCTTAACATTATTCTGGATATAAAAGGGCAGAGAAATCGATTGTTTTAAATAAGATCCAAGCGGAACATTCTTCCAATCAAGTTTCACTGAACTGATTACAGATCCGTTACTCGTATCCACAATTCCTGGTACTGCAATTCCTACACCGATCACGTTTTTTCGATTCTTTTGTTCTTCTTCAATAATATCTAGCATTTGGTTTACGCATGTTTGCACATCGGACGTATCAAGAAATACGGTTTCTGTTTGCAAAGGTTCAAGAAAATAATTGTAGACACTCCATTCAATCGAATCCGGATGAATGACCATACTAATCGTTTCAAACAGAGCTGGATTTAATTTTAATAGAACCGTTGGCCTGCCAGCTTTATTTGGTTGTTTTCTACCGATTTCTTGGATAACGCCTTGCTTTATATACTGATCAACAATAATAGAAACTGTGTTTTTGCTTACTTTAAGAGATTCCATTAGTTCTTTTCGTGTCATTTCTTTTTTCTTCCTCAATAACGAAAGAACCCTTTTTTCGTTTTGTTCACGTAAAATTCCGGTTCCTCTAGAAGTCATCGTTCTCGCCGCCTCTTTTGCGTAATCTCCCATCATTTAACCATGTTACTAACAGGACTGCAATTTAATCTTCTGTAACAAATCACCTGATCTATTCATTACCCTTGTTCTATTTTAATAGAAATCTAGTTGGAAGGAAGCGCGTCAGATAATCTTTCAGAAAAAGATTTCGAATTGCTTGTATTTCCTGTATAATACGTTTTATCTCATTTTGTACTGGAGGGGTAGACAGATGTCCACATTAATTGATGCATTACGAGAAGCGTTAAGCTCTCAACAAGTGACTAGTAACGAAACGGTTCGTGAACAACATAGCAAGGACGAGTCGTACCATCAAGCTGTTATACCAGAGGTTGTTGTTTATCCATATCACGCACAAGATGTTCGTAACTTGATGAAAGTTGCCAAGCAGTTTAATCGTCCTGTTTATCCATTTGGACTTGGATCGAGTCTTGAAGGCTTAGTTATCCCAAGAGAAAATGGTATTTCTGTTGATTTTTCAGAAATGAATAACATTATTGAGATAAAAGAAAAAGATTTCCTTGTAAAAGTCCAACCAGGTGTGACACGTACAAAGTTAAATAAAGAACTTAAGAAATATGGACTCTTCTTCCCTGTAGACCCTGGTGCGGACGCGACAATCGGTGGCATGGCTGCAACGAATGCGAGTGGTACAACATCTGTCCGTTACGGGACAATGCGGGATCAAGTACGTAATCTCGAGGTTGTACTTGCTGATGGTTCTATTATTCATACTGGAAATAATGCTGCCAAGTCATCTTCTGGCTATCATTTGAACGGCTTATTTGTTGGCTCTGAAGGAACACTCGGCTGTTTTACAGAGTTAACATTGAAGGTCTACGGCATACCCGAACATACTGTTGCTGGTCGTGCCGTTTTCGCAGATGGAGATGCAGCTGTTTCTGCCGTTGTCTCCATTTTACAAGCCGGCATTCCAATCGCCAGAGTGGAACTTGTTGACGAAGCATCCATGCAAAAAGTGAATGAATTTAGCGAGACAAATTATCCAATCAAACCAACTTTGTTTCTCGAATTTCATGGCAACGAAGCCGGGCTAAAACAAGACGTTGCTTTCACAGAAGAGATTGTTCACGACTATGGCTGCCAACAAATTGATTTCGAACACGATACCGCAGCCCGAAATAAGCTCTGGGACGCACGCCACAATCTTGCCTATGCCTTCATCCATAGCAATCCTGGTAAAAAGATGATGGTAACCGACGTCTGTGTGCCCATTTCCGAATTAGCGAACGCAATCTCTCATGCCCGAAAGACTGTGGATGCTTCCGGAATAGAAGGTGGAATTGCTGGACATGTTGGTGATGGGAATTATCATGCAATCCTCATGTTTGATCCCGCAAACAGCGCAGACATTGAGGCAGTTACGTCCATTAACGAAGCAATTGTCTCCCATGCTCTAGCGGTAGGTGGCACATGTACTGGTGAACATGGCGTTGGTACTGGTAAACGAAAGTATCAACAGCAAGAGCATGGAGAGTCACTTGTAATCATGCAAAAAATAAAACAGGTCCTTGATCCGGCTAACCGCTTAAATCCAAATAAACTTGTTCAGGTGGAAGAGAGCAAACAAGCATGAAACAACTCGCATCCATTAGTGCTTTCGCCGGTAAGTATTTTGCCGCATTTGTAATTGCGGCTGCATTTATTGCCTTTTTTATGCCTGATCCATTTATTCCGATCAATAGCTTTGTACCAATCTTGCTCGGTGTCGTTATGTTTGGCATGGGAATGACATTAAAACCAACTGATTTTACTTTAGTTGCAAAGCACCCGCTTCCAGTTGTGTTAGGGCTTGTTGCTCAGTTTACAATTATGCCTTTGACAGCACTTGCGATCGCCTATTTGCTGCAATTACCAGAAGAACTTGCAGCAGGACTTGTTTTGCTTGGCTCAGTCCCTGGTGGTACAGCTTCAAACGTGATGGTTTACTTGGCAAAAGGGGATTTACCGTTGTCCATTACGATGACTTCGATGTCAACGCTTATTGCTCCTATTGCGACACCGGCAATTCTCTACGCTCTTGCTGGTCAATGGATGCCAGTCAATTTTACAGCCATGGTCACAATGATTCTCCAAGTCATTCTTGTTCCTGTCATACTCGGTTTGTTTATCCGTCGCTTTTTACCAACCGTTGCAAATAGAACAGCGACCGTTATGCCACTTGTTTCTGTACTTGCCATTTTAGCGATCATCACGGCTGTTGTTGGAGCGAACACCGAAGCTTTAGCTGCATCTGGCTTAATCGTTTTTGTTGCCGTTATGCTCCATAATGGTGCCGGACTATTACTTGGTTATATAGCCGCTGCCGCACTCCGCTTAACACCAAGCCAAAGGCGTGCCGTTCCATTGAAATAGGTATGCAAAACACAGGACTTGGTGTCACACTCGCAACCGCCCATTTAAGTCCAATTGCTGCTATTCCAAGCGTCATTGGCGCCGCCTGGCATAATATCACAGGTCCAATCATGGCAACATACTGGTCAAAAAGGCCATTAAATGAAAATACCTCTGTAAGTAAAGATGAATCAAAAAGCGCTTAATCGAAAAAAGCAAGTGAACGAATCGTTCACTTGCTTTTTCTCTGTCTTCTTTCTCGAACTTTATGTGTGTCCATTTACAAATGCCACTTTTATTCGTTACACTTATTCAAGGGGAATTATGGAAATTTTTCAAAAGACTATTATACATTCCCGATGGAGGTTTTGTTTATTTTGTCACGGATGGTATCCTTTTTTTGCATCAGTCTTACTACAGCCTTGTTCATGTCTGCTTGCACAGCAACTCCGGAGGAACAAAGTGCTGATTCCACCTCTCCATCTGAAACAGTAGAAGAAAGTGTTGATCCAACACTAACATTCGAAGCAGATGGGGAATCATTTAACGTTAATGGAAAAAGAAGTAACTGACATCGGCTACATTAATCAAAATTGCGTCTTGTTTTAAGCATCATCTCATCAGTAGAATCAAAAATTGGCATGCCCTTCCAAAAATAAAACAAGCCTCCTCATACAAAAGAGGAGGTTTGAGGTTGTCAACAAAATCGGGAAACGATCTAGTTTGAAAGAAGACAATTTTCGGGGCAGGTGATGATGCGTGTGAACGACTAATGAATCTCCACATTTACCCTGTGAATCTCCGACTTAAGCATCCAATCTCCACTCTTCCAATTAAATGTCCGACTTTCTGTTATCCGTTACCATACTGGTCACGATGACGCCACCAAACATAACGTTCTGTCTGTTTCACCCATGCAGGCGAATCTTCCCAATCTTCCTGACGCCCAAGAGGCGTGATGTCTAGATAACTCCAGTTCGAGCCAAGGTATTCGACTCCCCGGTTCCAAGTTGAATACGTATGATAAATTTGATTCTCATTTTGCAAAAACACACTGTACCCATGTACTTCCCCACCATCTGTTGTCGTAGCGCCAAAGTCTTTATTAAACTCGCTTGAATAGGATGAATACCAAGGAACACTCCAACCCATTCGCTCTTTAAACGGTTTTATCTTCTTAAGCGGGGCTCTTGAAACAAGGGCAAGTCGTGTATCTCTAGCGTTTAGATGGGCTTGGTCCCCCATATTGTCCACCATCATCGAGCAACCATCACAACCTTCATGCCATCCTGGATCAAACATAAAATGATAAATAATAAGCTGGCGACAACCGGCAAATAGATCTTTTAACGTTTGTATACCGCTATCTCCATTAAAATAATAGTCTTTTTTCACTTCCATCATTGGCAAACACCGTCGTTCTGCATTTAATTGATCCCTAGCACGCGTTAACGCTTTTTCTTTTTGCCAAAATGCCTGTTGTGCTTTCTGCCACTCCTCTTGTCCAACAATTTCAACATCTAGTTCTAGACTTTTCTCTGACATTTTTTCTAATTCACGTTTTGAGCTACATCCACAATGATTGTCTTCCATTTTTTCAGCTCCTTTTCATTAACATTCAATTTCCATTTAGTCTACTATTTTCTTAATACAAAGGTTTCTTCTTAATTGCGGTATTTAAGCTATGTTAGAAGATAGTGAGATAACCAATTTATAAAATGAAAAAGCAAATGAAATAACATCAAAAATCAACGCAAAAAAGCTACTCTCATTGTATTTTATTACTAAATATCACTTCTTTTTAAGCCAAGTGAATATGATACAATAAGTCATCATTACGCATACTTACAGCATGATAAAGGAAAATTGATATGTTCAGAGAAGGAAACGTAAATCTATTTCACCAAATAAATGATTTAGGGTTTGACTACCCCTTTATTAACACACCGTTTGTTTTATTGCCGAGTATACAGTCATTCTATTAGCTCTTCTTGTTCTCTATTTCTTTTTTGGGAAACGAACAGAGACTCACCGCTACATGGTCTTAGCAGGTGGCTTTGCTTTTATATTAGCTTGGATTACAGGTAATTTAGTTGGGTTGTTCCATCATAACTATCAGCCGTTCTATGAGTTGGAAAATGTGAATCAACTGATTCATAAAGAAATCGACAATTCCTTTCCAAGCGATCACACGATTTTATTCTTCTCTGTTTGTGTTGTCTTCTGGTTGTTCAACAAAAAACAAATCGGTTGGTTAATCGTCGCTGCTCTTGTTGGACTAGCCCGCATTGTCGTCGGCGTCCATTATCCATTAGATGTTTTGGTTGGCGCACTAATCGCGACTTCGTTTGCTATTCTTATGTATATGTGGGTTCCACGATCCCCCTTGTTGATCGGCTTCTGCAAACATATGAAAAGATTGAGAATAACGTTGTATCAAGGAATAAGCACAAACAGAATATGGAGAAATAGGAATTCAAAAAAAGAGAAATGCCAATGACGGTAGCATTTCTCTTTTTGAATTTATGTATGTTTTTCTCACTCATTTGTAACAGAGATTGAGCCTACTTCAGTCTTCAACATTAATGTTGGAGCCTGATCAGATTGTGGGATATTCTTCAGAACATCGTACTGACGCCTCCCAACTTCTGTTTCCACTGTATACTGAAGCTCGTCTGGCAGCTCCTCGAAAAGTACATTGATATCACCAACACTTGAATGCGCTTTTATATCAGCGTAGATCATCACTAAATCTAGCGTAATATCCCCCACATCCGTTATGATCTCTGCATCATTAGCAATTGATTTTACGTCAATATTACCTACGGCGGAGTAAAGTTCCATTTTTCCTACATTCGCATCAACAATACTTATCTCTGCAACGTCTGACCGAATACTTAATTCGGTAAACTCACTTTCTGGCACTAGAACTTCCACTTCATATGTTGTTGGACGAATGTTAAAAATGGATCGATTTGCTGGTTGTTTTCCTCTCACGACTAGAGTATCCCCATCTACCTCTGCAGTTAATTGTAGCTTCCTTCGATCCAATGATTTGGTCTGCCCGGTAAAGGATACAAGGAACTCATCACTTTGATGAGTCTTAACGTGAACATTACCAACATCCGTTTTAACATCAACTAGCTCAACCACATTAGCAGAAAAACTCACTTCCTCATTAATCGCTATTTTATTAAATGGTCCACTGTCCGTCAAAAACATGAATAGAATCACCACGATGCCTAGAAACACGATACTTCCAATTGTGATAATTGCCTTCTTCAATCGTCATCATCTCCTGTCTTTTATGTACGTCTTAGATAAATAGCCTAAACGGGGAAACTTGTCGTGCTAATTACATCAATCTTATTTGATAGCCCTTGCCACACCTTAGAAAGACAGATCCAAATGGACCTGTCAGTTATCGCCATTGTAGCATATTCGCTATTTATTAACTAAATTATCAATATATTGATAAGGTCCCTTGTGAAGAATCCATTATTTTTCAACAATTAGAAATTAACTATTCACTTTTACCTACAGATGCGAGAAAATAGAAACGGTCATTATATCCAACATTTGGATTAAAGAAAGGTAGAGACAACGATGCAAATGAAAATCAGTGAACCAGAGCGAATATTAGCTAAAGACATGATTAAAGTTTGGTTGATCCGTGACGCGCTTTTGAATGCCATTGGATTTGCGATATTAGGCGTTTTATTTTATCTTGATTACCGCTTTTTATGGGCAGAATGGATTTGGTGGATTCTTCTTTTCATCACAGCAGCCTCAGTCGTCGGTGCTGTCTGGTCCCTGTTCAAACCGTATATTCTTTACAAAAGTTGGCGCTACGAAGCAGATCATGAATTCCTGCAACTCAAATCAGGAATCTGGTTTGAAGAACACCAGCTTGTGCCAATGGCAAAAATCCAAGCTGTCGAAACACAGCAAGGTCCTATTTTACGGAGATACGGACTTAGTTCCATTTCGGTTCAAACAACCGGCTCTTCTCATCTAATTGAAGCGCTCCGAAAAGAAGATGCCGTCGTTTTGCGTAACCAAATTGCTCATTATGCAAAAGTGCAGGAAGTGGACGATCAATGAAAGCAAAACGATACCACCCTCTACAAATGCTTTTCGGAATCGTTAAACTCGGAAAAAATATCGCTTTTATCGCCTTATTTTTATTTGTTTTTCGAGCTGGGTCGGACTCAACCTTTATTGCGTATGCAAAAATCATCTTTTTTATTCTAATTGGATCGTCGCTTGTATCGATTTTCGTAAAGTGGGTTACCCATAAATACGAATTAGATGATCGGGCCTTCCACCTCTATAAGGGGTTGTTCACGAAATCAGAACGAATTATTCCGTTTTCTAAAGTCCAAAACGTCAATCGTCATACGTCCTTTCTACACAAACCCTTTCGTATGACTTCCATTCATTTTGAAACAGGAATGACTGGTGAAGATGCAGCGATTACATTTCAAGTTGTGTCAGAAAAGGAAGCCGATCAAATCGAAAAGCTTTTGACAAACCGTGATCTAAGTGTTCGGACAAGCGAGGAGAATACACCTGATAAGTCCAATGTGGAAAATGAAAGTCATACAATAAACGAGACGATTTACTTTCGCTCAACACGACGAGATTTACTAAAAGCGTCTTTTGCTTCACTCAGCTTTTTACTGCTCATTCCACTAATTGGATCACTCCTCTTTAAGATTAACGATATGACCAATATCGAAGAGGAAACAAAAGGAATTTTGACAACCATTCTAAACTCCTGGTGGTTGCTTACAGGTCTAATCGCGGTCATCATTATTGCTTCGGTCATATACGGTGTTTTGAAAACAGTACTGACTTACGGAAACTATACGATCTCCTCCGATGATGATCGTATTCACATTAAAAAGGGGGTACTCTCGCAAACATCGTTTTCAATATCAAAAGAAAAAGTGCAAGCAATTGAAATCAATCAGTCTCTTATCAAACGAATGCTTGGTCTTTGCGAAGTAAAACTTATAAGCGCAGGTAGTCTTAATATCGATGATCAATCCAATGAGATCAGTACGCTCTATCCTTTTTTACCAATTGAACAAGCTTATGATATGGTAACAGAACTTTTACCCACTTATGATCTAACAACAAATATGAAACGACTTCCTAAAAAAGCATTGGCGATTCGTATCCTGCGTCCTTATTGGGCATGGCTAATCGCATCAGCCTTCTCTTTTATTTCAAACCAACTATTTTACAAAACGAGAATGGTTGGTGGTTCGTATCAGTTGGCTTATTTGTTTTTACTTTTATTACTAGAATACTCGATTTCATTAATACGAGATACGTATTAAACAAACAATTTATTCAAATAAAAACAGGTGGTTTAACAACTTCTTTATTCATTACAAAACGAGGACGAGTTATTGAAGCACAAATGAAGCGAAGTCTCGTACAAAAACGACTTGGGCTCGCATCATTTCATACAATAAATCGCGCAAAGCCTGTCCGCCACAGCGGCATTCAAGACGTGCCATTAACAACGGCTCATTCTTTCTTACACTGGTACTACAACCGCACAAACGAAACGACCGTTAACTACCCAGAAGAAATCAACAAAACAAAAGAGCTCTGACCCTGTCGGGTTGGAGCTCTACTTATATTATTTCATTCATTAATTTGCACCCGTTCATTAAATAATGTCGGGTATGAAAGGAAGCCAAGCATTACGCTTGTCACAATTGCCGTTGTCAACAACAGAAACAGAATCAACAGTTGGAACATAACCGCCTGCATCGGATCGGCGCCAGCAATAATTTGCCCACTCATCATCCAGGTAGCTGGACTAAACCAATGGTTTTCTGGCTCTCAATTGTTGGGATTGTGCTCGCTTGAATTGATGTCATTAATTGTTTATGAATCGCTTGTTTCGGCGTACCACCAAGCGTTAAAATCAGTTCGGTTTCATCCTGCCTTGATTCAACCTCTGCCGTAAAGCGATTTAAGAATAAAATACCTAGTACCATTGAATTCCCAATCACCATCCCACTAATAGGAATGATATATTGAGCTGTTGCAGGTGTAATGCCAAAACCAATTAAGATTCCTTGCGTCAGTACTTCAACAAACACAAAGGTTACTACAAGCTTCCAAGTAATACCTTTTAACGATTTCCCTTTTTTGCGCGCATTTTGCGTTGCCGCCCCAATCATAAGTAAAATCATTAATCCAACATAGAGCAAACTCTCGGAGTCAAATACAAACTGGAGCACATAACCAACCGCAAGCAATTGGATGATCGAGCGAATGGTAGCGATAAAAATATCATTGCCAAGACCTAAACGCAGCACCTGTGACAAAGCTAGTGGAATTAAGACAAAGATAAGAGTAAGTGCTAATGTGAGAAAACTCATTGAATGTCTCCTTTTACGAACCGCTTCACCCGATCATCTTTTGGATTATGTAGCAAGTCGCTTGAACCCATCTCAACCACTTCTCCGTCCATCATCACCCACGTGTCATCACCGATGCGTTTTGCTTGATCTAAATTATGCGTAATCCAAATAATCGTTGTCCCATATACGCTGTTAATCTTTTGGATTAGTTCTTCAATATCTTGCTGTGATACGCGGTCAAGTGACGAAGTGATTTCATCAAGTAGCAAAACTTCCGGTCGATTAATGAGCGTACGAGCAATTGAAACTTTTTGCTTTTGACCACCAGATAAATCATTGCTCTCACGGGCAAGAATGTTTTGATCTAATCCTACTAGTCGGATAAACTCAGCCGCATCCTTTTCTTCTAATTCTTTACCAGCTAGTTTTAATGGCAGCGCTAAGTTGTCTCTCACCGTTCCACTAATCATCGTAGCTTGTTGCAACACAATCCCGATTTTTTTGCGCAGTTTAATTGGATCAAATGCTGCGATTGATTTGCCCTCTATGTAAATTTCGCCAGAATTAGCCGATTTCATTCCGTTACATAACCTAAACAATGTACTTTTCCCAGCGCCAGACGGTCCGACAATTGTCGTAATCCTTCCTTTAACAAATGAACCAGTGACTGCTTTTAACACGTCCATTTTATCAATGGAATACGTCACCTGCTTCAATTCGATTGCTTTCTCATCTTCCATCTAACGTCTCCTCTTTCCTTAAAAACAGTTTCATTTGTTATTATCGTTCCATTCAGCCAATAAGTATACAATCGTT
>BAXC01000050.1 GCA_001310375.1 Bacillus sp. JCM 19041 | reverse complement strand
TCCGCCTTCAAACACCGAATCTCCACAAAGAGTGCTCGAATCTCCGACTTGTGGCTGGAATCTCCGCAATTGCGATGAAATCTCCGCCTTCAAACACCGAATCTCCACAAAGAGTGTTCGAATCTCCGACTTGCGCAACGAATTTCCACCTTGCTCTCGGAAATCATCGCTCTCCTTCATCCGACAATTCATCTTCAATGGTCTGAAGTGAGCACTCTATCGCTCATCTTTTTTTATGAATCAACCTGCGCTTTAATCTGCGGCAAATGCTCGCCGTCATGCCGGACGAAGATTTTCGCAAAGCTTTCGGCAGAAAAGGATCGTTTGCCTTCACCGATTGTAAAGCGGGCTTGCTTGTCCACTTGTGCAAGACGATCGATTAGATTAGTGCGCATCTGGACAAACAAGTCGATGATCTCATAAACGGATTTGTTTTCAAGTGCAGCTAAACCAGCGGCGTTATGTGTGTCATGGTCTGGGAAGTCTGGCAATCTAGCGCCATGCTCGATTAATGGTACCATTTCCTCAGCGTTGTATTTGTCCCAGTTGTAGAGGTGGGCGACAATTTCGCGAATCGACCATTTTCCTTCGGTGATAGGTGTAAGCAAAATCGCTTCATCGTATGCTTTTAAAGCAGAGATGTCTTCAATTGTTTGGTTAAACGCTTTCAAAGTACGATTCATACTTAACAACTCCTTTTCTTTTAATAAAGCAATAGAGCCGCTAACTTGTCAGGAACTAGAGAACCAGTATCGGGCGAGTAAATCAAACTATAGTCATAACTAGTTTATTGTTTTTTTCATTGTTTCACGCAAGTACCGAATATCCCTTTTTGGGGGTTCACTAAACAGGCGTGCATAATCTCGGCTGAAGTGTGAAGGGCTTTCATAGCCGACTTGAAATGCAGCTTCTGCTGCTTCTACCTGATGGGAGAGAAGCAATCGACGCGCTTCTTGTAACCTAAGCCTCTTCTGATACTGTAATGGGCTCATCGCTGTTATCTTCTTGAAATAATAATACAAGGAAGAAGGGCTCATTGTTGCTTCCTCGGCTAACTTTTCAATGCGCAAAGGCAGCGAGAAATCCTGGTTAAGTCGTTTTATCACCTTTGCGATTCGCTGTGTATGGCTACCCATTAAAGCAAATTGTCTCAAGACCTCGCCTTGATCGTTTTGGAGGACTCGATAAACCATTTCTCGCATCATAGTGGGGGCTAGTATCGGAATATCGTGTGGAGTTTCCAGCAATCGGACAAACCGTAGTGTAGCATCGTAAATCGTATCGTTCATATGGTTGATCATCAAGCCACGCCTAACTACACCGTCGTGCTTTGCTTCTTGATCGGAGGCGCGGATGATATCGAGAATCTGCTTCATATCAAGTTGCAATTGAAGACTCAAATAAGGTGTTTCCCGGGAAGCTTCTACGACTTGGCCTGTAATCGGTAAATGGACGGAAGCCGTTAAATAGCTGCCAACACCATATTGGAAGTCTTCATTCCCCAGCATTACCAATTTTGAACCTTGTGCTACGATGCAAAGGGAAGGTTCATATACAGAATGAACCGGCTCGGACGTATGAGACGCACGAATAAAACGCAAAGCAGGAATCACCGTCTGATAGGTACCGTCTTTTTTTGTAAACCGTTCTATGACTCGTGCCAACTCTCCTTTATCCCTTACGTCATCCATTCGTATCGTCTCCTTTGTATCTACTCATAATTTTTAATATATAATCATTTGGAGAAATAGGCAATGATTCTGTAGTATCTAGCTACCGCCTTCCTACAAAATGATTCCATAATATAGCTAGGCTAATTTACCAGTCTTTTAAGGAGGTGACAACATGACAGGTAAATTTCTGCTGATGGTTGCGTTGTTTTGTATCATGATGCTGCAGTCCTGTCAGAATGCTTCGGTAATAGAAGATTCGAACACGAAAGAAGGAGATTGGTTGAATAATCAACGTTCAGAAAGTCATTCTTATGTTGGTATGTGGGTGACAGAAGATGGATTTGTTCGGCAAGAATTGTTGCCAAATGGACGATATGACGAAGCGCGAGGTGAACGTGAGAGTGCCTATCAGGGCAAGTATACGATTGATGGAAATGAGATCGAATATGTGGATGATACAGGTTTACGGCCGATGGTTATTTCCGGAATGATGTACTCTACCATGCGGGTATGGTGTTATATCGTGAGGAATAGTTGCATTTTTATGACTATATCCGCTGTTAAATTCAATCGTATCAACTGAAGGAGCGAGAGACGATGCATGAAATAAGTGGAAAAGTAGTTGTGATTACAGGAGCAAGTAGCGGAATTGGCGAAGCAACCGCGCGATTACTCGCCCATCAAGGAGCTCACGTCGTTATAGGAGCTAGGCGTTTAGGGCGACTAGAAGCACTTGCCTCCTCTATTGATTCAGATGGAGGCTCTGTGGTGGTTCAACAGCTTGATGTGACGGATATGGAACAAATGAAAGCGATTATTGGTTTGGCACAAGACAGGTTTGGACAGATCGATGTTGTGATAAACAATGCTGGTGTGATGCCGTTATCCCCTTTAAAGGCATTAAAAATAGATGAATGGAACCAAATGATTGATGTCAATATCCGCGGTGTTCTTCACGGGGTTGCCGCTGGACTTCCAGTTATGAAAGCACAAGGATTCGGTCAATTTGTTCATATTGCTTCGATCGGTGCATATGAGGTAACGCCAACGGCTACAGTATATTGTGCTACCAAATATGCGGTTCGAGCCATTAGTGAAGGATTGAGGCAGGAGGAAGGGAATCATATTCGGTCAACACTCATTTCGCCAGGTGTAACGGAATCTGAACTAGCCGATAGCATTACCGATGATAAGACAAAACAGTTTATGAAAGAATATCGTCGCAAACCACTTCAGGCAGACGCCATTGCTCGTGCCATCAGTTATGCAATTCAACAACCAAGCGATGTCGCTGTCAATGAAGTAATTGTGAGACCGACTGCTTCGCTTACTTGAGACATCATTTACGCTTATAACGGAAATACGAAAAGAGGGCGTATATGCTCTCTTTTTTTTGCAAAGCGTGTTTATCTGATTTTTTAATAGATCCACTACTTTGTTTAAATGATCATAGCAGGACGTAAAGTTGAGAAAAGAGCAGAAGGTCCTTTAGACTTCACACAGTGGATCTGCAATCTCTCCTTGCTGTTCCCTCCAATTCAAAAAACATTACGAACTGTCTAATGCATACAGAGATTGACCGTCTAAGGGAACTCATTTGAACATACTTAATTTTCGTTTAAGGCGGCAATCTTTCCAAACCTCAGCTATACAATATTCAAACAGGGAGATTTATCAGAAAAAAGCGAACGTCCGCCCTTTTCGAAATTAATTATGTAAATGACTCTCCTTTACGTGTGTGTCGCTAATAAAGTGGGTAACTTGATATTAGGAGAAATCATACAGACTAAGGAGGGTCTTCTTATGATAGATCCATGTGAACGTTTCTTGTTCAAACGTGACATCTCTTTTTTGCAGCAGTTAAAGGAACTTAGGTCAAATGGAAGCGAAAGCTTGTTAAAAGCTATAGATGAAGAAATTAATTTAATGCTTTCTGTATTAAAAGAAACAGAGCAAGAGAGAGAAGAGCCTTGAGTTTCTTTGAAAAGGCAGTGGTTTGCTGCCTTTACATATCTACATATAGAACACGAATCTAAGTAGCGCTCCCGCTTTCGGATGCACTGCTTTTTTGTTGTTCGAGTAGACGTTGAATGTATTGGTTGGATCTACTTTGTATTCCGATTTAATCCTTTCCTGACTGTTTATTGGAAGTTTATTTCTGCTTATTCTTCAAGTAAAAGAATAGAGCGACCAATAGTTCCGCTATTGCTACTATTAGAAGGAAAATTCCAATAGAAAAAATTGTTGGCAAAACAATAAATAAGTGTAGGGAAGCTGCTAATAATTGAAAGGGAATCGATTTTTTTATTAGACCAACTAGTTCAAACAAAAAGCCTGCAACAATTAAAAACCAAAGAAGACCTGAATCGTTAAGAAGAATTGGATTTTCTGATACAAAGAAATTAAAAGTAAGACCAGACATCATAATAAATACACTAGCTCCAATAACCCCATAAAGAACAAAACCCTTATTCTTTTGCCTCAAGAAAATAAATAAAGAAAGAGCATTAATAAAAATGGCCGAAAGTAAAAACAGACTCATTCATCACCCTTCTATTTATTTTAATGAAAAGTCATTACATAAACTAAAGCTTATAAAAAATAATGGCTCTCTCTCTATCGTACTATAAAGTAAATCAAAGCGGAGGAAGAATAAAAAACTCCTAACCTGCCCCGTTAGCCCCCAGAAGGAAAAGGTTGCCCCATAAATTTAGAAGGCAAACTTTATAGTATCCATAAACTGAGCGGCAAAATGATTCTCTAACTTTGTCTATATGAATGAGTTAAAACGACACGAGATTATTAAATTATTTTCTTAATCGATTAACGAAAGTGAGCTTCCCTTATAAATTAATTGCCATAGTTTCAATAGACATTCTTCTTCTATTATTATGTAATAACGTATTCGCAAACCAAATTGCTAATAAACCAATCTTCTTAAACGTAATCGTTAGAAATACCAGGAGTAGATGGTGATTCTAGTGGTTAACTAGAGAAATTAAAAGCTGCCGGGACGGCAACTTTTAATAATTCTTTAGTTGCGTCTCGACAAATAAATCATAATAAGGCGCACTAGCTCCATGAGCGCTACTAGTGCGGCAGCCACATATGTTAAAGCTGCTGCATTTAGTACTTTTTTTGTTTCTTGTTCTTCATCATTACGGATAATCCCACTTGATACCATTTGTGCCATTGCTCGATTGGAAGCATTAAATTCTACAGGCAATGTTACAAGTTGAAACAACACAGCTAATGAGAAAAAGATAATCCCTAATAACAATATGGGCTTCCGCCTCCAGCAGTACTTCCAGCAGTAAATAGAATACCGATCATAATTAGCCATTGACCGATATTACTACCTATAGAAGCGACAGGGGCTAACGTGCTACGGAATTTCAAGAAAGAGTAATTTTCTGCATCTTGGATAGCGTGACCAACTTCATGAGCCGCTATCGCTGCACCTGCTATAGAAGGGTTATGATAATTATCAGTAGATAAACGGATGACTTTCATTCGAGGGTCATAGTGATCGCTTAATGTTCCCTCGGTCTCTTGAACTTCAACATCATAAATTCCATTATCGTGCAAAATCTTTCTAGCCACTTCCGCTCCAGTCATCTCTGCAGTATTTTGTATTTGAGAATACTTATTATAGGCACTCTTCACTTTCCCTTGTGCAAACAGTGGAATAAGAATGAGTAATATAAGATATAAAAAATACGCACCGAAACTCATAGATATCACCTCATCCTTAAATTGATACGTTTAATGATAAGTAAATTAATATTCAATGTCTAACTATCCTTTTTCATGTCACAAAACTGCCATGTAATTAAAAACCTCTTAGATATAATTCACTAGTTATTTCATAGTTTTTATTGAGATCTGGCTTATCCTACGAACTTTTACAAAAGAGATTGGCTTGTACTAATGGTTGTTACATGTGATGATACTTATTATGTTACGTATGATATAGAATCGAAGGATGAATAAGTTACGCGGAAAAGTAGATATTATAAAAGCTTATATTAAAAGCACTACAATAATTAGAATGTATTAGGATGAATTATTTGAAATGAGAATGAAGGTATCGAGGATATATTCTGTCAGTTGTTTAATGTTGGTCACCGAACAAAGGTGTTATGGAAGAGTATATATACTTAGTTTTAGAAGATAGGTTGTAAATGTGTAAGTTATGGGAGTGTTATACGAGGTGGCTCAATTGAAAAGAGCAAGCAGATTTCGTGAGCTTTTTGATACTAATAATATGAAAAATTTTTTTCGATTAATCCTTTTTATTATCTCAGTACTATTAATATTTTTAGGTGTAATAATATGGATCGTGTCAAGTGCTTCATTGAATTATTTTATGTTTATTATTGGCGTATTGATGGTGATTTTTGGGGTTTTTCAGGCGATTTATACTTTAATTGAGTTTCAAAGAGAGTTAAGACCATATAAAATTATTTTTGCTGATGCTATCGTATTAATTCTAATCGGTTCAGTAATCGTTTTTAATTATTTCATTCGTTTGGAATTACTCGTATATATACTGGGTGTATGGCTCTTGTTAACAGGATGATTCAACTAGCACTTTCACGTAGATTGATGGCATTAAAAGAAAGTATATGGAAACTAATGCTTGTTGTTGGAATCACCTCTGTTGTTTGGGGGTATTTTGCCAGAGTTCATCCAATTATTTCGATTTTAAACGAGAATACTTTCATGTCTATAGCGTTTACTCTCCATGGGATAAACGGTTTATTGATAATAGCTATATTATATAAATTAGATTCTTTCAGAAGTCCATAAGTTTAAAATAAATGAGTCTTTTAAAGCAATGCCAATTGGACTTATTAAGGGTGTTACTTAAGTAAGTGTCAACAGACGATAGAGAAAAGTGACTCCTGAACCCCTTCTCTATTTAAACAGGGAAGGGGTTACTCTATATTAGTCTGATTCATTCAAAACCATTGTTTACCCTTTTCATTTATCTTCCACTTTTTTCTTGGCGGTTTATTAAGTATGCCCTAATGTATAACGTATTTACCTTATTTCTTTTATGAATGATGTTGACAAACGATTAGCTGGTTTAGCTTAAGTAGACTATTTCACAAACTATTGCGGTTTTTTTCTCCCCATTCACATAACTGTTCTAAAACAGGTAATAGAGTTTCTGCTTTTTGTGTAAGACTGTACTCCACTTTTGGTGGAATTTGAGGATACTCTTTCCGTCGAACGATCCCATCTGCTTCCAATTCTTTAAGTTGAGAACTTAATGTTTTGAAGGTAATAGCTCCTATTCTTCTTTTCATATCATTAAAACGAACAGGTTGATTTTCTGCTAAGAGGTAAAGTATAACCATCTTCCATTTACCTCCAACCACTGACATTGTATAACCAAAAGGTGTCTCTTGGATAGTACCCTTTTCTTTATAATCAGTCATACTCATATTTACACTATCCTTTCTGGTAGTATCTATCAAATAAGTGCGTACTATTTTTTTCGTTGTACTCATTTTATACTTACCTTACTTTAAAATAAAGGAGAGAAAAAATGAGTCATGTAAAAACCTACAATCACGATCTTTGGGATCACGGTATTACCCAAGGGTACAGCGTCAACGGTACTATTTACGTTTCAGGTCAATTTTCACACGATAAAGATGGTATGTTCGTTGGCAAGGACGATATTGAATCTCAAACCCGACAAACGCTTGAAAACCTCGATCGTGTACTGGAAGAGTTAGGAGTCACGAAGTCCAACCTAGCTTATGTGGAAATCTATCTAACAAATCCGAAAGAACACTCTGAGCCGGTCGTCGGCTTGTTCAAGGAATACCTAGAAAAACATCGGCCAGCGGGCAGTCTCATCGGCGTGACTTATCTGGCGTTCCCGGAGCAACTGATTGAAATCTCTGCTGTCGCACATACTGATAAAAATAAAACAGAAGATTAGGAAAATGGTGTTCTAGATTAAAGTGGGAAGGTATCAGAGAAGAAGGGGCAGACATTGTTGTCGTTAACATGCTTTTACTTGATACACGGAATAACAGCAATTCCATTGGCGTTGGTAAATTGCTTTCGTTGTGACCGTGTAATTTTTTACACGGTTTGATTTATTAATGTTTTTCGATGATTTATTTCTTTATTTGCTTATCGTGTTTATCTCTCTGTCCAGCAGGTACCTACTATGTAATTTATAGAGGAGGCAATCCATATAGGTAAGCGAGGAGACGAACGGACTAGAGAAGAAAACAAGGCAAGTATGCAAAAGGCAACAAAGAACAACAAAAAAGCAATTAATATATAGAAAGACGCCAATTTTTAATTGGCGTCTTTCTATATATTAATTAGGGAGGGCATGTGCTCATGGAGAAGAAAAAAGGAAATCCTCATCGGGTACAAGGGGTACCGCCAACAATGGATTAACAACTCAACAGGGCTTACCGAAGTGACCGCAGCCACTGAACCTATAGGAATGACCGAGGTAACAGGAACAATTGATTTTACAGTTACCTCGTCAATTGAGTTATTTTTTATTAGCGACGTTCAAGTTCAAACGATTGCAGCCGGGCTCCTGTAACAATATTTACGCCTGGTCATACTTTGGTATTAGCATACGACTGCAATAAAACATACACAATTGTGACACAACGATTCTACTATTTCATGATGACGAAAAATCAAGCAATAGGTAACTGTTGGTTTTCTTTTTGATTTAAACATATGGTGTCGCTGCGCCGTTAGTATCGGAATAGCCCGAGCTTAAAAACGGGCAGAATCTGGACGCTTCTTTGTATGCGTTAACAGGCACCCCGTTCGTGTGTGTTGGTCGTTCTTCATTGCGAAGAAAGTCGATAAACCACATTCAGAAAATTCCCTATTATACAAGGTGACAAGGGAAACGAAATACGGATATAGAAGAGGGGTGAAGACCGATTTTAGCATTGTGTTTAAAAATAGAGAGAATGGTCGGTTCGTTAGAAGGGTGGAGAAGATGAAAAAAATAGGTGTAATGAGCGGTTTTCTAACTACGGTACTCTTAATAGGAGGTAGTTCAATAAGCGGGGATACGGCTCTAGGTTCCAATGAAATCATCCCGGATGAGCAGATTAAACGTCAGACCGAGACGATCTCGGAAAACGGATACGGGGTGAGCGCGAACCACCCGCTTGCGGTGGACACGGGTATGGCCGTGCTTGAATACGGAGGAAACGCCGTTGATGCAGCAGTAGCCATGTCGTATGTGCTTGGTGTTGTTGAACCCCAGGGAAGTGGAATTGGTGGAGGGGGAGAAATGTTGATTTATAACGAGCAGGATGACAAGCGTCTTGTCCACCGGTATCGGGAAGTAGCTCCTTATTCGGAGGAAACAAAGGTCGATAATTTTGGCATTCCTGGTTTTGTACAAGGCATGGAGGATATCGTTGAATTAGAAGGATCTTTAAGTCATGAAGAACTGCTTGAGACGGCAATCGCATATGCGGAATCAGGAATTGAAATGAATGAAGATCTTGCACAGCGCCTTGCGGGAGCTGCTCATCGCATAGACAAGGAAGCGGCTTCTGCTTTTTTTGAAGACGGTGTCCCTCTAAAAGAAGGAGATCTTCTTGTTCAGACTGAACTAGCGGATACGCTCAAAACGATTCAAGAAGAAGGGCAGATGGATTTTACCGCGGGGACCTCACAGAAGAAATTACGGAAAACTTGAACGTTTCTGCGGCTGATTTTGAAGAGTATGAAACCGAACAAATGGAACCAGTAAGCGGGAAATTTGAAGGGTATACCGTCTATTCTGCGCCACCGCCACTCGCAGGTGTGACGCTGATCCAGATTTTGCAAATGATCAGTGAATCAAAAGAAGAGTTAGAAGACAATGGCGATAGTGGACGTATTCAATTGATTGGAGAGATCACGAAGCAAGCTACGAAAAGCGGATTACGGACATTGGTGATCCAGCGTTTGAAGATATTCCAGAGAACCTTACGTCGATTGAGTATGCAAGGGAAATGCTTGAAGAAATCGATTTGGATAACCCATTTAAAAGCAACAACCGCAACGATACGGAAGCGGAAGAAGAAGACTTTGCCCATACAACACATTTTGTTGTGGTTGATGAGGACGGGACGATGGTTTCTGCGACAAACACGTTAACGAACTTCTTTGGTTCCGGTGACTACGCGCACGGATTCTTCTTAAATAACTCGTTGAGTAATTTTTCATTAAATCCTAGCAGCATCAATTCGTATAAGCCTGGGAAGCGAGCACGTAGTTTTACAGCGCCAACGATTCTTGCCAAAGAGGATGAAATCATCGGAATTGGCTCACCTGGTGGACGTCGAATTCCAGCTGCGTTAAGCCAAGTGTTGTATCATTTTGGGGTGGAAGAGCTGCCACTACAGGAAGCCGTCGATAAGCCTCGCTTTTATATGGAAAACGCCGATGTAATGATCGAATCTCAATTTACAGAGGAAACGAAACAACTGTTGAGGGACAAAGGCTATCGAATGATTGAATGGCATGGTCCTCATTATTTTGGTGGGGTCCAAGCACTTGTTTGGGAACTATTAGAGGATGGAGATATTCGTATCGAAGGGGCAGCGGATAAACGTCGTAGTGGAAGTTGGGATGCGGCGTCCCTTGCTACTTAGTTAGGGAAATGAATAAACATAAAAAGATGTCCTGGAACAGATCGGGGCATCTTTTTATGTTCCATCATTAATTGTGGATACAAAGCAATCTGTTTCGAATTAGACGAAAAATAAAAAACTTTCGACAAGAGCAGACATTTCAATATGATACTATTGGGAAAGTGCCAATTTAAAATGTCAACCGTTTTAAATATATTTGAGAAAAAATACTTTTTTAATGGAAGATATTACATTAATATGGTACATTATGAGTATTCTTTTCGAAAAATAGGAATTTAATGAACGACACCAACTGAGTTGTTGGGAAATAAGGTTTAGGTCCGTGTCGAATCGTAACGAACGAGCAAAAAAATTTAAACATTCAAATAAAGAGGAATGGTCACGCCTTCAACACCACTATCAACGAAGGTACTCGGCTATGCTACGGGTTTTACCTTAGGCGCTGGTCGCCAATGGCATGGCGTGAGGAGAGGTTAGATGCCTCAGGGCTAACGCCCAAAAACAAATAACACTGTTCAAAAAAACAGTTAGAAAAGCGCTTACAAGAAGTTTGTGAGAATTATTCTAACTGTTTTTACTATGTTAAAAAGTTTGATAACAAATCTAACGAATGTACTTACATATCGCTATTATTATTTCAAAATAGGAGTGAATTACATGTCAAAAGTAAAAAAAGCAATCATCCAGCAGCCGGTCTTGGTACACGATTCTTACCAGCAACAAAAGCAATGCCGAAAGAAATGCTCCCAATCGTCGATAAACCAACGATTCAATACATTATAGAAGAAGCCATTGAAGCAGGGATTGAAGACATCATTATCGTTACTGGAAAAGGCAAACGTGCAATTGAAGACCATTTCGACCACTCGTTTGAGCTCGAACAAAACCTCTTTAAAAAAGGCAAGCTTGAAATGCTCGAAAAAGTACAAGCTTCCTCTAAAGTAGAGATCCATTACATACGACAAAAAGAGCCAAAAGGACTTGGACATGCGGTTTGGTGTGCACGTAAGTTTATTGGTAATGAACCATTTGCCGTTCTCCTTGGAGATGACATTGTCCAAGCGGATACACCATGCTTAAAACAATTAATGGACCAATACGATGAAACCGAGCGTTCTGTGATTGGTGTACAATCCGTACCAAATGACCAAACACACCGTTACGGCATCATCGATCCAGAATCACAAAACGACCGTCTATACCGCGTAAATCGTTTTGTTGAAAAACCAGAACAAGGCACTGCGCCTTCGAATCTAGCGATTATGGGCCGTTACATTTTAACGCCAGAGATTTTTGAATTTCTTGAAAAGCAAGAAACAGGAGCAGGTGGAGAAATTCAACTAACAGATGCGATTCAAGCAGTGAATGAACAAGAAAGTGTTTATGCCTATGACTTCGAAGGCAAACGTTTTGATGTTGGTGAGAAGCTTGGGTTTGTATTGACGCAGTTGGAGTTTGCGCTTGAAAGAGAAGATTTGAAGCATGCTTTGATTGAGAAGATGAGGGAATATGTGAACGAACTGGAAGTGACAAACAACTAATCGGAAGGGGAGTCGGAATGGAAGCGACGCGCAGGCAAACGGTTCAACAAAGCAATGTAAAAGCGATAGATCAAATAAAAATTAACGACTCTTTCGGTTATTTATTTGCGAAACGAACATTGGATATTGTTGCATCACTAGCGGGGTTGCTTCTCCTCTCCCCGCTTTTTCTAATTCTAGCAATCTTAATTAAAATCGAAGATCCAAAAGGACCTGTCTTTTTCAAACAAATTCGCGTGGGAAAAGACGGAGAAGAGTTTTATATGTATAAATTCCGTTCTATGGTTTCGAATGCGGAGGAGCTTCTTAAAGACTTGCTTGATCAAAACGAAGTCAGTGGGTTGATGTTTAAAATGAGAGAAGATCCTCGAATAACAAAAGTAGGGAAGTTTATTCGTAAGACAAGTGTGGATGAATTGCCTCAACTACTAAATGTACTGAAAGGTGAAATGAGTTTAGTAGGACCGAGACCACCGCTTATTAGAGAGGTAGCGGAGTATAGTGCGTATCATAAACAACGATTGCTTGTTAAGCCTGGTTGTACGGGGGTATGGCAGGTTAGTGCGAGGAATGATGTTGGGTTTGCAGAGATGGTTGAGATGGATTTGCACTATATGAAAAAAAGAACTTTAATTTTCGATGTAAAATTAATTGTATCAACCGTACTAGTTATGTTTGGTTCAAAAGCTTATTAATAGAAAGAGGGATATCGTGGATAAAAATGCACGCATCTATATAGCTGGTCATAGAGGATTAGTTGGATCGGCAATTAAACGCCAATTGGAGAAACAAGGATATACAAATCTAGTTTACCGGACTAGCTCTGAATTAGATTTAAGAGATCCGAGTGTAGTTAATGAGTTTTTTGCTAAAGAGGCAGTTGACTTTGTTTTTCTAGCAGCAGCAAAAGTTGGCGGGATTGTTGCGAATAACGAATATCCGGCAGACTTCATCCGTGATAATTTGCTTATACAAACGAATGTCATTGATGCAGCCTACCGTAATAATGTTGATAAACTATTATTCTTGGGGAGCACATGTATTTATCCAAAGCACGCACCTCAACCAATGAAAGAAGAACATTTGCTTACAGGTACGCTGGAACCGACGAATGAACCTTATGCAATTGCGAAAATTGCAGGCATAAAAATGTGTGAATCGTACAATCGTCAATTTGGGACGAAATTCATTTCTGCTATGCCAACAAATCTATATGGAGAATTCGATAACTTTGATTTAGAAACATCACATGTACTTCCTGCTCTTATCAGGAAATTTCATGAGGCCAAAGTCAATAATGATAAACAAGTTGAAATTTGGGGAACAGGAAGCCCGAAAAGAGAGTTCCTCTATTCAGACGATCTTGCAGAAGCATGCGTATACCTAATGAACATTTATGAAGGAAATGAATTCGTTAATATCGGTGTTGGAGAAGATATCTCCATTAAAGAAGTGGCATTAAAAATTAAAAGCATTGTTGGCTTCAAAGGTGAATTAGCATTTAACACAGATAAGCCAGATGGTACACCACGGAAGTTAGTCGATGTAACTAAGCTACATGGACTTGGATGGAAAGCATCAACATCTTTAGAAGAAGGTTTAGAAAAGGCTTATAACTGGTACCTAGAAAACTATGATAAAGAAAGTCTAAATGTATAAGACGGAGGATCAACATGATGAAATCAGCATTAATTACAGGGGTTACAGGACAAGACGGGTCTTATTTAGCCGAGTTTCTGCTTGAAAAAGGATATAAGGTCTATGGTGTTCGACGCCGAACTAGTACACCAAACTTTGAGAACGTCGAGCACATTCAAGATCAAATTGAGTGGATTGATGGAGATTTAAATGACCTTTCTTCTCTTATTCGCGCTGTACAAGAGTCACAACCAGATGAAGTTTATAACTTAGGAGCACAATCCTTTGTTGCAACATCATGGCCTCAACCGATCGCGACGGGAGAAATCACAGCGATGGGTGTGACTAATATGCTTGAAGCTGTACGTATTGTAAAGCCTGACGCGAAATTTTATCAAGCTTCTAGTTCAGAGATGTTTGGAAAAGTACAAGAAACACCGCAAAAAGAAACAACCCCATTTTGGCCAAGAAGTCCATATGGTGCAGCAAAAATGTATGGACATTGGATTACTATTAATTACCGTGAAAGCTTTGATATGTTTGCTTGCTCTGGTATTCTATTTAACCATGAATCTCCGCGTCGTGGCCTTGAGTTTGTAACAAGGAAAGTTACCAATGCAGCTGCTCGTATTAAATTAGGGTTACAAAGTGAACTTCGGATGGGTAATCTTGATGCAAAGCGTGATTGGGGTTTTGCTGGTGACTATGTTAAAGCAATGTGGTTAATGCTTCAGCAAGAGACCCAGATGATTTTGTTATTTCAACTGGTGAGACTCATACAGTTGAAGAACTTGTACAAATTGCTTTTGATTATGTAGGTCTTAATTGGAGAGATTATGTAATTATTGATGAGAAATTTGTGCGTCCAGCGGAAGTGGATTTATTACTAGGGGATTGTACAAAAGCACAAGAGAAACTAGGTTGGAAATTAGAAGTGGGATTTAAAGAACTGGTGGAGATGATGGTTGAGAGTGACCTTAATCAATGGTCCAGAGCTCCAATTAATATACATAGATGATTGCTAAAGTCCTGCACCTGTTTGGTAGCAATGTCATGGTGAAAGTATCAGGTATATTGTTTACTATGTATATCGCAAGAGTGTATGGGGCATCTTTGCTTGGAAGTTATGTACTGCTAATTTCAATTGTTGGTCTAGCTGTATTTTTAAGTAAGTTAGGCCTTTTTAATGCAATGGAAAAAAAAATTAGTGAAGAAAGAACAGATGAGGAAAGTATCTTACAGACTTCTTTTACAGTGAATTTCTTACTGCTTTTGATTGTATTGATATCTATGACAGTTGTTCATGAATGGATCTTTCGTTATCTCAACCAAGATGGACATTTATTGCTTTTATTACTTGTTATTATAAGTGCTAATTATACGAATTTCTTTTCAATATTACTTAAATCAAAAAAAAGATTAAGTATCTATTCCAACTCGCTTATGATAAAAGATATCATGCCAAAGTTAATTGCAATTCTCTTATTAATAGCTGATTTTGGATTTGAGTCTTTTTTGTACGGATTGTTTATTGGGGAGACCATGGCATTACTTTATTGTTTATTTCATTTTTTGAAACTACGTTCAGTGCAGGTAATACAGATAATTGGATTTACATTTGCTTCGTTTGAAGAACTGTTTTCGATTATGAAATATAGTTCTGTAATTGAATTACGTGCTTTAACGTTAAATTACGTCGACATATGGATGATTAGCTTCTTTTTGTCCCAATTGCATGTAGGGGTTTATCAAGTAGCTTGGCAAGTGGCTACGGGTGTATTAATGTTTAATAAAGCAATAGCAGGTGTTTATTATCCGTATTTTAGCAGTTGGTCCTCGAACAATCAGATGCATAAAATCGTGGATTTTCTAGAAAACAAGATTTCTTATATCTATTTGTTTACGATTCCGGCTTTTTTTGGAGTGCTTGCTATCTCAGATCAGGTGATGGAGTTATTCGGAGAAGGGTTTGGTGCATATAGCATCGTTCTTATTGTTTTATTAGTTAGTTCGATTTTTAGAGCATCTCAAGAGGTAGTTAGCAAATTGCTTGTTGCAATGAATTTACCAAAGATTACATTTGATGCATCGCTTGTGGCAGCAATAGTAAATGTTGTTTTAAATCTCGTACTTATTTGGTCGATGGGTCTGGTCGGGGCAGCTCTTGCATCAACAGTTAGTGTTATTGTTAACAATTTAATTTGTTTTGGGAAGTTAAAACAAAAAATCAGCTATAGACTTAAGTACAACATGATCTTCATTAACGTTGGAATATCTGCCGTCATGTGCTTAGTCGTGTTCTTTGTGAAATATAACTACCAAACAAATGTCCTAATTAATATCGTGTTGGCATTGTGCATATGGTCAGTGCTTATGGTAGGCACGTCTCACAAACACATTCGTCAACTAAAAGGAGACTTTTAATATGAAGGTTGCTTTGCATGGTGGCTACATTACAGAAAATTTTGGGGATGAATTGTTGCTCGTTCTACATGAGCGGTGGGTCAATAAAAACCAAGAACATAAAATTTATATGCCGTACGCTTCCAAGGAATACTTTGACCAAGTAAATGCGGAAGGTGTGAAGGGAGAAAAGGCGATTGGAGAGGCCGAGAAATTAATTTATATCGGAGGAGGTTATTTAGGAGAAACAAATCATGATCGATGGAGATGGGGGTTTCGTTTCATTAAACGCAAACATCATTTTCCTGCTGAATCTTTTCAGAAATCAAATAAACCTTTTGCAATCATTGGCGCAGGTGCAGGTCCAATTTCAAATGTTTGGACAAGAAACAAGGTAGTAAAAATGTGCAATAAAGCCGATACTGTCGCGGTTCGTGATGAACAATCAAAAGAATATTTAAATAAATACGGTGTGGACCCAAAAAAGATTATTGTCACTGCTGATACAGTTCTTAGCCTAGCGAATGAAGATGTCCCTTCAATCGCAAGAGAAGAAGTGGCAGAAATATTTAAACAAGAAAAGCGTAAATTGTTTGTTGTTCATATAGGTATTCATGAAGGTGATAAGGCTTATTCTCGTCAGGCAAAATTACTAATTAAATCTATTGCTGCTTTTTTTAATGAGAACGAACACTTTGTTCCTGTTTTGCTTGAAGATAAAAGAAAAGCTACGGAACAACAGGATAGCAATGAAAAGATTATTCGTCAATTAAAGGGTGACTATTATCGCTTTGTCCACAAAGATGTCTGGACTACATGTGCATTACTGGAACATGTGGATAAGGTAGTGACTACTAAACTTCATGTCGGTATTACCGCTTATTCACTAGGCACATCTGCCTTTAGTTTTGCTGCTCATCAAAAAACAAGACGTTTTTATCAGCAAATTGATCGATCAGAATGTTGTCTTGATATAAGCGAGATAGGGAAAGAAGAAGACATATCAAAGAGGTTATTTGAATTTAGTCGAAGAATCGAAGTGTTGAATGAAAGGGAGATTTCAATAAGGGAGGAATTAAGGGGGAAAGCTTTGGTAAATAAAGAGTTAACTGAACGATATTTGAAAATCGAGGCAGGTAAGGAAGCACTATGAACGAGCCGATAAAAATTATAACACTATCAGATAATCGATATGTCCAGCATTTAGGTGTGATGTTTGCTTCCTTAATTAACAATAAGGCATCTAATACAACATTGACCATTTCAGTAATGAGTTATGGTATTTCAAGTAGCAACAAAGAGAAACTTAAGCATGTACTAACTCATCCAGATGTTGCTTATGATTTTGTTGAAATCGACCCGAAAACCCATCAAACATTGCATACTCGAAATCATATTAGTCATGCGGCTTATTCTAAAGTCAACATTCCTGATCTTTTTCCGAATGCAAACAAAGCGATTTTTTTAGATTGCGATATGGTAGTGAAAGCAGATTTATCACCTTTATGGAAAATGGAACTCGACGGGTACGCGGTTGCCGCTGTATGCAATCCGATGTTTAACCGCCATCACCAGCTTCACATACCGAAAGAGGCATTGACGTTTAATTCAGGAGTGATGGTCATGAATCTTGCTTATATGAGAGACCATCATATTTCAGGAAAAGTACTCGAGTTTCTAATGCATAATTCAGACAAGATTGATCTTCATGATCAAGATGGATTTAATGCAATATTATTTAATGACTGGCTTCCACTTGTACCTAAATGGAATGTCCAAACTCGATTTTTTGAATTAGGAAGTAATGAGACATCATTTCTAGCAAATGATTATGAGATTGCATTAAAATCTCCAGCTATCATTCACTTTACTACATCATCGAAGCCTTGGGATTATTTTAACTTTCACCCATATAGAGGTGAGTATTTTTATTATTTACAGAAGACACTATGGTCCGAGTATCAACCGGTACCTACTACAAAAAAAGAAGTAATTGCTAAAAAAGTATTGGGGATTTTTCCTTATAATGTATTTTTGAAGGTGAGGAGAACAGCTCATAAATTAAACGTAAAAGTATAAAAGGAGGACGATGTGTTAAATAAAGTCGCGCTATTTCTCCTTGCGCTCATACCAAATGGTTATGTTATAGGTGCATGGTTAGGTTTAGGTAGTTTTACACATCTATTGTTTACGCTTGTAGTTGGAATTGTTCTGATCAAATTAATGCATAGTGGATTTAAAGTGTCTCGTCCATCGAAAATAGATTTGTACCTACTGTTATTAGTAAGTTATATGTTACTGTCAACATTACAATTAAGCGATCCGAAAGATGGATTTTTAAAATTTTCAATTTCACGTTTGCCGGCTTATCCCTGATTTACTTTTCTAGATTGTTCTTAAAAGAAACAAGTGACTTTTTATATTTATTTAAATGCTTAATTTATTCATCAATTGGTATATGCATCGTAATACTCATTGTCTTTGTGGGAGAAGGAATGCCAGTAGGGCGCTTTTTTTTCTACGGGGCGCATCCTATCCCCGTTTCAATGGTTGCTGCAAATGCAATAATGCTTACATTAATATTGTACACACAGAAACAAGTGAAGTTAACCACCTTTGCACTCTCGGTTATAGCTGGCCTTGGAGTTATTATAATCAGTTCATCAAAAGGACCGCTACTTGGGTTAGTGATTACGATCGTCTTG
This sequence comes from Bacillus sp. JCM 19041, assembly GCA_001310375.1. GTDB lineage: Bacteria > Bacillota > Bacilli > Bacillales > Bacillaceae_D > Shouchella. The sequence continues at coordinate 10,816 of BAXC01000050.1, read as the reverse complement.
TTTGCACCAATTATTTTTTCTAATTTGAAAGTGTTCATAACGACTGTTTCGCTCTTTCTCATTACACAAATATACTTATCAAGCTATGAACAGTACAATGCTTTTATAGTAAGGCTATTGAATACAAGTGCGGATCAATCAACTTCGATTAGACTTAATATTTATAACGAAGCAAGCAATGCGTTCAGCAACAATCCAATTATTGGAGAAGGGGTGGGTTTTTTCTCTGATTACTACCCTCATAACGTGGTGCTTGAGTTCTTATCGGAAGGAGGTTTATTACTTGGTAGTTTTCTAATTGTTTTTCTTGTGTGGCTTGTTTGGACATTTTTTCGCAGCTTTAACTCAATTAGAAATCCATTATTTGTTTGCGGAATTGCATTAACAATCTTGTCCTTTTGTGTACTAATGGTGAGTTTTACATATACAGATTTGAAATTCTTATATTTGGGAGTTGGTGTGTCTTTGCAATTCTTAACTCTTTATGAAAAAAGCAAAAGTGACTATAAAAACAGCCTCTAAAAAACGAATGTTATTCACTTGGAGGCCAGAAAGAAGCAGTCTTGAATGACAAATAAGCATGACAATGTGAACAGAGAAGGCGGACAATTATGGATATGGATATTGCGGTGGCTTTATTTGTATACAACAGGCCAAAGCACACTGAAGTCGTATTAAAAGGATTAAAAGAAAATGGAGTAAGTGAGTTATATGTGTTTATAGACGGTTTGAAAGATAAGCAGCATGAAAAAGACCATCAACAAGTAAATGCATTAATAAAAGAAATCAATTGGTGTACGACCTACGTTGTGAGGCAACCACAGAATATTGGATTGGCTATCTCTATTATTACTGGTGTGACGCGGCTAACAGAAACTCATGAAGCTGTTATAGTACTTGAAGATGACTGTGTTCCTAAAGAAGGTTTTGTTTCTTTTATGAAAAAAGCACTCCATTATTACGAAGATGTACCAGAAGTGATGCATGTATCGGGGTTTGGTTTACCACTCAAAAAGAAGTATACGAATGCAGATGTATACTTTTCACCCTATCCGTGTTCCTGGGGCTGGGGAACGTGGAGCAAAACTTGGCGCTCGTGTGATTTTAATAATGAGGAAGCGTATCGACATTTATTAAATAATGAGATAGAGATATATAAATTCACGGCGCCTGGTGAAGCATTCAAAGACTTTCTTCAATTCCAATTGGATGGAAAAATTAATTCATGGCTGATTCGCTGGTATCACCATATTTTTAGTCAAAATGGTCGCTGTGTCTGGCTTTATGATTCCTTAATTGAAAATCAAGGATTCGACGGTACAGGGTCCATAATGTTACATTTGACCGCTATAACCAGAACTTTAAGACTACGTTTACGTTGTCGGAACCCAAATTTGAGACGGACCTTATTTATAATAAAAGTTTAATTCGGGAGTTTCGAAGATATTTTAACAGCAAAAGTAAAATTGATAAGATCAAATCTCTTATTTTCTTAAAAACTGGTTTAATTCTAGAAAGTAAAAATAGGGTAAGGTTATGAGTTTTATTAAAGGTATAAGGTCGCTATCTATTGTGCTTGATTCAACCCTAGCGAATAATACAAAAATTAAACGGTTTTGTAAATTAAGAAATGTAAAAATTGGAAATTACTCATATGTTGCGAACGGAGCACAACTTATTCACACAACTATAGGACAGTTCTGCTCAATAGGACCGGGTGTTATGAGTGGATTAGGGAAACATCCCTCCACATTTGTTTCAAGTTCACCGGTCTTTTATTCAGAGAAGACTTTTTTAGGAGTTAAGGCACGGTTTAAGCAAAAGTTTGAGGAGTATGAACCGGTGACTATTGGTCATGATTGCTGGATTGGTGCGCGAGCAATTCTTATGGATGGTATAAAAGTAGGGAACGGTGCAATCATTGGCGCGGGCGCAGTTGTAACTAAGGATGTCCCTCCTTATGCAATCGTGGGAGGGGTTCCCGCGAAAATTATAAAGTATCGATTCGGATCTGAGCTTCAAGACAAGTTGGAGCAAAGCAAATGGTGGCAAGAAAAGATAGATCATCTTCTAGAAATAAATCACTTGATTGATAATCCGCATGTATTTTTACATGAATTACACACATTAAAAACTAAAAGGTGAGCAGATGAAACCCAAAATAGTATTTGCGATCAACTACTTTTACCCCGATCTTGCCTCAACAGGTCAATTGATGACGGAGCTGTGCAGCGAACTTTCAGACGATTTCGATATGACCGTGATTGCAGCTCATCCGATTACGCTGGGGAAGGGCAAGCAAGTAAGAGGACAGAAGTTAGTTATTTTAAAGGCATAAGAATCGTACGAATTCAGTTACCGTCAGTTAACAAATTGTCAAAATTAAGTCGTACTAAATATATTTTTATATATTTTATGAAAGCATGGCTCGCTATTCTAAGAGAAAAAAACGTTAAGCTTATCTATACAATATCCCAGCCGCCAATTCTAGGTGGTCTTCTAGGAACCTTTGGTAAGTTATTTAAGAGAACAAAACATGTTTACAATATTCAAGACTTTAATCCGGAACAAGCAGTAGCTGCAAGCTATACTAAAAATTCTTTTCTACTTAAAGTTGCTCTAGCTGTCGATAAAATAAACTGCAGGTACTCAGATCATGTCGTTGTAGTTGGTAAAGACATGGGAGAGACTTTGAGAAAAAGGTTTGGGAATAAAAATGTTCCTGAATTTAGTGTTATCAATAATTGGACTGAAGAGGATGAAATTCTTCCTTTAAAAAAAGAAAATGGAGTTGTGCGGGACTTTAAACAAGAACATGAATTAGATGGGAAGTTCATTGTCATGTACTCTGGAAATTTAGGATTATATTATGATTTAGAAAACTTGATTAAATTATCAAAGGATTTTCAACATGTTGAGGACATGTTTTTTCTCTTCATTGGCGAAGGTGCCAAGAAAAAAGAGATGCAGGATTATGTGTCTTCAAATAACCTAACTAATGTTAAATTTCTTCCTTATCAACCCTTAGATTTTATTAAATACTCTTTAAATGTCGCAGACGTTCATCTGGTTGTAAATCAGAAAGGAATTAAAGGTGTATCTGTTCCGAGCAAGATTTATGGTGTATTAGCAGCCGGTAAGCCTATTTTAGGCGTACTTGAAAACGGCAGTGAAGCACATCGGTTAATAGAAGAAAGTGGTTGTGGTCTTGTGGCTGAGCCTCAGGATTATGATCAAATACGAAATGTTATTACCGAAATGTACCAATTAAATGAAGATGAACGATTGAAAATGGGTTTATGTGGGAGAGCTTACTTAGAGCAACATTTAAAGAAAGAGACCTCCATTAATAAATACAAAGAGCTGTTAACGCAATTAACTTCATAATCAAGAAGGGAAGATACTATGAAATTAGTACTTTTATCAGGTGGTTCCGGTAAACGATTATGGCCTCTATCTAACGATGCGCGCTCTAAGCAATTCCTAAAAGTACTTGAAGATCAAGAAGGCTTAAATGAATCGATGGTGGAAAGAGTATGGAGGCAACTAAAAAGTGTTGAACTCGACCAGTCTACAATTATCGCGACAAGTTATTCTCAAGTAGATATGATCACAAATCAACTGGGACAAAACGTGCCTCTCATCGTGGAACCGGAACGAAGAGACACATTTCCTGCTATCGCACTTGCTGCTGTATATCTATATTCAGTACAAGGAGTAACGCTTGAAGAAATAGTATCTGTATTGCCTGTAGATCCTTATGTGGACGATGCGTTCTTTGAAAAAGTGAAAGAACTCGAGCCGTTACTTGAGAAGACGAATGCCAACTAGGTTTAATCGGAGTTGAACCAACCTACCCCTCATCTAAGTACGGTTATATTGTTCCGAATGAAACGACAAAAACACATGTAAACGTCAGTCACTTCCAAGAGAAGCCTACTGAAGAGAAAGCAGAAGAATTGCTTTCAATGCAGGCGCTTTGGAATACTGGCATTTTTGCGTTTAAATTGGACACTGTTATAGGGTTATTAATTGAAAAAGGTCTTCCAATACAATACGACGAATTGTTAAACCGTTATAGTGAATTACCGAAGATTAGTTTTGATTATGAAGTGGTGGAGAAGCTTAATCATATTGTTGCGCTAACATATCAAGGTTATTGGAAAGACCTTGGTACTTGGAACACGTTGACAGAGGAAATGGCAACAAATGTACTTGGAAAAGGCATGATAAGTCAAGACTCCGAAAATACTCATATAGTTAATGAGCTCGATATTCCTGTTGCGGCATTAGGGTTGGAAAATATCATTATTGCAGCAAGTCCCGATGGTATTTTGGTAACAGAAAAGTCTGCAAGTCCTCGTATTAAAGACTCTTAAAAGATTTTGAACAACGTCCTATGTTTGAAGAGCGACGTTGGGGTTGGTATCAAGTCATTGATTCAGCAACCTATGATGATAGACAAGAGATGTTAACGAAACGTATTTTAGTTCTCCCAGGAAAAAATTTAAGTTATCAATATCATGAAACACGTAACGAGGTTTGGACTGTGATAAAGGGTGAAGGTGAATTTGTACTTGATGACAAAATTGTTCCTGTAAAGGCTGGCGATGTACTACGTATACCTGCAAGAGCTAAACACGGAGTAAAGGCAATCACGGAACTCGAATTTATAGAAGTTCAGACTGGCACTAATTTGGTCGAAGGAGATAATTTCCGCGTATATAAAACATGGGATGAAATTGAAGCGCATTGTTTGTCGGTCAGGTAAGTCAAGCCACATTTACTATACATGAAAGAGGGGTTATAAATGACTTTTAGAAGAATCACAGTCGTAGGAACCGGCTACGTAGGTCTCGTCACCGGAGTAGCTTTATCTCAAATCGGACACTACATCACCTGCGTAGACGTCGACCAAGCCAAAGTAGAAAGTATGCGCGCAGGAAAGTCACCAATCTATGAACCTGGTTTATCTGAACTGATGATAAAGAACATTGAAGCCGGTCGCTTATCATTTACAACGAAGCATAAAGAAGCATTTGAAGGTGCTGATGCTATCTACATTGCCGTCGGAACACCTCAAAACGAAGATGGCACGGCGGATCTTCGTTTTATTGAATCAGTGGCTGATAATATTGCAGAACACTTAAACAACTATGCTGTCGTTGTTACGAAGAGTACGGTCCCAGTTGGTACAAATGACTATATTAAATCATACATTGAGAAGTATACAGATGTTCCATTTGATGTTGTCTCAAATCCAGAGTTCTTACGTGAAGGTTCGGCGGTGCAGGATACATTTCATGGTGATAGAATCGTTATTGGAACAGATAGTCCAGTAGCAGGTGAACTAATTGAAGAAATTAATAAGCCTTTTGGTATTCCTGTATTTAAAACAGATATTCGCAGCGCAGAGATGATTAAATATGCGTCGAATGCGTTTCTAGCTACGAAAATTAGTTTTGTTAATGAGATTGCAAATCTCTGTGAGAAGCTTGAGGCAAATGTTGACGACGTTGCAAAAGGGATGGGACAAGACAAGCGGATTGGCGAGAAGTTCCTGAACGCTGGTATTGGTTATGGTGGTTCTTGTTTCCCTAAAGATACGAGCGCTCTTGTGCAAATTGCTGGGAATGTGGAACATGAATTTACATTATTAAAAGCAGTTATTGAAGTGAACTATAAGCAGCAGCGTCTTTTGGTTGAAAAAGCAAAAGAACATTTTGGTTCGCTTCGGGGCAAAACCATTGCTTTGCTTGGACTTGCTTTTAAACCAAATACAGATGATATGCGTGAAGCGGCTTCTATTATTCTAGCGCAAGATCTTGTGCTTGCTGGTGCGAATGTCATTGCTTATGATCCGATTGCAACGGAGAATGCCAAGAAGATTCTTCCTGAAGCAGTAGATTATGTTGAGAGTCCACTAGAAGCAATTAAAGGCGCTGATACAGCATTTGTTGTGACAGAGTGGGAAGACATTTGTTCGTTAACAACAGAGGACTTTAAAGCGAATTTAAAGGAGTCTGTCATTTTTGATGGACGTAATTGCTTTAATTTAGAGGCGATGAAAGAGGCAGGAATTGAGTATTACTCGGTTGGGCGTCCTGTTGTAAAAGTGGAAAAAGAGTTGGTATAAGAGAAAACAAGCCGCGTGGATCTAGAATAGATCCACGCGGCTTGTTTGTATTTTGTGAGAGGTCATTGTTACAAATTTGATTATGAGATGTGTTTTATCTATAACAAAACAATATACTGTAATGTTTCTGAAGTTAGCTAAGTAATCAAGCATTATTCTCAATACTTTTTAATAACGCCTTGCATCATCTGACCGCCCAACTAAATAATCAATAGACACATCAAAAAAATCTGCTAGAATAATTAACCCTTGGAAATCAGGATATCGATCTCCAGACTCATAAAAACGATAAGCTCTTGCGGAGATCCCTAATGCATCAGCGATTTCTTGTTGTGGTGCTTTTTTATCTTTTCTTAGTTCTTTTAATCGTGTTGAAAAAAATGAGTTCATTTTATAAATCCTCTCAATTCTATTGACAGGAACTTTAAGATCCTTTATTATTAATTTAGGTTCTTAAAGTTCCTCTAAGTGCTCACTCTTTATATTTAGAAGGGTTACTAGAATGATTTTCATCCGACCGCCCGACCAAATAATCCAATGAAACATCAAAATGGTCAGCTAGTTTAATTAAACCATGGAAATCTGGAAAGCGATCGCCACTTGCATAGTGCTGAACAGCTCGAACACTAATACCCAAAAGTGTGGCAAGATCTTGATAGCTAAGATTATTGGCTTTTTTTAATTCTTTTAATCTAGTTTTAAAATCAGTCATATTAATCTCCATTTTATTTATTGACATGTACTTATAGTTCGTTTATTATGTATTTATGAACAATGAGTTCGTTATAGGCTGGTTATTTTACCATCGTTTCTATTGAAATAGCATGAATGCAGCACCTGTCGTAACAAAAATTCTAGTTATACAACTTCTATGATCAACTTCGAAGATAAGATTTCCGCATTATATAAATAATCCTCATCTTTATCTATTTTTTATACCTAAAGAACGCCAAGCAGCTACTTCGAGTATCACGCAGTGATTGGGGCAAGGGGTTCAATTCTTTTCGCTGCATCCGCCATATTTTAAAACTCTGGCATGTAGTTGAAGCTTTTTAACGAATCTTTTTGAAATGATCCTCATTTACTCACGTAACCCTTTCATTTTATCACCAATGACCATTATGAACACCTCTATGAATAGCAAATAGTTGATTTTTTTATCAACAGATATCACTAAATTCCCCAATTAGTTTGCTTAAGAGAAGGATGAATACTGTTTTAACAATTAGAGGAGGCTTGCGATGTCCATCTACTACACTCGTCTTTGCATTGCCGAAATACGCTTTGATCTTTTATCCATTGGCTACGATTTGTCTGACTCAGACTCTGTTGAGGAAAAGGGAGCGGGTGAGAAAGTCTTGGAAGTTGTAAAAAAGCTTGATGAATTCGAACAAGTAGTGATGAAAAAGTGCCATGTGTAACTGTTTTCCGTAATTAAATGCAGTCTCTAAAATCCCACCTTAATTCGTAAACTTGAGAAATCTTTTCAGGGAGAGCTGAATACTCGAAAAAGTATTTCTTCATGTAGATATCAAAAATTATCTATAAGCCCCAAGATTATCTAAAAGAGTTAAGAGAGATGAACTATTTAAGCAAAAACTTCGAGCCTATATTGACTATTACAATCACCAAAGGATGAAGAAACAAATAAAAAACCTGAGCTCAGTAGAATACGGGACTCAGATTCTTGAATGGGCACAATTTAATTGTCTACCTTTTTTGGTGCAGTGCAACAGAGGAGGTTTTGAATGATTAGACTTCTGCCAAAAAGCTTTGCAAGGCTTGTTTTACTGTAGCCATTTTTCTCATTGAATGAAAGTTCAAGCCTACCTGAATAGCGGTCAAAGCAAGCTCTGGTCGTATGCCCGTAATAATCGTTTCCACACCAAGAACGTCCATAGTAGAGGTGAGTTGATGTAAGAAATCTGCTGCTACTTTATCAAAATTATAAATTCCTGAAACATCTATGATTAAATGATCTATAGTAGCGTGTTCACGTACTCTAGTAGGAAGGACATTTAACAGTTGCTTGACTCTTTTCGGTTTGATAGCTCCAACTAATGGCAGAACAGCAATATGATCTAGTAAAGGGACTATGGGAGTTGAAACGAGATTTATTTCATTTTCTATTTCTTTGCGTTCTGTTATATCGTTAATGACTGAATGAATTGCACTTACATCACCAAATTTAACAGGATAACAATAAATCTCCACGTCAACCTTTGTGCCATCTAGTTTCGAGATTGTTTGTTCGATTCGTCCAGCGGGTTTATTTTCTCGTAAAACCTTTTGGATTCTTTCTTCTATCGCTGCTTTATTTTCCTTCAGGATAATGTCTAGTACACGTTCCCCAACTATATCTTCTTTAGCGGCTCCCAAAAAATCGGCTCCCGATTGATTTATATATAACACTTTATAATTAGAATGAATAATAACTGTTTCCGTAGAGAATTCAATAATCTGCCGATAGAAATTTTCATTTTCTATAAGAGTATCTTGATTGGTTTCTTCGCTCATTTAAATGCTCCCTTCCTATTTAAAGGATACAGTTAAATTGACTAGAAATCCATTCTTTATGGTTAATGGATTTTCGCGTTGTATGAATCTCTTCATTCCCTACTCATGCTTCTTCTGACAATTAAATAAACAATAAACGCTCTAAACCCAATAAAAAGCAATCGGACAGATGAGAAATCAAATATAGTAAAAACCTCGTTTAGTCTAAATCAATAATCTCTCTTATATCCTCGATCTCCAGAGCTTCCGCAATCTTTTCTATATGGCTGAAGTTAATATTTTGCCTTTTCCCGTTAGCTAGTTCACTTAACGCAGCGTGGCGAATATCTGTTAATCTCGATAATTCCCTTAATGAAAGCCTATGCTCTTCAAGCAACTCCCTAATTTTTACTTGTACTTGTGCCATAAGTGTCGCATCCTCTGCAAATTTGATTGACTATATGGAAAATTTATCATAGAATCAAACCTATATTGGTACGCAAAAGCGTACCGTGGAGTTGAGGAGGATTTACGATGGATTTATATTTTGTGCGGCTTTCATTGGCGGAAATTAAATTCGAACTCCTGTTTATCGGATACCAAATGACGGTGAACGGATGTAAGGAGGCTGAATATGAAGGAAATCAAATTCTCGCGGTAATAAAAAAGCTGAATGAGTTAGAAGATGTTTTAGAAAGAGAGAATAAGCAATGAAAATTGTAGCTGCACAAAAAAAGAAAGCAAACTTGAGAGCTTTCTTTTTTGAATTATGATATAAAAATATTTCAAGGCTACTCGATTGATGGAATTAATTAATGAAAATCGTGCTCACCTTTAGTTGAAATGCTTAGGTTATGAAAGTCTTGTTTTCCATCAAGCTCTGTTACATCGCTCTCATTTGAATTGATACCGATAAAAGCTGTTGAAGAAAGGAAAATTACGGATGCTAATGCAATTGACCACTTTTTCAAGATTAATCAACCCCAAAATTAGTTTGTTTGTAACTGATTTCTATAAGTAGGAAATATTCCAGAAACGTTCGTCTGTTTTTAACTAATGGAGTGCATTAAGCAAATATGTGTTTACCCTTATTGCACATAGAAGTGCTAGTGTGGTAAAGACGAGCTGTACAGCCATCGTTCCAGCAAAGCTCAAGGAAGCGAGCGTTAACCCAGCAAACATAGGTCCAATGAAAGGCGCACAGCATTTTAATTCGTTTCCAGAGCTTCTTGGATTGTCGCAGTTTTTTAAACTACTACTGCGCACGTTGCGAGCTTTCTTGCTGAGATTGTAAAAGGTCAGATCAAGAAGAACGCTAAAACGCGAAAATAGATGAACTTATCAAAGTCATCTATTTTCGCATTTCAAAAGATCGTTTTCATTGCTTCTAGGTTATTCTGTGAACAGACCAAACAGTGCCTGCAGGAACAAATGCCCCTATATTTAAATTAATGGTCAATCCACTCGCTACATAAAACACCCCCAAAACATCACCAGCATTCAATTCTACATCAGCGACAAGAGTGACTTCTCCAGTTCCAAGTATGACTCTTAAAGTCAGTAAGAGCAGTATATTTACATCTAAAATGGATATAAGCCCTGTTGCGATTGTAGTAGCTGTTGGTGATATTCTTTGGATTGTAAAAGCAGGGTTCACACCAGCTCCAATTTGTGCTGATAAAGCAGCAGTCGTTCGATAATTAATGATCGCCTTAATCGAGTACCTACCACTAACTGGAACCGTGAAATTCCCACCAGTCGCGTCGAATCCAGTTCCTGTATAAAAAGGACTTGCTGTCGTCCAACCAGTCAATTGTCCAGCAGAACTTATAACTGCAGATGTTTTCTGGGCTGAAAAACCGAATGATGAAATAAGAGGACCTGTTGCCCCGGTTGGTCCAGTAGCTCCTGTTGGTCCGGTGACTCCAGTAGCTCCAGTAGCTCCCGTAACTCCAGTAGCGCCAGTGACTCCAGTGACTCCAGTGACTCCTGTCGCCCCAGTAGGTCCGGTGATTCCCGTAGCTCCAGTGACTCCGGTAAGTCCGGTAAGTCCGGTGACTCCAGTGACGCCAGTAGCTCCAGTGAGCCCAGTAGTTCCAGTAGCTCCAGTAGCTCCAGTAGCACCCGTGATTCCGGTGACTCCGGTAGGCCCGGTGATGCCCGTAGTTCCGGTAGCGCCAGTGA
>BAXC01000049.1 GCA_001310375.1 Bacillus sp. JCM 19041 | reverse complement strand
TTTACAATGTCATTCACCTATGACGACCAAGTAAAATTGGTAAACGCTCTAATTATTATCATGGCAGTTTTTTTATTCAGCTCTTTTGTTCGAGATTCAACCATATTTAATAATTTCCGCCGTTATTGCAGCAACATTAGGCTACTTCTTTAATAATGCCCAAGACGAAACAGATAAACCTAAAGTGAGATAGAGAAGACTGGGTAGATCCACTAGCTAATAAAGACGATAAAACAAAATGATATTCTTTCGGTGGCGGGTATATTTACTTAGATTGTAGAATCTGAAAAAGAGGAGAATATAGAGGAGTTATTAAAACTTAGTGTAAATTGCGTGCAGGTAAGCACGGGAATTACATTCGTGGCTATGGCTGCCTCCGTATTTATAAATTCGACATAAATGAAAAATAGCCCTGTCGATTGTAACAGGGTTTTAATTTGATTTTCCCAACTTAAATATGTATTATATATAATAATGAGAATTATTTTACAACAACAGAAAATACATTGGAGGGTACCAAGTGTCACTAAATTACATAAATGATAAATTATTAATCGAAGCTTATGAAGAAGCTGTAAAACACGGACTGAAACAGGATTTTATAGAACTATTAAAAATAGAATTACTTCGAAGGAACATTCGTTTCAATACCGATCGATCGAAGTAACGCTTTTTCATTTTCATATAATTCCCTTCCTAATTTCTCTTCAAATTCAGATATGAGCGACATAAGTAGTAAAGAATCTGATTTGTCCATAATCCCTCCAATTAAATTTGATGAAATCTCGTTACATATTTCCCAATATAAAAAGACACCAACATATCTTTTTTCTATTTTAAGTATTTACAAGTGACATTACAAGTGTTTTAACTATTTTTGCAGATAATTCTTTCATTTTAGTTCTAAAGAACTGTTATTGATACAATTTAAAATAGCTCTCGAGTGCTTCGTTCCCTCCCTCTTTTGATGTCCAGTACCATATATACCATATATACCATATATATCAAGAGTTTTCAGTGGTGGCCCGTATTGGGCTCAAACCAATGACCTTCACCCTGTCAAGGATATCGACCATTTACCGTATTACCCTACATTGACCTAAATACCTTCATATCAACGTTTTTTGGACATTAATCATATACCCTTTTACTCATTTAACCTAGGTTATTGGAATGCATATCAAAAAATCGAGGAGTGTTCTCAATGAATAAATGGTTAGCAGCGACTCTCAAAGCTCTATTCATATTATCCCTTGGATTCGCCTTCCACTTTATAGCTGATATGCAAATTACTTGGTTCTTTATCATTCCGATCACTTTAATTGCATTCGTATTGCAGCTAAGAAAAACAGAATATGAAGAATGGCTTCGAGATAACAAAGAGTGATACAGCTCAAGACTCAGTTCTTTTATCCAATTACGGAATAATAGAAAAAGCAGAAGTTAAGAAGATTCGATTTCATGAATTAAAACTCATGCCAGTTTATTACTACGACAAGGGATTAATCCTAAGATCGTATCAGAAAGATTAAGCCACGCTAACGTCCGCATCACATTGGGTCGTTACAGTCACCTTCTCCCTAACCTACAAAAAGATACAGCAGTAGTGTTTGGACAAGCTTTCTATAAAAATCAAGACAATTAAATTCGTATCAAAAAGGGTTTTTGAGGCTATAATGGGGTTATCACAAAAATAAAAAACCCTTATATATCAAGGGTTTTCAGTGATGACCCGTACTGGGCTCGAACCAGTGACCTCCACCCTGTCAAGGTGGCGCTCTCCCAGCTGAGCTAACGGATCATGGGAAATATGTAATTATATCTTGGACATCTATTAATATATCTTATCTTTTTATAGAAGTCAACTGTGAAATTACTTACGAAAGATGTACAAAGAATCGTCCGTTCATGCTAAAATACAGGAAACGATACTGAGAGATGGTGAATGCTGTTGGACAGTGAGAGTTTTAATACCCCAAGACTAATCCTTCGTGAACTTTTAGAAGAAGATGCAGAAGCATTATTTCCAATTTGGTCAGATATACGTGTGACAAGATATATGAAAATTGATACGCTAGACACACTGGATCAAGCAAAAGAAGTTATTCGATTTTTACACACGCAAGTCTCTCAAGGGAAGCATCACGTTACGCCATTATCCTAAAAGACACAAATGAAATTATTGGTTCCTGTGGGTTTGAAACCTTTCAAACAGAACACCGTAGCGCGAAAATTAGCTATGAACTTGGGAAACATTTCTGGGGCAAAGGGTATGCCTCTGAAGCACTACGTTACATACTAGCAGACGGATTTAAACGATATGATTTACATAGGGTTGAGGCACGTATCGAACCGGAAAATGACCGTTCAATCCATGCACTCCATAAGCTTGGGTTTATGCGAGAAGGTAGGCTACGCGACGTTCAACTTAAGGGCGATCGTTTTGTAGATCAACTAATCTTTTCATTGTTACGAGAAGAAATAGAATAAAGAAAACGCCGAGTATGCTCGGCGTTTTCTTTATTTAGATCAATTAATTAAATACCGTTAAATAATAGATAGAACTCTCTATTAGTCAACATTCATTGCAAAATAGAAAATGTTCTATTTTGCATCATACCCCTGATCTTCAATCTCTTCCTTTATCGCATCTAACCCTAGCTTCGTTTGATCATAGGATACAGTTACTTCATTTTTTTCAAGCGACACATTCACTTCACCTACGCCTGAAAGAGCTGAAAGAGCTTTCTCAATCGAAGCCACACAATGGCCACAAGACATCCCTGTTACTTGAATCGTTGCATTCTCCACTTTGCTCACTTCCTTTTCATTATGTATTTATAGAATAACATATATACCCCCTTCAGGTATATACAAACGTGCATTACAATACAAAAATCCTCTACATAATAGCCGTAGAGGATTTTTAAGGTTATTTTGAAAAACGGCCAATAATATCCATTAGCTCCGAGATCGCTTCGTCCCCGTCTCCATTTTTAATCGCATCTGCCACGCAATGCTTTGAGTGGTCTTCCAACATGTGCATGCTCACTTTCTTCAGAGCAGCTTGTATAGCTGAAAGTTGTACGAGCACATCAACGCAGTACCGATCTTCTTCAATCATTTTATGGATGCCTCGAACTTGCCCTTCAATTCGTTTTAGGCGATTTTGAATTTGTGTTTTATCTGATACATGGCGATGAGTAGTCCGCTCTTCCTTTGTCTCTTGATGGTCCAACCTGTTCACCTCGTGCTTTTTCTATTAGTATACACGCGTGTGGGATAGTTGTAAAAAAACTACTTGTCCGTGTGACCATCAATTTCCTTTGTTTCGATCCGTTTAACATTTCCTAAATTGACATGAATCCCTTGAACATTTACCCAAGTTGCCTCCTGTTTTAGCCACTCACTAATTTGTACATTTGGATTCTCGTCAAATATCCATTCCTCTGTCGTCCCATCAGTAAAGCTGACAATCATATTAAATGCAGGCATCTTATCTCCCCTTCGTTAAGTCTTAGTTTAGTTAATACCCACATCCGCCTTCTTTTAATCAACCTTTAACGATTGACAGTCATATAAGAGTGCGGTATGGTTTTGATGTTGCATCAAAACATGCATTCTTTTTAGCTTGACCAATGTTTTTATAGAGATATTTTGATTTTTGGGGAGTGGAAAAATGGAAAAAGCATTGATCTTTTTTGACATTGACGGAACACTTTTAAATGATAAAAAACAGCTGCCTGCTTCTACGAAAGAATCCATCCGCTTATTGCAAGAGAAAGGTCATGATGTTGCCATTGCGACAGGCCGTGCCCCCTATTTTTTTTAAAGAACTACTTCAAGAACTTCAGATTGATTCGTATGTTTGTTTTAATGGGCAATATGTTGTTTATAAAGGCGAACTCATCTATCAAAACACATTGGATGCAGTAGCGTTTAGCCGATTTGAGCGTTTTGCGTCTTCATTAAACCATCCTCTCGTTTTTATGGCCGAAGAATCCTATACGACAAACGGAGAAGACCATCCTGATGTTCGAGAAAGCATTCATTCATTAATGATTGATTTGCCCGAGTACAATCCGAACTTTCATGAACAAACGAATTTACATCAAGCACTCTTATTTTGTAAGCCAGATGAGCAACAGCAATATGTTGAACGTTTTCCTGAATTTAAATTTGTACGCTGGCATCCTCTATCTGTTGATGTTCTCCCAAAGGAAGGTTCAAAAGCATATGGCATTTCTAAATTCATTGCCCACGCAAACATTGACTTGAAGCATGTTTATGCTTTTGGAGACCAATTAAATGATTTAGAAATGCTCTCTTATGTTGAACATGGCGTCGCAATGGGAAATGCACCTGCTCAAGTACAAGCACAAGCACGTTATATTACCAAAGATGTGAACGAAGATGGAATCAAGTACGGCTTATCATTAGTTGGGCTTCTTTCATAAAAAAAATCCGCATGTGCAAAAGCACATGCGGATTTTTTATGAGACGTAAAACTAACAAGGTCCATAGCCAAAAAGTGAGAACTGGAACTTTATTATTCATATCATCTATTTAAGACATACGACACCTTATTTTCACTACGTTCTCTGGTATGTTTTAGCGTTTTACAAAGTGACTGCTGAAACTAATACTTTTTAAGAAATGTCTATAAAATAAATTTATTCAGAATATATTATGATGAACAGCAATTTAAAACTGGTTTTGTGTTGCTTTAAATATCATGTCTGTCATCAATATCTTCATCTTTAAGGGAGAATAGATTTTGAACAATCCGAAAAAATACATTAATGCAGCTTGTAGTGTCTATCTCTTTATGACCATAGCTTTTCTTTTACTGAGAATACGGCGCCAAAAGTTACAATTGGTCCTCTTTTATCACTTTTAGTATTATTTATTGGATTATCAATAGAGCAGACCATCAACGAAAGTTTCAAAAAACAGCATCTCGATGAGCGACGCATTCGCGGACGCTTTTTTTGGTATTAGGATCAAATAACAATCTGAATCAAAGCTCACATACGTTCTGTCTGAATATTGAAATGAAAAAACTCTCTTCTTATCATTAAGAAGAGAGTACTACATAACACGAAAGGATAATGATAATGGATTATCCATGTGTTAAATAGGTGTTTATGTAACTTGAACTACTAATACTTAACTATAAATGACGCGCCTAGCAGGATTCGAACCCACAACGCGAGAACCGGAATCTCGTGTGATATCCCATTTCACCATAGGCGCCTATTCGTTTTAACGACATGTATTAATATACTTGATTAAGAGGGAGTTGTCAATACGAATCTCCCTCTTTTTCATTAAGAGGATTTTGTTGCCTGCTCGCCTTCAGCAACATTTTTTGGAAACGCTCGTTAATATCCTCTTCTGTGTATCCCGCTTCTCCTAGACGAACACCAAAATTCTTTGCATAAAGCTGCAAACGCTGGGACATCTTGCTATATTTCTTCGCTTCTGTACCTTTGTTTCTTTTACACGTCCATCTGCGTTGGAAATAATATTCTCAACAACAAACAACGCTTTCCATAACGTCTCTTCATCCATCCCTTGATGGATTGTGCTTAATTCATTAACAACTTCTTTATAAAAATCTTGAAATTCTTTGAATGTGATTTCCTCTTCCATATTTAGGAAGTATTGGATTTTATCATATTGTTTTTGCATAAAGACACCCCTTTTCCCGTAATTATTATAGCATAAGCCACGAATGCTTACCATTGTCTGTCTAATGAAGGTGACAAATTCCGCGTTTCATTTTACTATTTTCCGATGATTTTGTCTAATAGAACTTGAATAATCTGACTCCAAATAATAATTTAAAAATAATTGTTACGCGTACGCATGACGGAAATTGCCTTGAGACATATCGCCTAAGTCTAAAAATCTCTTTACACCAGCAACAAAAACAAATTAAAAACACCTAAACGAAAACGTTCAGGTGTTTTTAATTCTCACTTTTTGCAGTACGTATCAAATGCTTGTTCTAACTTTTGCACCACTTGAATCGGTTCATGTCCTTCAATTTCGTGACGCTCTACCATCGTTTGGATTTTTCCATCTTTTAGTAAAGCAAATGATGGAGATGATGGACCGTATCCAGTAAACTGCTCTCGGGCACGTGCAGTTGCCTCTTTATCTTGACCAGCAAACACCGTTACAAATCGATCTGGCGTTGTTTCGTAATTCTTCATATAAGCAGCTGCTGGACGGGCAATTCCTCCAGCACATCCACAGACGGAGTTGATCATTACAAGTGTTGTACCTTCTTCTGAAAACACTTTCTCAACATCTTCCACTGTTTCAAGTTGAGTATAGCCAGCTTGAATCATATCATTACGCGCCTCTTGGACGACATCATTCATAAAAAAGTTAAACTGTTGCACCTCTTCGCCCTCCTTTTTATTCTTTTCTTATTGTAAGCCGATTGCATTTATTTAACAAGCAATGCGATTAATTTTAGCACTACTTTATTTTCAAGAAAAAATAAGAAGAGCTAGGCTCTTCTTTTAATAGATCATTGTATTTTCTTCCGTCATATGTTCTAACCGTTTTTTTATCGAGGCTAGGAAACGACCACAAATAAGTCCATCAAGCACTCGATGATCAAGAGATAAACACAGATTAACCATATGGCGAACCGCTATTACATCCCCTGCTTCCGTTTCCATAATAACTGGTCGTTTTACGATTGACTCTATTGACAGAATGGCTGCCTGTGGCGCATTAATAATTGGTTGGGATAATATCGATCCAAATGAACCGTATTGTTAATTGTAAACGTGCCATTTTTCATATCATCTCCACTCAGTTTGCCAGAACGAACTTTCCCTGCAAGTTCATTTGTTTTCTTTGCTAACCCTTTAATAGTTAGTTCGTCAGCATTATGAATAACAGGGACAAATAAAGCTTCGTCTGTCGCCGCAGCCATTGAAACGTTTATTTCTTTTTTGTGAATGATTTTATCGCCAGCCACTGAGAATTAATTTGTGGAAATTCCTTCAACGCTTCGACACATGCTTTCATAAAGAAAGGTAGATAAGTTAAATTGTAGCCTTCTTGCTCCTTGAATTCCGCTTTTTTCTTTTCACGCAATTTCACTAAATTCGTGACATCAACTTCTACCATTGTCCAAGCATGGGGCATTTCCGACTTACTTTTCACCATATTCGCTGCAATGGCCTTTCGAACACCATTTACAGCTATTTCTTTATCGCCTTTTACTGTCGTCGTCTCGTTGGTCTGACGTTTACTAGGAACAGGGTCAACGGCCACTTCTTCTCTATTTTCTTGTTTCTCTGGTTCACGCGTTTGTTGTGTAGCTCCCGTAGTGAGGTATGCTTCCACATCCTTGCGTGTAATGCGTCCACCACGACCACTGCCTGATAATAAATTGAGGTCAATGTTATTTTCTTGCGCTAGACGCATAACTGCTGGAGAATATCTTGTTTTTTTGTGAAGCATCTTTATCAACAGAGTTAGTAACTTTTTGTTCTACTTTCTCTTCTTCTTGCACAGGTTCACTTGCTGCAGCCGTAACTCCCACTTCTTCAATTGCGCAAATATCCGTACCTACTGAAACAGTATCATCTTCATCTACAAGTAATTCAGTTATTGTGCCAGTAAAAGAGGAAGGAATTTCAGCACTGACTTTATCTGTAAGTACTTCTGCAATTGGGTCATACTTGTTTACTTTATCGCCTGGCTCAACCAACCATTTACTAATCGTACCCTCTGTCACACTTTCACCAAGTTGTGGCATTGTCATTTTAGTCGCCATCTGTCATTCCCTCCTTTAAAACTCTGCCAAGTCGCGTATTGCTCGCTCAACTTTGTCTGGATTAATCATAAATTCTTTCTCAAGCGTTGGCGCGTATGGCATCGCAGGTATATCAGGTCCCGCAAGACGTTGAATAGGCGCATCGAGATCAAACATACAGTTTTCGGCAACAATAGCAGCAACTTCTCCCATTATGCTTCCTTCTTTATTGGCTTCTGTAATAAGTAGGACTTTACCCGTTTTACTTGCTGCCTCTTTAATCGCTTCTTGGTCAAGAGGGTAAATCGTTCGCAAATCAAGAATATGAGTGCTAATACCATCTTTCTCTAGCCTCTCCGCTGCTTGAAGTGCGAAATGAACTGCTAGACCATATGTTATGACAGTGACATCATCACCCTCGCGCTTCACATCTGCTTTACCTATCGGAAGAGTATAATCACTCTCTGGGACTTCACCTTTTATTAATCGATAAGCACGTTTGTGTTCAAAGAATAGAACAGGATCATTCGAACGAATTGCCGATTTCAACAAGCCCTTCACATCATAAGGCGTTGACGGCATCACAATTTTTAATCCTGGATATTTGCAAACATTGCTTCAACGCTTTGTGAGTGGTAGAGAGCGCCATGAATTCCGCCACCATATGGCGCACGAATTGTGATTGGACATGTCCAATCATTATTTGACCGATAACGGATTTTCGCTGCTTCTGATACGATTTGGTTAACTGCTGGCATAATAAAATCTGCAAATTGCATTTCTGCCACTGGGCGCATCCCATACATAGCAGCCCCAATACCAACTCCCGCAATTGCTGATTCTGCTAACGGGGTATCAATTACCCGTGCCTCGCCAAACTTTTCATAGAGGCCGGCAGTAGCCCGAAAGACACCGCCACGTTTACCAACATCTTCACCTAATACAAATACTTTGTTGTCACGTTCCATCTCTTCCGTCAATGCACTCGTCACTGCTTCTATATAAGATAGCACGGCCATTTAATTCGCCTCCTCGTCATACACATGCAAATAAGCTGTCTTCGGTTCCGCATACCCAGCCTGCTCTGCATATTCAGTCGCTTCATTGACGATCACAGCAATTTCCTCGTCCAATATAGCTAAATTTTCTTCTTTAAGAGCTCCGCATCCAATCAGATAGTTCGCATACGTGTGAATTGGGTCTTTTGCTTTCGCTTCTTCCACTTCTTCTCGCGAACGATACGCTCGATCATCATCATCACTTGAGTGTGGTGTTAACCGATAAGAGACTGTCTCAATGAGAGATGGACCTTCTCCATTTCTGCCTCGATCAGCCGCATTTTTCACTGCTTCATAGACAGCTAACGGATCATTGCCATCAACAGTCACACCTGGCATTCCATAACCAACAGCACGGTCGGCTACGCTTTTACATGCCAACTGCTTTTCAATCGGCACACTGATAGCGTATTTATTGTTTTCGCACATAAAGATAACAGGCAATTTATGCACTCCTGCAAAATTTGCCCCTTCGTGAAAATCTCCTTGGTTGGAAGATCCTTCTCCAAATGTAGTAAAAGTCACAAAGTTCTTGTTTTCAAGTCTCCCAGCTAGAGCAATTCCCACCGCATGGGGAACTTGCGTCGTAACTGGTGAAGATCCAGTGACAATACGGTTTCGCTTTTGACCAAAATGTCCTGGCATTTGGCGTCCGCCTGAATTGGGGTCTTCTTCTTTCGCAAAACCAGAGAGCATTAAGTCTTTTGCAGTCATTCCAAACGCAAGTACTACACCCATATCGCGATAATACGGAAGAACAAAATCCTCATCGCGGTTTAAGCAAAAGCCGCACCCACTTGAGAAGCTTCTTGCCCTTGGCAAGAAATAACAAAAGGAATTTTACCAGCTCTGTTTAACAGCCACATCCGTTCATCAATTCGCCTAGCTAGCAACATTGTTTTGTACATTTCGATTGCATCATCGTCCGTTAAACCTAATTGTTCATGTTTTTTTTCTGTCATAAGATTTCCTCCTTACATATGGATTGCGCGTTTGTCCACCGCTAATGCTGCTTCTCCGATTGCTTCCGACAAAGTTGGATGAGGATGAATCGTCTCACCAATCTCAAAATAGGCAGCATCAAGAAATTTTGCGAGTGCCGCTTCAGATATCAATTCTGTCGCATGCCCACCTATTATGTGGACACCAAGCAAATCGTTGTTGGTAGCATCAGCGATTAGTTTAACAAATCCTTCTTCTTCACCTTGCACAAGTGCTTTTCCAATTGCGGCAAAGGGAAATGTTCCCACTTTAACTTGATAGCCCGCCTTCTTGGCTTGTGCTTCTGTTAAACCCACTTGAGCTGATTCGGGGAAACTATAAATGCATGAAGCAACAGTTAAAGGATTGATTGGCTCAACTTGCTTGTTGCTCATATGAGCAACAGCAAGTAACCCTCATGACTAGCTACATGCGCCAGCTGCAATCCACCAATACAATCACCAATGGCGTATATATGTGATTCTTTTGTTTGACCATACTCATTAACGGAAATGTAACCGTTTTCTAAAACGATGTCTGTGTTATCAACTCCTATGTCTGCAACGTTTGCTGTACGTCCTATTGAAACAAGCATTTTCTCTGCGTTTAGTTGCTGTGACGTTCCGTTTTGCTGAATCGTCACTGTCACGTCGCCCTCAATCTGAAGCGATGCCTCATCCAAACTCGCGCCTGTATAAAATTCAACACCACGCTTTTGAAGTTGTTTCATCATTTCCTTGGAAATAACTTCATCAGCTGTTGGGAGAATCCGTTCGGCCGTTTCAATAACCGTTACATTGACGCCAAAGTCAACTAACATAGACGCCCACTCAATACCAATAACACCTCCACCAACAATTAGCATAGACGCTGGAAGTTCAGTCAGTTCAAGGGCATGATCAGAACTTAAAACAAATTCACTATCAAAAGGCGTATTAGGTAAAGGACGAGGTGACGAACCAGTTGCTAAAATAACATTGGACCCAATCAACATTTCATTTTCCCCATTTTCCAAATCAACTGAGATTGTTCCTGGAGAAGGTGAAAATATCGAAGGTCCGAGCATTCTCCCTCTACCGCTATACACATCAATTTTTCCTTTTTTCATTAGAGCACGGACACCATTTGCTAGTCGATCAACTATTTCTTGCTTCCGTTTTTGAACATCTGAAAAATTAAGTTCAATATTTTCTGCTTTTATGCCATAGTTACTTGCATTTTTCGCGGTTCGAAAAACCTCCGCACTCCTTAACAATGCTTTGCTAGGAATACAACCTCTATGTAAACAAGTACCACCTAATAGGTCACGTTCAACTATCGCCGTTTTTAAGCCTTCTTGCGCGGCACGGATGGCGGCTGAATAGCCGCCCGTCCCTCCGCCAACGATAACCAGATCGTAGTTTTCAGCCATATTGGTATCACCTTTTCCACTTTATTTCTTGCGAGAAAGAATATGATGTTCGTTTGCAAAAACGTCCCTCTTGCATAGCGCATGCGCTCAATTCGCTGTTCCGCCATCTGATCTGCAGCTTGAAATGTTGGTATATTGTTCTCACGCGCAATCTCAAACACACGTGCTACATTGTCATAAATACCTTCCACCTTTTTAAAGGCGCGGTCCCTGTTATAACCGTTTAACTCATCCGCTACATTAATGACTCCACCTGCATTGATCACATAATCTGGCGCGTACGCAATGCCCATTTCTTGCAACTTAACACCATGCGCTTCTTCTCTTAACTGATTGTTTGCTGCTCCAGCAACAACTGATGCTTTTAATGTCTTCAACGTTTCATCATTTATAATTCCGCCTAAAGCACATGGCGCAAAAATATCACAGTACACACTGCAGATTTCATCTGGTTCTACCGCTTTTGCACCAAACTCTGCTACAGCACGTTCCACTGAAGGTTTGTGTATATCAGTTACGATCAATTGAGCGCCTTCTTTATGAAGATATTTACACAAGTGATAGGAAACATTTCCAACACCTTGAACTGCAATTGTTTTCCCCGCTAAATCTTCAGAACCAAGACCAGCCTTAGCTGCTGCTTTCATACCTACATAAACACCGTACGCCGTAACCGGTGATGGATTCCCAGATGCTCCAAAAGCTGGAGAAATTCCAGTGACATAATCCGTTTCATCATGAATTGTATCCATATCTTCAACTGTTGTACCACGTCTTCAGCAGTAATATAGCGTCCATTTAACCCTTGGATATAACGACCGAAAGCACGGAACATTTCTGGATTTTTGTCTTTACGAGCATCTCCAATAATGACTGCTTTTCCGCCACCTAGGTTTAATCCTGCCGCAGCATTTTTATACGTCATACCTCTTGATAATCGAAGAACATCTTCAAATGCTTCTTCTTCTGTTTCATAATTCCACATTCTCGTACCGCCGAGCGCAGGCCCTAGCGTAGTATCATGTATTGCAATAATCGCCTTTAATCCAGATGTGCGGTCTTGACAGACAACAAGCTGCTCATAATCACGCTCCACCATTTTTGTAAACAAATTCATGTTACATCCCCCTTAACTAAGCTAGGCCATTTCGGCATGAAGCTCCCCTTCTTACAATGCAAAAATGGTGCCAAATATGTTCCGGCAAGGAAACAACCCTTCCAACATCCTTCTACGCAACTTTTGCACAACCTGCAAAAGTTGCAGGCAAAATCATTCAAGTTGATGTTTTTCCATCTTATAATAGAGTGACCGTACAGATATCCCGAGCCTTTTAGCCGCTTCCGTTTTTATACCCTTTGTTTCCTCGAGAACCGCATGAATATAGTCTCTTTCTCTTTCGGCAAGGTATTCACTCAAATTATTCTTGAATAACTGCTTATTCACTTCCACTTCTTCAGAGCCAATGGTTTTTGGCTTCTTTACCGGTAAGGGAACATTTTGAAGTTCGGTTGCTCCAAGGTTCATATAAATCATCGCTCGAGCTAAAACATTCTCAAGCTCACGAACATTCCCAGGCCAATCATACTCTTGAAAATCGGAAAGAACAAGCTTCGAAATCGATTGAATATTTCGGCCGAATCTTGGTTTAGTTTCTGAATAAGATATGTAGCTAATGCCGCTAGATCATTTAAACGTTCACGTAAAGGTGGTATTCGAATCGGTAATTTATTTAATCGGTAGTATAAATCCTCTCTAAATCGCTTCTCGTGGAGTGCAGCATAGAGATCAACATTCGTTGCGGCTATCACCCGTACATCGATTGCAATTGGTTTTGTACCTCCTACACGGACAATTTCTTTTTCTTGTAAAACGCGCAATAATTTTGCCTGTGTGCTTTGGGACAGTTCTCCAACTTCATCCAAGAAGATGCTTCCTCTTGCCGCTTCTTCAAATAACCCCTTTTTCCCTGTCCTTAATGCCCCTGAAAAAGCACCTTGTTCATAACCAAATAATTCACTCTCTAACAATGACTCTGTAAGAGCTGCACAATTGACCCGCACAAACGGTTGCTTCCGACGCTCACTTTCATTGTGGATAGCGTGGGCAAATAGCTCCTTTCCAGTTCCTGTTTCTCCAAGTAATAAAATTGGTAAAGAAGTGTCCGCTCCGAGCTTGGCTTGTTTAATTGCTAATGACATTCCTTCTGAAGAACCAACAATGTCATCAAATGAGTAGTTCGCTTCTAAACTGGCCAACTTTCTTTTTGCTTGACGCAACTGACTTGTAATTGTATTCAACTCTGACACATCATGAATAACGCCAACGCTTCCTTTTAAATGGCCATCCACAACAACTGGAGCAACATTAACAACTACATCTCGTTTCCTCGGACCAAGCTTCAATCTAGCCCCTCGAACAGGCCTCTGTGTTTGTAACACTTGCATATGGATACTCTCGCCTTCAGATATGTCTGTCGTTGCCGGTTTACCGACTATTTGTTCTGGTAAGAGTCCTGTCATTTTTGTATATGCTGGATTAATCATTAAGCCAGTTCCTTTTTCATCAACAACAGAAATCGCATCATTTGATGAATAGATAATAGCTTCAAGCATTGTCTGGATACTTCGTAAGTCCGTGATTTGTTCAGCCATTTGCGTCGCTTCGGTGACATCTTTAAAGATCGCAATTGCACCTGTACTTTGTCCATTATGTATAAGGGGCATTCTCGTTGTGACAATCGTTGTTCCATTTGCAAATGTCTGCAACTGATTATACTCTGGTTGCTTCGTCCTAATTACTCGAGGCAATCCACTTGTAGGAAGCAACTGTTGAATTGCAGCACCTATGCTTGACTTCATATGAACATCAGCCATTTGAGCTGCCGCTTCATTCATGTAATGTACTGTTGCATCGACATTAACAATAATCATGCCATCTTCAATTGCATCAATGGCTTTCTCCATAAGTAGGCGGCCATCAATAGCAGAAAACAACAGGCTCCACACGTATTCGAAACTTACATGCTTAGCTTCTATCCTTGTCTTTTCTTCGGCAATAACAAAATCAGCTTCACCATCTTCCATCCCCATTTCGAAAGAACAGCTTGCTATTTTATTTTCACGAGCTATTCTCTGGAGCTCACCATCTTCAGAGACAATAAAAAGCAACTTAACTACGCGAAGTTTTATTATCAATACAAGAAGACGCCGTGCTTCAATGCCCTCTCCGACTAAAATTACTTTTTTCAAGACATCACCTCATTTTACAAATTAGGACTTGGTCTTACGTGCTGATGTCATTTATTTTAAGTATCGTATAATTAAGCAAATGATGCAAGAACAACATGTACAATCTCTTGAATCTGTTCTACAATAGAACAAGCACAATGAAAGAAAAGAGGGGTTTCATGGGCAGAATCATTGCTTTATGCATCTTACTTGTCCCTATTATCGGTGCTGGTTACGGCATTAAATTAATTCGTGATTCTTTTTCTTTATCCAACTAACTCCGTACCCGAATATTTGGGTTCAATTCTTAGCAGGCCTTGTCTTTTTTTTCCTCGGTCTATTTTTCATGGCTGGATTTATCTTTCATCGAGACAAAAAAAGAGGCAAGGTTTCTTCATCGTTATTTAATAAAAAAGCATAGCTGGCTATGCTTTTTTATTTGTCCCTTAAACCAAATTCTTCAATCCATCGAAAAAACGGCAACTGTAATCCCCTTGTTTTTTTAAAGAAAAGGATCGCAAAGAAAACAATTACCAATAAAATAAGAAGCAAGTGAACGGAAGTATTAATGACAGAAACAAACCAAATAGCCATCATCGTTCCAACTAATAATGCACCGTTCACCCCAAAAGAAGCTTGACCTTCTCCTTCGAGCACAAACACAATATATAGAACCGTGACTGCATACAATAAATCCGTGAATGCCGGAACCTCTATAAAAAAGCAACTAATGATTAAGAAAAAAAGACTTAATTTCCACAGACGTAACGGCTTTTCATTAGCCACTTTGCACACTACTGGAAAAACAAGTAGCGATAGGCTCGTTGTTATTAAATTCAGCACTCCTAACGCTTCAGAACTCCATAAAATGTACCAAGAAAATATGGCCGCAGTCGTTCCCATCATGATCATTGCTGGGTGCTTTATCTTAAATAGTTGCTTTGTAAAGTAACCATTCTTGTCACAATAAAAACCAATAGCCCAAATCCCCGTTGCATAAAGAAGAGCCGCATATGAGAAAAATATATTTTCACTAGCAACGTAACCACAAAGCAACGAATAACTAAATAAAATAAAAGCTCCTAAACTATACGGCAATTCTTTCCCTCTAATCACTGTGGTCCAAGAAGCATCTGCAAAACCGGTCTTCAATACGATAGCAATTAACGGCAACATAAAAAAAAGCACCACATGTATCAATGACCCGACCTCCTATCGTTTTCTTTCCATGCAAACCTCTTGTCAACTAGTATAAGAAGCTATACCGAAAATTAGCCACAGACGCACAAAAAAAGCAAGCGCTTATTAGCACTTACTTTTACCGTTATTAGCTCACCTTATGTTCAATACGCAGTTTGTCAGCTACCATCGCAATAAATTCGGAGTTAGTAGGTTTTGCTTTTGAATGACTTACTGTGTAGCCAAATAACGTGGAAATGGAATCAATATTCCCTCTACTCCAAGCCACTTCAATCGCATGACGGATTGCTCGCTCAACTCTACTCGCTGTTGTATTAAACTTCTTAGCGATATCGGGATAAAGCACTTTCGTTATTGAACCAAGCAATTCAATGTCTTTATAAACCATCGTAATTGCTTCTCGCAAATACATATATCCTTTAATATGTGCAGGCACACCAATTTCATGAATAATGCTTGTGATACTTGCATCCAAGTTAATTTGTCTTCCTTCATTACGAGGCGCACTAAAAGTTAACGAAGAGGATTTTGCTCTTGTCAATTTATTACCGCCAATTTCTCTTATCTTATCCATTAAAGCGTCCATATCAAACGGTTTAAGTACATAGTAAGCCGCCCCAAAATCTACAGCACGTTTCGTGACGTCTTCTTGCCCAAAAGCAGTTAGCATAATGATTTGTGGTTTTTTTGCCTTTTGACTTAATCGCTCAAGAACAGCCAATCCATCTAAATGAGGCATAATAATATCGAGAAGCAACACGTCAGGAGCCTTTTCTTCTACAACCGTTAGGCACTCTTGTCCATTATAAGCAGTACCCACAACTTCCATATCATTTTGAGCGCCCACGTACTCACTTAGTAAATGAACCAATTCTCTGTTATCATCCGCGATGCAGACTGTTACATTACTCATTTATTCTTCCCCCAGTTCCTTTTGGTGTACTTAATCGATTCGACAAAGGCTCATACATTCCTTTAATTAATTTCAAATAAGCCGATTTATTAATAAAAACGCATTTATTCTCTTAAATACTCTATTTTTCGACATATTTCAAAACTGCATCTTTTCTCTTTCTTTTATTGTAACAAAGAAATGTGCAGAGTCGTGTATTTTATTCGTTGAAAAGCAAAAAATAAGCTAAAACGAGTCATTAACTCGCTTTAGCTTCTAGAAGACCGGTGTATATCCCTGCTTCTTCAAGCATCCAGCCAATATGACATCCATAACCAGATGTCGGGTCGTTAACAAACACATGAGTTACTGCACCAATAAGCTTTCCATCTTGAATAATTGGACTTCCACTCATACCTTGTACAATGCCCCCAGTTTCTTTTAACAAAGTTGGATCCGTTACTTTTATAACCATGCCTTTTGTAGCTGGTTTATCTTGATTAATGCTAGAGACAATTTCAACATCAAATTGCTCAACCTTTTCATCATTTAAAACCGTCAATATCTGTGCTGGCCCTTCTTTTACTTCTGCAGCAGTTGTAATCGGAAGCGGTTTATCATATAAATGATTTTCCAACCGATTACGATGTAGTTCGCCATAAATGCCCAGCGGA
This sequence comes from Bacillus sp. JCM 19041, assembly GCA_001310375.1. Classification (GTDB taxonomy): domain Bacteria; phylum Bacillota; class Bacilli; order Bacillales; family Bacillaceae_D; genus Shouchella. The sequence goes on along the minus strand of BAXC01000049.1, from coordinate 13,335 downwards.
CTATTTTTATTAATTGTGCCTAAAACATCTTTGTCTTTAGAGATGCTTGCAAGCTTTTCACCTGGCTCACCATGAATTCCTTTTGAAATGGATGTAACAGAAGAACGCATGACTTGACCATCATGTACCGCAACCGGCTTTTTTGTATCAATATCTGAAATAACATGGCCTAAAGCACCGTATTTTTTGCTTTTTGGTTCATAGAATGTCATTGTTCCTACACCTGCAGCAGAATCACGAATATATAAACCTAAGCGATATAAATGATCCCCTTTTGCTTTTTCCGGTTTAATAATTGTTTGGATTGCTTGATTATCTCTAATGACTTCAACGTTAAGTTCTTTATCTGACTCTCCTGCATCTTGAACAAACTTTGATACTTCATTCATCGAATGCATTTTAATACCATTGATTTTTGTAATCATATCACCAACTTCAATTCCTGCGAATTCACCAGGTGATTTTTGTCCTTTAGCTGTCTCAATTAAATGATGTCCAACAACCAAAACACCTTCTGTGTTTAATTTTACACCAATTGATTGGCCGCCAGGAATAACTTTAATTTCTGGAATGACATTAACATCAATCGCTTTTATCGGGAAATTACCAGCTTTCATAACTACTTCCGCTTTTCCTGACTCGTTTCCATGTATATGAGTCTGATCACCGACTTTGTATGCGGACGCTACAACTTGTTCACCATTTAACGATACCGTACTCGCATCAATCGCGACGTCGCTTCCTTTAAACATAGTAATACTGGTCGGAATTTCCACGAATTGCCTAACCTGTTGTGACAATCCTAGTGAAAACACACATAAAAAAAGCATAACCCCAATGACAAATCGTGCACCCTCTTTTTCAAACCGTTCACTCCTCGCTCCCAACCCACACCTCCATGCTGGCTGTACTATTAATGTTGCCTCGAGAAGCCATATTTATAACCGACTAAAAAAGAAAAAGCCACCCAATATGGGCAGCATTTCTATGGATGAACTTTCTTCTTTTTTGCTTGATCAAGTAATTCCTGTGCATTCTTTCTCGTTATTTCAGTCACTTCGACACCAGATAACATTCTTGCCAACTCATTAACTTTTGTTATTCCTGTCAAAGATTGCACATTTGTGATGACTCGGTCGCCCTGTTCTTCTTTCGAAATATACAAATGTTGATCAGCCATCGCGGCTACTTGAGGCAAATGAGAAATGCATAACACTTGGAACCTTTTGATATGCGTTGAATCTTTTCAGCAATCGCTTGCGCAACCCTGCCACTTACTCCTGTATCTACTTCGTCAAAAATCACAGATGTCACCGTTCCATTAGCAGAAAAGATCGACTTAAGAGCTAGCATAATCCTCGATATTTCTCCACCAGAAGCGACTTTGGCTAAAGGCTTTATCGGTTCACCAGGGTTCGTTGAGATCATAAATTCCACTTTGTCTTGTCCATCTTTTTGAAAGGAATTTGGTCCAATTGGATGGAATGCAACATGGAATTTTGTTTTCTCCATGTACAAGTCCTTTAATTGCATCATAATCGCGTCTTTTAAGTAAGCGGCAGCTGATTTGCGTAAATCCGTCACTGTTTCTGCTTCTAGTTCTAGATCAGCCAATACAGCTTGATGCTTCTCTTCTAGTTCGATCATCCGATCATCTTTATTTGAAATTTCTTCAAGCTCTTCTTCAATCAAAGCTGCATACTCAAGAATCGCTTCAACTGATTCACCATATTTTTTCTTAAGCTTATCTATTTCAGCAAGACGAGATTCTACCTGTTCCAGTGTGACAGGATTAAAATCTACATTATCCAACGCTTCACGGATTGAATAAGTCGCTTCCTCAAACATATAAAAACTAGATGACGCTTGTTCATATAATGGCTTTATATCTTCATCGATCGAGCTGCCGTTTCAAGATGAGAAAGCATACCGCTAATAAAATCTAAACCACGTTCTTCCCCATACAAATGCTCATAACTACGCGTCAATGCTTCATAAAGCTTTTCACTATTCGCCAATTTAAATCGATCCGCTTGAAGACGTAAATCTTCTTCTGGTACTAATTTTGCTTGTTCTATTTCTCCTAATTGATACGTATACAAATCCGTTTTTTGAGCAATTTCTTGCGCATTTTGATTTAATTCTTTCATGCGCTTATCAAGCTTTTGGACTTGACCATATAATTTGCGGTATTCCGCCAAAGCCCTAATTAACTTTTTGCCACCAAATCCATCTAATAATTCTAAGTGTTCTTCTGGATGCATTAACGATTGATGTTCATGTTGACCATGGACATCAATTAATGATTGTCCAATTTCGCGTAAAGAACCAATCGTCATTAACTTCCCATTAATACGGCAAATGCTTTTTCCCGCCTCTGTAATATCACGACGTAAAATTAACATACCTTCTTCCAAGTCAATGCCTAGTGATTCTAGTTTTGTTAGGACAGGATGAGATGGATCCAGCGAGAATAAACCTTCAATTTCCGCGCGTTTTTCGCCGAAACGAACAAATTCTGCCGACCCTCTTCCTCCAAGCAATAATCCTATGGCGTCAATGATAATTGATTTACCAGCTCCCGTTTCACCTGTTAAAACCGTCAGTCCTTTTTCAAAAGGAACTGTTAATGAGCGGATAATGGCAAAGTTTTTAATGGATAATTCCATTAACATATGACAATCGCCACCTTTTAAAGCATATTTAAAAATCGATCGGACACTTCTCGACCTTCTTCTTCAGTCCTACAAATAATTAAAATCGTATCATCTCCGCAAATCGTTCCTATTAGTTCTGGCCAGTCTAAATTATCCATTAAAACAGCAATTGCATTCGCATTACCAGGCATGGCTTTCATGACCACAAGATTTCCAGCTTGGTTGATACTAATAAAACTATCCGTCAACGTCCTTTTTAACTTCTGCTGCGGGTTAAACTTTTGATCAGCCGGTAAGCTGTACTTATAGCGACCGTCTTGTAACGGAACTTTCACAAGATGTAGTTCTTTAATATCACGAGAAACCGTTGCTTGCGTTACATTGTATCCATCGCTTTTTAATTGATCTACTAAATCATCCTGAGTTTCAATTTCGTGGTTTGTAATAATTTCTCTAATTTTGATATGGCGTTGTCCTTTATTCATGCCATCACCTTACCTTAATTTTTAATCACTATCAGCTTCATTTGTCACATACTTATATTATCTACGGTTTACCCTAATTCATCAAGGTTGACACCATTTCTTTCCGCAAAAAAAGAAGGCAACTGCCTTCTTTTAATCATTCTTCAACATTTGTGAAGCAGAAACGGTTGATTCAATCTCAGTTGCAGTGATTTGTTGCTTAGTATTACCTTTGCGCAAGTGAAGTAAAAATTCAACATTTCCTTCACCACCGGTTATCGGGGAAAAGTCAAGTTGCATCGTGGTAAAACCAAGTTGCATCGCGAAATCAACAATCTCACTTATCACTTGTTTGTGAATTTCCGGGTCCCGTACGATTCCCTTTTTCCCAACTTGCCCTTTTCCAGCCTCAAATTGTGGCTTGATCAAGGCACACACATCCCCACCATCCTCTAAGATAGCAATGAGAGGTGCAAGAATGAGCCGCAAAGAAATAAACGAAACATCTATTGTCGCAAAATTAGGTTGTCCTGCCGCAAAATCTTCAGGTTTCGCATGACGAAAGTTCATTCGTTCCATCACATGAACACGCTCGTCCTGACGAATCTTCCACGCAAGCTGTTATAACCAACATCAACTGCATACATTTGCCTTGCACCATTTTGAAGGGCACAATCAGTAAAACCACCAGTAGAAGCACCAATATCGAGACCAATCTTTCCCTCTACATTAAAATCGAATACGTTTAATGCTTTTTCAAGTTTTAATCCCCCACGCTAACATACCTTAGGACATTTCCCTTGATTCGTAATGGAAGGTCCGCTTCAACTTTCATTCCTGGTTTATCTAATCGTTCGGTACCACTATAGATCAAACCAGCCATAATATTTCTTTTTGCCTTCTCACGAGTTTCAGCCATGCCTCTTTCTACGAGAAGAACATCCAAACGCTCTTTTTTCGCCATTCATCTTACGCCCTTTTTTGTTTCCTTGGAAGCATTTTAACGAGCGTATCCGCTACGTTTTCAGGTGTTAAACCAATCTCTTCGTACAGTTCTCCAACACTTCCATGTTCAATAAACCAATCAGGAATGCCTAAGCGCTTAATTTCCGCTTGCAGACCCTTCTCATTATAAAACTCCATAACCGCGCTTCCAAATCCGCCTTGCAACACTGATTCTTCAATCGTTAAAATTGGAGTCCCTTCTTCAGCCACTTTTTTAAGCATTTCTTCATCAAGTGGTTTAACGGAATTAGCATTAATTAAACGAATTGAATGACCTGATTGGTTTAAACGTTCAATTGCTTTTTCAGCCACTGGAACCATTGTACCAAAGGTTAAGATCGTTGCATCGGTTCCGTCTTGTAGAACTTCCCACTTTCCGATTGGCAATTGTTTTAAGCTTTGATCCATTTTTACGCCTGTCCCATTGCCTCGAGGGTACCTGACAGCAATCGGCCCACCGTCATATTTAATCGCTGTATAGAGCATATGTTGCAATTCATTTTCATTACGCGGATTCAAAATGACCATATTAGGAAGTGCGCGTAAAAACGAAATATCAAATACGCCTTGATGTGTTTCACCGTCTGCACCTACTAAACCAGCACGATCAATCGCAATCAAAACATTGAGGTTCTGACGACAAATATCGTGCACAACTTGATCATACCCACGTTGTAAAAATGTTGAATATACAGCATACACCGGTTTCATTCCTTGAGTCGCAAGACCTGCTGACATAGTAGCTGCATGCTGTTCAGCAATCCCGACATCAATCATTCGATCAGGGAATTCCTTTGCAAATAAGTCCAGTTTCGAACCACCCGGCATAGCTGGAGTTACTGCCACTAAGCGCTCATCTTCTCTCGCAATCGTTCTAAGCGTATTCGCGAAGACGCTTGGATAACTTGGAGGTCCTGCTTTTTTAACCATTTCGCCGCTCTCAATTTTATAAGGACCGGTACCGTGCCATGCTCCAGTCGCATCTTCTTCCGCTGGTTTATAGCCTTTTCCTTTTTTCGTAATGACATGAACCAGCACCGGACCACTCGTTTTCTTTGCATAATTTAAATTTTGCTTTAAATCATCAAGATCATGTCCATCTACCGGACCTAGGTAAGTAAAGCCCATCTCCTCAAAAAAGATGCCTGAGACAACCATATACTTCAAGCTGTCTTTTAAACGTTCTGCTGTATCTGCTAATTTCCCACCAAAAGCTGGAATTTTCCGAAGTAAATGTTCCATTTCATCTTTTGCCTTTTGGTACTTTCCAGCAGTCCGCAATCTTCCTAATATGCTATGAAGAGCACCCACATTTGGAGCAATCGACATTTCGTTATCATTAAGAACAACAATTAAATTCTTTTGTTCGTGACCAATATGGTTTAACGCTTCTAACGCCATTCCCCCGGTAAGGGCTCCGTCTCCAATAATGGCTACGACACTCTCATCCGTCCCTTTTAGATCTCTAGCTGTCGCCATTCCCATCGCCCCCGAAAGGGATGTAGAACTATGACCAGTTTCCCAAACATCATGTACGCTTTCATTACGCTTCGGGAATCCACAAAGCCCTTTATATTGGCGTAATGTATCAAACTGAGATGCGCGACCAGTCAAGATTTTATGAACATATGCTTGATGACCAACATCCCATAAAAACTTGTCCTTTGGGCTATCAAATAACTGATGCAAAACTAAAGTCAGTTCTACTACGCCTAAATTCGGCCCAATATGGCCGCCACTAACCGAAAGCTTTTCAATCAAGAATTGTCGAATATCAACAGCCAGCTCTTCAAGTTGTTTATTCGAATAGTTCTTCAAGAAACTCGGATTATGGATTTCTTCAAGGTTCATCGATGAAACCCCCATTTTCTAATCTTCATTCTGTATTGTATATAACATATTTTGCTCTTTGTGATATATACCCCAAGTATAACAAAAACAAGCAAGCAAAGAACAGCGATAACCTATACAGTTAACACAACAAAACAACAGCTGTTAAAAAAACCAGCCTGGAAGCTGGTTTTTAGTGGTTACGGCTGACTATGTAGTTGGCCAAATCCTCTAATAACGTACCTTGTAATCCAAGTTCTTCTAATGGAGTCATTGCTTTTTTATAATGGGTCTCAAGCATTGCTTTTGCCCCTTCCATTCCTAATAGGCCTGGATACGTACTCTTATTATTCAACACATCGCTTCCAATCGGTTTTCCAATTGCCAAAGCGTCCCCTTCAACATCAACGAATATCATCTTTTATTTGAAACAAAAGACCAATTTCTTTTCCGTATTGAGCTAATTTTATTATTTCCGCTTCACTCGCTCCAGCAATTAAAGCCCCTGCTCGAACAGCATATGCGAGCAACTCGCCCGTTTTGCGCTCATGAATGGATGCGAGTTGGTCGACGGTAACATGCTTTCCTTCTGCAAGCATGTCCGCAAGCTGACCACCAACCATTCCAGCCGCTCCCGCCGCTTTGCTAAATGAAGAAATTAATTCGACTTTTACATCTGGACGTAGATGTTCTGCTTGCGCAATTAACGCAAAACTTTGTGTTAGCAATGCATCACCAGCAAGGATCGCTGTTGCTTCACCAAATACTTTATGGTTAGTTGGTTGTCCACGCCTTAAATCATCATCATCCATTGCCGGAAGATCGTCATGTATTAACGAATACGTGTGGACCATTTCAAGTGCGGAAGCCACTTCCAATCCATCTGTAATCGGTTTATTATACGCATCTAATACAGCCATTAACAAAACTGGACGAACCCGCTTACCACCTGCCTCGAGCGAGTACAGCATTGCTTCTTTTAAACGATGCTCTGTTTCCAGGTTGCGCACGTATTCTGGTAGACTCCGATCTATAAGCCGTTTTGCTTCTTGCAGAAAAGCTTCAAATAATGTGCTCACTCGCCAGCCTCCTTTTGCAAATCGGTTTCAACCAATTCTCCGTCCTCATGCATAATTTGATCAAGTTCAGTTTCAACCTTTGTTAATTTATCATGACACATTTTTGAAAGATCCATTCCTTCTTTAAAAAGTTCAATTGCTTTTTCTAAAGGTACGTCTCCTTCTTCAAGTTGTTCTACAAGTTCTTCAAGTTGCTTCATTGCTTCTTCAAATGGCATATCTTTCTGCTTCTTTTCACCCATTTGTCTCACCCCCACTGTCAATTTCATCTTTACCCGTTACTTTCGTGTAAATACGACCATTTTTTAGCGTTACATTAATCCGGTCATTTATATTTGCGTCGTGTACGGATTTAACTAACGTGTCACCTCGGTAAGCAAGCGAATACCCACGATCCATAATTTTGAGGGGACTCAACAACTCCAGATTTGAAATTAAAGAACCAAGCAACTGCTTTTTTCCGTTCAACTCAAGTTGCATCCCTCTCACCAAACGTTGCTCCTTGTCCCGATGCTCTTTTCTTAACTGTTGAAGGCGCAACCTTGGATGTTGTCTTGCAATGCTACGATGCAAATACGTATACTTTTGTTTTTTTTCAAGTACTTCTTGATGAATAACACGGTTTAACCTGTCTAATAATTGGTCCAACTGCTGTTCCTTTTGTTCAACCAGCTGTTTTGGATAACGGAAAGCATAGGAACGACTAATACGTTCAAGGCGAACTTGTTCTTTTTGCAATCGCTCATGCAAACTGCGTCGCATTCGTTGATTTAGCGCTTGTGTTTGCGTTAATAAATCACGGTAATCCGGTACAGCCAGTTCGGCAGCAGCGGTTGGAGTTGGGGCTCTTAAATCAGCCGAGAAGTCGCTAATCGTAAAGTCTGTCTCATGACCGACTGCGGATATAACAGGCGCCGAAGAAGAAACGATCGCACGAGCAACAGCCTCTTCATTAAATGCCCACAATTCTTCAATAGATCCACCGCCACGCCCAACGATTAGCAGGTCAAAGATACCTGCAAGACTTGCCTGTTCAATAGCGCGTACAATTGACGAAGGAGCGGCATCTCCTTGTACTAAAACAGGAAGAAGAGTGACACGCACTTGTGGAAACCTTCGTTTTAATGTCGTCATCATATCTTTTATTGCTGCACCAGTTGGCGAGGTAATAATGGCTATATGCTTTGGAAAGCGAGGAATTGCACGTTTGCGTTCTTGTGCAAAAAGCCCTTCTTCTTCTAATTGTTTTTTCAATCGCTCATAAGCGACATGGAGGCTACCTATACCATCAGGCTGCATTTCTTTTGCGTAAAATTGGTATTGTCCATACGGCTCATAAACATTGATTTCTCCCCGGATTAATACATTCATTCCATTTTCCGGTTTAAAACGCAAAAAGCGATTATGCCCCGCAAACATAACAGCTTGCATTCGGGAAGCATCGTCTTTAATTGTAAAATACATATGTCCACGCGAGTGTTGTTTAAAATTAGAAACTTCACCGCGAATCCACACTTCAGGCAATTGAGGATCATCTTCTAGCAGCTGTTTAATATAGCGAGTAGCTTCACTCACTGTCCATGCTTGATTCAATTCTCATCCCCCTTTCCTTCATTACCGCTTTTTATTCGGCTAACAATTAGTTGTTGTTATCCGCTTTAATAGCAGCTTCATATGAATTTGATAAGACCCCGTTCATAAAACGACCAGCGTCAATTCCTCCAAATGCTTTCGCCAACTCAATTGCTTCATTTAAGGTGATATTCATCTGAATATCATCGATATACAACATTTCAAACAAAGACATCCTTGCAATCGCACGATCAACATGACCTAATCGGTCTAATGTATAGCCTTTTAAGTTTCCGCTCAAAAAGGAATCAATTTCTGCTTTATGCTCAATTGTCCCGTAAAGAAGCTGTTTATAGAAATCGCTTGGTTCTTCTTCGTCATTGAGTGAATTCTGAATCGCTTGATCAACCTCGATCGTTGAGATCAAACTTAATTGATACAGCGTTTGAACAGCTCTAAGTCTTGCTACACGTCGGTTCATAGTTAACTCCTTTACCTTTTCGTCTTTATTAGTATAGCGTAAAACTACGCGTTCGTAAAAACAGAAAAGAACCGGCCAGGGCCGGTTCTTACTCAGTCGCCTAACATTTTCTATTATGCTAATTCCGGATCGCTCTCAACGGGGGCCTCAGCAGATTCAAAATAAACGCCAACAACGTGAACATTAATTTCATTGAGGCGAATAGCGTCATTGTTTCAAGTGCTTGTTGAATATTAAGTTGAATGAGATTAGCTACTTCAGGAACGGCAGCCCCATAAGCGATAATGATTGAAACATCAACTACAATCCCATCTTCGCTTAATTCAACCTTAACGCCTTTTCCATGATTCTTACGACCAAGGCGTTCTGCTACATCTGCGGCAAAATTCCCACGAAGTGCCGCTACACCTTCAACTTCTTGTGTAGCAATTCCGGCAATCACTTCAATCACTTCTGGAGAAATCTCAACTTTTCCTAGACCGCTTTTTTGCTCATCAAGCTCTAACAATTGGTGATCTTCCATTGTTCAACTCTCCTTTGCTTTATTTTTTATTTGTCAACCGACATCACGTCATATTGCTCAATAAATTTCGTATTAAAATCACCTGTTACAAAAACTTCATGGTCAAGTAGGCGTAAATGGAATGGAATTGTTGTATCAACGCCTTCAATTTCAAACTCTTCAAGCGCTCGTTTCATCCTAGCAATCGCCTCTTGTCGTGTTGCGCCATGCGTAATCACTTTAGCAATCATCGAATCATAAAAAGGTGATATTGTATAACCAGGATAAACCGCGGAATCCACCCGGACTCCAAACCCACCTGGCGCTAAATAATCAACGATCTTTCCAGGTGATGGCATAAAATTCTTCAGTGGATTTTCAGCATTTATCTACATTCGATTGCCCATCCTGTAAACGTGACTTCTTCTTGTGAATAAGAAAGCATCTCATTGTTTGCCACACGAATTTGTTCTTTAATTAGATCGATTCCCGTGACCATTTCTGTAACAGGATGCTCAACCTGAATACGGGTATTCATCTCCATAAAATAATAATCACCCGTGTATGATCATAAATAAATTCAACCGTTCCTGCACCAGCGTATTCAACCGCTTTTGCAGCAGCAACAGCAGCCTCACCCATTTGCTTTCGCTTTTCTTCCGATAGAGCCGGGGAAGGGGTTTCTTCAACCAATTTCTGAAGCCTGCGCTGAATCGAACAATCACGTTCACCTAAATGAATTGTATTTCCGAAATTATCTGCTATAACTTGTATTTCCACATGCCTGAAATCTTCAATGTACTTTTCGAGATAAACACCTGGATTCCCAAAAGCAGTTTGTGCTTCCTGCTGAGTAATTTGAATACCTGATTGCAATTCCTGTTCATCGCGGGCGACACGAATACCTTTTCCACCGCCACCAGCGGTTGCCTTAATAATAACAGGATAACCGATCTCATTGGCAATATGTTTTGCTTCATCTATTGATTCTACAATCCCATCTGAACCTGGAACAATCGGAACTCCCGCCGCTTTCATTGTTTCTCTTGCGACGTCTTTTGTCCCCATGCGATTAATTGCATTTGGACTTGGACCGATAAAGGTGATATTGCAGTCTGCACAGATCTCTGCAAAATCGGCATTTTCTGCCAAAAATCCATAACCTGGGTGAATCGCATCTGTTTCTGTTAACGTCGCTACACTCATTAAATTAGTAAAGTTTAAGTAGCTTTTGGCTGAAGGGGTTGGCCCAATACAGAAAGCCTCATCCGCAAGCTGAACATGCAATGCTTCAGCATCCGCTTCAGAAAATACAGCCACCGTTTCAATGCCTAACTCCTTGCAAGCACGAATAATACGTACTGCAATTTCTCCGCGATTGGCTACTAAAATCCGTTTTATCATCAGCTATCGCTCCTACCTTAGTTACATTCCACAACCATTAATGGCTGTCCATATTCCACAAGTTCTCCGTTCTGCGCAACAATTTCAACGATCTTTCCTTTTGTATCGGCTACAATTGGGTTCATCAATTTCATTGCTTCTACAATACAAACAACTGTTTCTTCATTTACTGAATCCCCTTCCTGCACATAAGGATCAGAATCAGGAGAAGGCGCCGAATAAAACGTGCCTACCATTGGAGATGTTACAGTAAATATATTGCGATCTTCTGCTTTTTCTGGCGCTTGTTCGAAAGCAACTTTTTCTTCTGAAATAGATGTTTGAGTCGGTTGAACTTCTACTGGTTCAGGTTTCTGCTGACTTTGAATCAACCCTTGAGGAGAGTTAATTTGTTTTTTAAGTGATAGTTTCACATTCTCTTGTTCAAGCTCAAGCTCATTAATTGAAGAGGCATCTAACGCTTCTATTAAACTTTTAATCTCGTCTATTTTTAACATCAACAAGCAACTCCTTTTGCATTCGTTCAATTGGTTTTTTATAACAGAATAAACTTCATTACTACTTACTGTTCGGTATACTTTATCTAAGTTCCTCTTTATGTATGAAAGAAATAGATAAGGGGGTTGTCCCCCTTATTCTGCTTGCTCTTCTTCTGAAATTAACGCTTCGTTTTTATATTGGCGAAACACAGGGAATTCAGAGAGGTTATCTGGAATTTTTCCATTTTCAAGCAAGATGATTTTGACAATGTTTTTATTACGTGCCATATGGTATTTTTCCCCATACTCATTTTCCAGTGTATAACGCTTTAAGTTAGCGTAATCCTCTTCTTGTATTGATACACTAAATTTGTCGCCATCATCATCTTCCACTTCTTCAGAAAAACCAATTTCAAATTCTACAATCTGAATGTGGTCGTTTTTGATGTTACGCGTTTGTTCTAGGACGGCCTTTGTCCCTTCAGTTAAATCGGACCATTCCATCTGCAATCTCTCCTAACTTCAATCTTCATTGCTGTATTATACCATGTAAGGTTAGTGATTGCATGTCGAATCTAAAAGCGCTTGATTTTCCACTCAAGCGCTTTTAGATTTATTCTTCTATTGGTTCAAATTTCACAGACACTTCAGCGCGATCATTGAGCTCAAGCTTCTCTCGTGCCGTTGCCATAATTGCAAGTGCTTCATCATTGGAGAGTTCATTAGCCTGCACCATAATCTGAACATTGTTTTGATCTTGAGAAAAAACAAACGCATCACTATAACCTTGCTCTTTTAACAATGATTCAAGCTCTTTTTCATTATTTGTAAACGCAAGAATTTCAATCGATTTATCATTTGCTTCTACTTTTTCTTCAGCAGAATTTTCTTCATTGCTCGCTTCTCTTTGTAATTCTTCCACTTCTCTCGAGCGTTGTTCTTCTCGCTTGATTCTTGCCCCTGTCATTTCCATACTTCCATCTAACTTGCAAGCATTTGTTCATCCGCGGATGCTTCACTTAAATCACCTTCTGCTGTTTGTGAACCAGTTACTTCTCCTGGCGCGTCTGCACCATCACGATCAATATTCACAAAGTAAATTCCTAAGACAAGCATCAAACTCAACATCGTTAGTAACCATACTGTTTGTTTTTTCAAGACCATTTTTTATTCCTCCTCCAGTTTCTTAGGGAGCACCGATACACGATGTGCCGGAACATCAAGAAGACGACTAACCGCCTCTATCACCCAAGCTTTAACTTGTACATTATCAACACCTTCTGCAACAACGAGTACTCCTGCTACAGTGGGTTTTTCTTTTGAAACGATTAAAGCTTCTTCTTTGTCTCCACTTCTAACTATGACAACATTCTCTTCCTCTTGAATATCTTCAACTTGTCTTGTTCCCCCTTCTCTGTCTGTCTCTGTTGTATCCTGCCTGCCTCGCCGTACGTTAGTCTCATACACATTTTTTTCTGACTCTGCTAAGTTGATGCTAACGGAAACATCATTTACACCAATTATTTCAGCTAATGTTTCACGCAATTGGTTCTCATAGCGCATTTCATAATCAGCCATTGAATCCTTCTCTGCATCACGAGCAAAAACTGGAGTAGCATCCTCCTCACCTTGCTCCGGTACTTGACTAGTAGGTATTTCATCATTTGATTGCAGAAATTGACTCGCTAACATAAGCACAATGCCAAGGCTGCCTAAGAGTAAGATGTACTTGGGCGAAAAAGAGCGTTTTTTTTTTATCCGGTTGTTTTGGCAGCCATTTTTTAAACCAATCTTCTTCTTTTTCTTCATTGTTCATTCACCCATCCCCCTTTCTCCTATAAGCGTAATGGCGGTTTCTGGCA
>BAXC01000048.1 GCA_001310375.1 Bacillus sp. JCM 19041 | reverse complement strand
ACGATCAACTCTGGAAAAGACATTATATTGGAAATTGAAGTCCAAGGTGCCCAAAAAGTTCGTAAAGCCTTTCCGGAAGGTGTTTTTATTTTCCTTGCGCCTCCAAGTTTAAAAGAGTTACGTGACCGAATTGTTGGACGTGGAACTGAAACAGAGGCGATTATTAATGAACGTATGACGGTTGCAAAAGAAGAAATCGATTTAATGAAAATGTATGATTATGTTGTTGAAAATGATGAAGTTGAGCTGGCTGTTGAACGAATTAAATCAATTGTGACAGCTGAACATTGTCGGCGGGAACGTCTTAAATACCAAGAATTGGCGGAGGTCAAAAAATAATGTTATATCCTTCTATTGATAGTTTATTGGAGAAATTAGATTCAAAATACTCATTGGTTACCGTATCTTCACGACGGGCAAGAGAAATGAAAGAAGATGCAGGGCGAGCGCCACTTGTTGTTAAGCCGAAATCGTATAAGTATGTGGGATTGGCGCTTGAAGAAATTGTAGGCGACAAGCTTACGCACCGTGTGCCAAAGGATGAAGATCTACAAGAGAAAAGCAAATAAATGAAAAAGCTGTCTTCGCACACACAAAAAGCGTTTGCTTTCATCCAGACGCTCAATGGGCAAGGCAGCTTTTTTGCGATTTAACGAAGGAGGGGGACACTAGTTGTGCTGAAAAAAAAGACAATTGTTCTAGGTGTGAGTGGCGGAATTGCTGCTTTTAAATCAGCTGCTCTCGTCAGTAAGCTTACCCAGGCAGGGGCGAATGTATTTGTTGTGATGACAGAGTCTGCGCAAAAGTTTGTGACGCCACTTACGTTTCAAGCGCTTTCTAGAAACTATGTTTATACAGATACGTTTGAGGAACCAGATGCAAAGAAAATAGCTCATATTGATATTGCGGATCAAGCGGATCTTATTTTGATCGCCCCGGCTAGTGCAAATACGATTGCGAAGCTTGCAAATGGAATTGCTGATAATATGCTTACGACCCTTATTCTTGCTGCAAAAGCTCCTGTAGCACTTGCTCCAGCTATGAATGTCAATATGTATGATCACCCTGCAGTGCAAAACAATATGAATACACTACGCTCTTACGGTTATAAACTGATTGAACCAGGAGCAGGTTACCTTGCTTGCGGTTGGATAGGCAAAGGCAGAATGCTGAGCCTGAAGATTTGTTAGAACTAATTGATTCCCTTCTTGCAAAACAAACTACGCTAGCTGGGAAAAAAATACTAGTAACTGCTGGTCCAACACGAGAAGCACTGGATCCAGTTCGGTACTTCTCAAATTATTCATCTGGAAAGATGGGCTATGCGATTGCTAAAGAAGCAAGGAAAAGAGGCGCGTATGTGACCCTTGTTTCAGGTCCAACTGCATTAGATGCACCTGCTGGAGTTGAGGTAGTTGAGATTCAATCCGCTGAAGAGATGTATCATGCTGTTACGAATCGATTCAGCGATGTAGATATTGTTGTGAAATCAGCCGCTGTAGCCGATTACCAGCCAGAAGAAGTATTAAGCCAAAAGCGGAAAAAGCAGGGGAATGAATGGAGCGTACCTTTAGTTAAAACGAAAGATACTTTGCTTGAAATTGGAAAAAGGAAAGACAAGCAAATTCTCGTTGGTTTTGCTGCCGAATCAGAGCAACTTGATATGTACGCGAAAGAAAAGCTTAAACGAAAAAACCTTGATTTGATTGTTGCTAACAATATAACAGAAAAAGGTGCAGGTTTTGACGTTGACACAAACGTTGTTTCAGTCTTTACAAAAGATAATCATGCTATTGATTATCCAGAGCAATCAAAAGCCGAAGTTGCTAGTGTCATTCTTGATGAGCTAGAAGCTTACATGAAAAGAAGGGAATTACTGTGATAGCACGCGTTATTGTCGATGTTCCAGCTGCACAAACAGATCGAATGTTTGATTATGAAGTGCCCCCAAAATGGCAAGCTTTTGCAAAACCAGGTGTACGTGTAATTGTCCCGTTTGGCCCAAGGCGCGTGCAAGGATTTGTTATTGCATTAGCAGATCAAACGGAGCTCTCAAAAGTGAAGCCTATCAGTGAAGTGCTTGATCCAGTACCCGTTTTGAGTGAGGAGTTGCTAGAGCTTGGTCGTTGGTTGTCACAAACGACCATTTGCTACCAAGTAAGGGCTTTTCAAGCGATGCTGCCTGCTGCGTTAAAAACAAAGGTAAATAAAGTGCTTGTTTTAGAAGTAGAATCTGTGGATCTTCCACTGCCCCTACAAACTCTTTTTTCTGGCAAATGGCCGTTAGCTGGGAAGAAGCACGTGATAAATTAAAACAAAATTTCTCATTGATTAAGCGTGCCATTGATGCGAAACAACTAACAATTACTTATGAGCAAAAAGAAAACACTCGAAAAAAACAGTTAAACATGTAGCGCTAAATCCAGATGGTGATGCAACATCAATTCCTGAACGGGCAAAAAAGCAACATGATTTATATGATGTCCTAAAACATAAAAGCGCAGCTGTTCCCGTAAAGCAAGTCCTTGATGAAGCTGGTGCAACTCGAGCAACTTTAAAGGCCTTAATTGATAAAAAGATAGTTATTGAAACAGACGTAGAAGTATACCGTGATCCACTACAAGCAGAGTTGATTGAGAGAAGTAAACCACTCTCACTAACAGACGAACAAGTTCGAGTAATGGACCCATTAGTAAAAGCAATTAAAGAGGACGTCCATGAAACGCTGCTGCTCCATGGCGTTACTGGAAGCGGAAAAACGGAAATCTATTTACAGGCGATTGCTGCTGTTCTCAAAAAAGGACAAGAAGCTATTATGCTCGTCCCCGAAATAGCATTAACACCGCAAATGGTCACACGATTTAAGGCGCGTTTTGGTGATTTAGTCGCCATAATGCACTCTGGTTTATCAAATGGCGAAAAGTATGATGAATGGAGGAAAATTCATCGTCAAGAAGTGAAAGTGGTTGTAGGTGCAAGGTCAGCTGTGTTTGCGCCATTCTCAAATATTGGCATCATCATTATTGATGAAGAGCATGAAACGAGCTATAAACAAGAAGAGACCCCTCGTTACCATACGAGAGATGTTGCTAAATACCGTGGTAAGCGGCACGAGCTCCGGTCGTGTTAGGAAGTGCGACGCCTTCTGTCGAATCCTATGCCGGGCAAAGAAAGGTGTCTATAAAATGTTGGCGCTCACAGAGCGAGTCAATGGTAGACCGATGCCGGAAGTCCGTGTTGTTGATATGAGACAAGAGCTTAGAAACGGAAATCGTTCGATGTTTTCAGAAGCACTCATTGATGCCCTTCGAGATCGGTTAGAAAAGAAAGAGCAAAGCGTGTTGTTTTTAAACAGGCGTGGTTATTCGACGTTTGTGATGTGCCGTGATTGTGGGTATGTAGCAAGTTGTAGCCATTGTGACATCTCTTATACGTACCACCGTAACGGACATTCGTTAAAATGTCATTACTGTGGAGATGAGCAACCGATGCCTTCGGAATGCGGGGAATGTGGCAGTGATCACATCCGTTTTTTTGGCTCTGGGACGCAAAAAGTAGAGGAAGAAATTGCGAAGTTGTTTCCAGAAGCAAAAGTAATTCGGATGGATGTAGACACAACGCGTAAAAAAGGCGCTCATAAACAATTGCTTGATGCATTTGGCAAGGGCAAAGCAGATATTTTGCTAGGGACACAAATGATTGCAAAAGGACTTGATTTCCCTAGAATTACGTTAGTCGGGGTTCTAGCAGCAGACTCGATGTTGCATATTCCTGATTTTCGAAGTGCTGAACGAACTTTTCAAGTGCTTGAACAAGTAGCTGGTCGAGCAGGACGCGATGTTTTGCTTGGAGAAGTGATTGTGCAGTCATACACTCCAGAGCATTATAGCATCCAACTTGTGAAACATCATGATTATGAACAATTTATTGCAAAGGAAATGCAGGCAAGAAAGCATGGGGGGTATCCTCCTTATTACTATATGGCGCTTGTAACGTTCTCTGATACTGAACTAGCATCAGTTATTTCAGCTTCTCAAAAAATTGTTCGTTTCTTAAAAGAATCGTTTTCGGAAGAAACGATCGTCTTAGGCCCTGTCGTATCACCAATTGCAAGGATCAAGGATAGATATCGCTATCAATGCGTGATAAAATACAGGCATGAACCAAAGCTGCATCAAACGCTTGAAACTGTGATGCACCATTATTTACGTGATTCAACAAACAAAAAATTAGCAATCAGTATGGATCTTCATCCGTACTTTTTTTATGTAAAGGTTAGGAGTGGAATTGTGAATATCATTTTTATGGGAACTCCGGCGTTTGCCGTGCCGATCCTAAAGCAGCTTATACAGCTTCACACAGTGCTAGCGGTTGTCACTCAACCTGACCGCCCGGTGGGAAGGAAGCGCGTATTAACGCCAAGCTCTGTTAAGCAGGAAGCGATTAACCAAGAGATACCTGTAATTCAACCAGAAAAGATCCGTCATGACTTTGTTGAAATTCTTGCTTATAAACCTGATTTAATCGTAACGGCTGCGTATGGCCAAATTGTTCCAAATGAAGTACTTGATGCACCTAAATATGGTTGTATCAACGTCCATGCTTCGCTTTTACCAAAATACCGTGGTGGAGCACCAATTCATCAAGCGATTATTGATGGGGAAACAAAGACGGGTATTTCCATTATGTATATGGCAGAAAAATTGGATGCAGGTGATATGTTAAGCCAACGTTCAATTGAGATTAGACGGAAGATGATGTACAAACGATGCATGATAAGTTGAGCACCGTTGGTGCAGCGTTAGTAGTGGAAACAATTGCGGACATCGAAGCAGGGACAGCAAAAGCAGTACCTCAAAACCATGATCTTGCTACTTTTGCACCTAATATAAAGAGGGAACAAGAAGTGCTTGATTGGAACAAACCTGCAATGGCGTTACACAATCAAGTTAGAGGCATGCGCCCGTGGCCGGTCGCATATACAGTCGCAAACAACAAACGGGTGAAAGTTTGGGAAACGAGTATATCGGCAGAGAGCACTGAGAAATCACCAGGTGAAGTCATTGCTGCGAATAAAAATGGAATTTTTGTTGCATGCGGGCAAGGCACAGTTCTTTGTCTGGATGTTATTCAACCAGCGGGGAAAACAGCTATGTCGGCAAGCCACCTCGTACAAAGCTTTCCGGAAGGTATGAAGATTGGAGACTTACATGAATAAGCCAAGTGTGCGTGAAGTAGCGCTAGATGCTTTAATAAAGGTAGAAAAAAATCAAGCGTTTAGCCACTTGTTGTTAAATACAACGTTGAATAAAGCAGGTTTAGATAAACGAGATGGGGGACTTTTAACGGAGTTGGTATATGGAACGATCGCTCGCCGGTTGACTCTCGACTACTATCTCTCTCCTTTTCTCGTTAAGAGTAAAAAACGAGATTTATGGGTGGATGTACTGCTTCGGTTGTCAGTTTATCAAATGGTTTATTTAGACCGAATACCTGATCGTGCAATTGTTCACGAAGCTGTAACGATAGCTAAAAAGCGCGGCCACAAAGGAATTAGTGGAATGGTAAATGGAGTACTTCGCTCGATTCAACGTGAAGGCTTGCCAAATTTAAATGATGTACAAGAGCCGCTAACTCGTCATTCAATTATGACGAGTCATCCAGAATGGTTGTTAGAGCGCTGGATTAAGCAATATGGAGAAGAAGCGGCAGTTGCGATGGCTCAAGCGAATAATGAACCTCCTGAAGTAACACTAAGAGTGAACGCAACAAAAGCAACGTCACAAGAAGTAATACAAGCGCTTGAAAAAGAAGGGGTAGAAGCAGAAGAAAGCCCTTTGCTTGAAGGTTTGGCGTTGGTTGTGAAAAAAGGAAATGCGTTTTTGACGAATGCTTTCAAACAAGGGTTGTTTACGGCTCAAGATGAAGCATCGATGATGGTTGGTTTGTTGGTACATGCAAACAAAGACATGTCTGTACTTGATACTTGTGCTGCTCCAGGGGGAAAAAGCACGCATATTGCAGAATCAATGGGCAACACAGGAAGTGTATTATCGCTTGATTTGCATAAACATAAGGTGAAGTTAGTAGCCGAACAAGCAGAGCGCTTACAATTAAAGCATATTCATACCCATGCCGAAGATGCACGCAATTTAAATGAATTAACTGAACTCACTTACGATCGTGTGCTTGTTGATGCGCCATGTACAGGATTTGGTGTGATTAGAAGAAAACCAGATATTCGTTGGGCGAAAACAGAGAAAGACGTAAACGCGATTTCGACCGTGCAAGAAGCCATTCTTGCTAATGCCAGCCGGTTTGTTAAGCAAGAAGGAACACTTATATATAGTACATGTACGGTTGAAAAAGAAGAAAATGAACAGGTAGTTGACCAGTTCCTGCGTAATCACCCATCATTTAAAGTGGACGAGTCAGCTTTTCGTGTGCTTCCTAATAGGATTCAAAAAGAGGGCCGTTTCAACAAATTTGGCTTGACCATGTTGCCTCAAGATTTTGGAACAGATGGCTTTTTTATGGTAGCGTTGAAACGAGTGTAACGAAATCTCTAGTGTTAATATACGTCGTTGTATGATGATGCCATGGTGTTATAACTAAGCAAGCAGATGCTGCTATAATGAGGTGAGCTTTTTTGATTGATAGCACAGCGTTTTTAACTGATGTAGGGAAAGTCCGCTCCCATAATGAAGACAACGGCGGCATATTTGTATCCCCAGTTGGTACGTTGGTTGTTGTGGCGGATGGAATGGGGGGGCATTCTGCTGGCGATGTTGCAAGTAGAATCGCGACAGAAGTATTAGAATCTGAGTGGGACAAGATGTCTAACCCACTTAAAGCCGTTGAGGCAGAAACATTCTTGCACGAGGCATTTAAGCAAGCAAATGAGGCGATTATAACTTATGCACAACAGCACCAGAGTGTGAAGGGATGGAACAACGGCCATTGCTGCAGTCTGTACTGAAGAGTTTACGGCAATTGCCATGTGGGTGATAGCCGGGCGTATGTCTATAATGGCATAAAAATTAGCCAGCAAACGGAAGATCATTCTCTTGTTGCAGAGCTTGTGCGTAGTGGTCAAATCACCGCGGAAGAGGCAGAACACCATCCTCGTAAAAACGTTGTGCTTCGAGCTCTTGGGACAGATCCTGATGTAAGTGTTGATGTGTTTATTTTACAATCAGATTTAATAAATGTACTTATCGTATGTTCTGATGGTCTATCAAATAAGCTAAAAGCAAGTGAAGTCCAAGCTGAAATTGAACGTGGGGTCAAGCTGTCCGAAGTTGCAGAATCTTTAATTGCTCAAGCAAATGATCGGGGCGGGGAAGACAATATTACAATCGCTCTTGTCCGTTTTAACGAGGAGATAAGTGAGTCGTTATGATAGGTGAACGGATTGGAGGCCGCTACGTCGTATTGGACAGCATCGGCGGCGGCGGTATGGCAGATGTTTATTTAGCATTGGACGTAATATTAGACCGCCATGTGGCGGTAAAAGTTTTACAGCCGCAATTTTCTAAGGATGAACAATTCATTAAGCGTTTCAGAAGAGAAGCACAAGCCGCTACTAGTTTGGCAAATCCTAATATCGTTAACATTTATGATGTCGGGGAAGAAGATAATGTTTATTATATTGTGATGGAATACGTGCGTGGTCGTACGTTAAAACAAGTAATACAAGAAGATGGTCCTTTAACTATCCCGGTTGCTCTTGACTATTTTAAGCAAATTCTAGTCGGAGTAGGACATGCCCATGCAATGCAAATTGTCCATCGTGACATCAAGCCGCAAAACATTTTAATAAGCGAAGATGGAGAAGCAAAAGTCACTGATTTTGGTATTGCACGAGCGATGACTTCTACCACAATCACCCATACGAACTCAGTGATGGGGTCCGTTCACTATCTTTCACCAGAGCAAGCTAGAGGTGGACATGTAACCTATCGATCTGATTTGTATTCATTAGGGATTGTATTGTTTGAAATGGTTACTGGACAAATTCCTTTTTCTGGTGATACGGCTGTATCGATTGCTATTAAGCATTTGCAAAATGATGTGCCATCTGCCAGGGAGATTGTATCAAGCATTCCACAAAGTGTTGAAAACATTATTAAAAAAGCTACGCAGAAAGATCCTATGCAGCGTTATGAATCGGCAGAAGAACTTATTTGGGCAAGCGATGCCGCACTTGATCCTGACGGGCGAGTAGAAGAGCCGATGAACCAAGTGAGTGACGATACGACCAAAGAAATCCCATTGTTAGGGGGATTCTCCAATACGAAAGATATGGAGGATACGATAGCGATTCCTGCTCAAGACGTAAACGGCGATGCAGAGCAGCAGGATTTGCAGGATACGAGCATCAATCATTCAGATCAAATGGATAACAATCATAAAGAAGTAAACACACAAAAAGAAAAAAAAACCGAAAAAAAACCGAAAGAAATGGATTTGGATTTTATTGATCGCGTTTGGCGTTTTGCTCGGTGCGACAATTATGGCGTTTACTGTCTGGAGTTCGTTGTTTTTTGTGGAAGAGACTGAAGTGCCAGATGTTGTAGGGGAAACGGAAGAAGCGGCAATTGAAGAAATTGTTGCAAACAATCTTGTGGCAGAGGTAGAAGAAGTGGCCAGTGATGATTTTGAAACTGGTCAAGTTACACGACAAGACCCAAGAGGCGGAAGAGTGGTAAAAGAAGGGCAAACCGTAACCATTTTCGTAGCGGCATCAAAAGAAGAGGTTAGTCTGGACGATTATCGCACATTAACCTTAACACAAGCAGAAAGGTTGCTTACTCAACGGGGTTTTACAGTTGATTCGCAAGCACGAGAAGACAATAGTGAACCTCCAAATACGGTTATCGCTCAAAATCCATCTCCAGAGTCAATGGTTATTCCTGCTGAAACAACAGTTGTATTAACGTATAGTGTGCCGGAATCAATTCAGTTAGATGATCTCACAAACCAGGCAGAGGATGATGTTCGATCTTACTTGAACCAGGTAGGGCTAAGGCAGGCGCGTTTACAAGGGAATACGATGAAGATGTGGAAGCAGGACGTGTAATAAGCCAGTCGCCAGAGCATTGACGACAATGGAACAAGGTGACAGTGTAGATATTGTACTATCTCGAGGCCCGGAGCCGGTTGAAGAGGAGCCTGAACCACCTGAACAGCCAGAAGGTGAAGCAGAAGATCCAGTTGATGCTGACCCGGTTGAAGACCCAGCAGATACCGATGAAGAAGAGCCAAGCGTCTTATATCAAATCATTCAAACGATTGTTGTTTCAGAGGAGCAGCAAGCCCAAGGGGAAAGCTTTGATATTCGTATAGTTGGGCAAGATGCATCTTCTCAAGGTGATGACCGAGTGATAGTTGAAGAAACGATAACTGAAACCAGTGATTTTAATGTCGAATTACGGGTGAGCCCAAGCTATTCGGGTTCTTACGAAGTTATATAAACGGAGAATTTAACCGTCAATCTGATGTGTATGAATACGAAGAATAGAGGCGCGACTATTTCGCGCCTCTTTATTAAAGGAGGAGTTCTATGCCAGAAGGACTGATCGTAAAAGCTTTATCGGGTTTTTATTACGTGAAGGACGAAAACCGGATTGTTCAATGTAGAGCGAGGGGTGTATTCCGCAAAAAAAAACTGACTCCACTAGTTGGCGATTATGTTGAGTATGAAGCAGAGAATGATACGGAAGGTTATATAATGCTGTTAAAGGAGCGCAAGAATGAACTAGTGCGTCCACCTATTGCGAATGTTGATCAGGCATTACTCGTTTTTTCTGCTAAGGAACCAGAATTCAGCTTCGTCTTGCTTGATCGTTTTTTAGTACATATTGAAGATAATGATGTCATCCCACTAATTATTGTAAGCAAAACGGATTTAGTAAGTACTGATGAACGTAAACAATTGTTGGAAAAAGTTCAAGTCTATAAACAGATTGGTTATGACGTTATGCTCACTTCGACAGAAAAAGAAGATGATCCAACTTTGGTGCTACCTTGGTTTAAAGAGAAAGTAACCGTAATTGCTGGGCAGTCAGGTGTGGGAAAGTCTTCCTTGTTAAATGCATTGGTTCCTGATTCAAACATAGAAACAAACGCTATATCGAAGCACTTGGGTAGAGGGCGTCATACAACAAGGCATGTGGAACTCCTGGAAATTGGTGGGGGCTAGTAGCTGATACGCCTGGATTTAGTTCTCTTGATTTTATTGGAATGGAAGCAGAAGATTTACGTTTTTGTTTCCCTGAATTTGTACATTTCATGGATGGGTGTAAATTTAGAGGGTGTCTTCATGATAAAGAACCAGGGTGTGCGGTGAAGCAGGCCGTTCATGATGAGCAAATTGCTGATACGCGCCATGCGAATTATTTGCAGTTCTTAAACGAAATTCAAAATCAAAAGAGGAGATATTAACATGATTAAGGTAGCACCTTCCATACTAGCAGGAGATTTTTCGGAAATGGGTAAAGTTGTGCGTCAATTAGAGGAAGCGGGAGCTGATTGGATTCATATTGACGTCATGGATGGTCAATTTGTTCCGCCAATTACTTTTGGGCATCAAATGGTTGAAGCACTGCGTCCTAAGACGGATTTACCATTTGATGTTCACTTAATGGTAAAAGAGCCGGAAAAGCAGATTGAGTTTTTTGTTCAAGCCGGAGCGGATTGTATTAGTGTTCATGTTGAAGCTGCAAATCATTTACATAAAACGATTTACTCAATTAAAGAAGCTGGTCTAAAAGCAGGGATTGTTTTAAACCCAGGAACGTCTACTCATGCAATTGAACCTGTGCTTGCAGATGTTGACTTTGTGCTACAAATGACAGTAAATCCTGGATTTGGTGGACAAGTATTTATCCCAAGTGCATTGGAAAATATAAAACGAATCAGGTCAATGATTGATGAACGTCAGCTTCCTGTTGATATTCAAGTAGACGGGGGAGTGAATTCAAAGACGGCTATCCAATGTATACAGGCGGGTGCAACGATCCTGGTGGCGGGATCGGCGGTATTAGGTGCACCAGATTACGGAGAGGCAATTGCTCAAATTCGTGGCTAAAAATAGGTCTGAATTCTAGGGCTTCTGCATACCTTTATAGTAACGACGGGTGGACACGTTTAGACGTATTTTGTTCTTTTGGAAATGAGGAACCAGTTGCGCGGACTTCTCTCATTCTTATTAAGAGCATTTTGCTTCTTTCCGTGTGCCCGCACTGAACAGGCGTGCAAAGGTTATGTGAGTATGCCCCGAGGAGGAGGACTTATGAAATTCTATACGATCAAGCTGCCAAAGTTTTTAGGAGGTTTTGTTAGAGCAATGCTTGGTTCATTTAAAAAAGGGTAAGAAAAAACGCTTTGCAGTTGCAAAGGCGTTTTTTTTGGTGTTATACACGCTCTACTTTGCCTGATTTAAGTGCGCGAGCAGAAACATATACACGTTTAGGTTTCCCGTCCACCATGATACGAACTTTCTGTACGTTTGCACCCCAACGGCGCTTCGTTTTATTCATTGCGTGAGAGCGCTTGTTGCCAGAGCGCGCTTTACGACCTGTAATATAGCATACACGAGCCATCTTGTGCCACCTCCTTAACAGTCTCGGGTTAAATCACGATGACTTAGTCACCAAAACATCTTAGCATAGCCACTTAGATAAAGCAATAAGGAAAGACAAGTAAAAATGCTTGACGTAAAAAATGACTTTTAAAATAACGGGCATTATAGTAAAATGGCGATACGTATGTACACTGTACTATATCGAAGGAGGCAAACCATGACTATTGAAATGAAAACTGAACTTGGCATTGTTGATGTATCACAAGATGTTGTAGCAACGATTGCAGGAGGCGCAGCGACGGATTGTTACGGTATTGTGGGCATGGCCTCGCAAAAGCAATTCAAAGATGGGTTAAGTGATCTGTTAGGAAAGGAAAACTTTCGTCGCGGTGTTATAACTCGTGAAGAAGGTGAAGAACTTCATATAGATATGTACATCATTGTCAGCTATGGTACAAAAATTTCTGAGGTTGCACATAATGTCCAAACAAAAGTGAAATACCACTTAGAAAAGATGCTTGGTCTGGAAGTGGAGTCTGTGAATATTTTTGTGCAAGGGGTTCGGGTAACGAATCCTTAGGATTAAAGGGGGAAGACAAGGTGACTAGTAAGTTGAATGGAGAGAAGCTCGCCCACATGTTTATTGAAGGGGCAAGTGAGCTTTCAAAAAAAGCGGATTTAGTTGATTCGCTTAATGTGTTCCCAGTTCCAGACGGGGACACTGGTACGAATATGAACTTAACAATTACTTCTGGTGTGAAAGAAGTAAGAAAAGCCTCTTTTGACCATGCGGGAACTGTTGCAGGTGCATTTGCAAAAGGGCTGTTAATGGGAGCTAGAGGCAATTCAGGTGTTATTCTTTCCCAGCTATTCAGAGGTTTTTCAAAGTCGATAGAAGGAAAAAGTGAATTGACAACAGAACAGTTAGCGAATGCTTTGGATGCAGGGGTTACAACTGCTTATAAAGCTGTAATGAAACCAGTAGAAGGAACGATTTTGACAGTCGCAAAAGATACAGCTAAATATGCAGTTAAAGCGGCGAAAAAGGAAGCGGATTTTATTCCGTTCTTTGTTTCAATTATTAAAGAGGCAGAGCGTTCATTAGAAAAGACTCCAGACCTACTACCTGTATTAAAAGAAGTAGGTGTAGTTGATTCTGGAGGACAAGGACTTGTTTATATTTACGCGGGGTTTCTACAAGCGCTTACAGGCGAGAAATCAGTTGATTTTCTTCAAGAGCCGAAAATGGAAGAAATGGTAAGGGTTGAGCATCATCATAATAATGCCCAGTCCCATATCGATCCAAGTGAAATTGAATTTGGTTATTGTACTGAAGTCATGGTTCAGTTTGATGAGGAAAAAACAAAAGCGAACCCATTTAATGAGGATGATTTCCGCGAACAGTTAAGTAAGTTTGGCGATTCACTCCTCGTTGTATCAGATGAAGACTTATTGAAAGTACATATCCACGCAGAGTATCCTGGAAATGTACTAAGTGCAGCACAAACGTATGGTCCGCTTATTCAAGTGAAGATTGAAAATATGCGTGAGCAGCACTCCAGCTTAACTGGTTCTTATGAATCCACTCCAGTGCCGCCAAGCAAACCAAAAGAAAAAGCGGCGTTTGCCATTGTTGCTGTCTCCATGGGAGATGGAATTGAAAAGTTATTTCGAGGCCTCGGTGTAAGTGAAGTTATTGCAGGCGGTCAAACGATGAACCCTAGTACTGAAGACATCGTTCAAGCAATTAGCAAAGTGCATGCTGAAAATGTGATCATTTTACCAAACAACGGAAATATTGTTATGGCAGCGGAACAAGCAGCAGAAGTTGCAGAAGTCAATGCGCTTGTTGTACCAACAAAAACAGTTCCACAAGGTCTAGCAGCATTACTTGCTTTTAACCCTTCCAAGAATGCAGACGAGAATGCAGAAGTGATGGCAAGCGCGATGAAGGATGTAAAAACTGGTGAATTAACATATGCGGTACGCGATACGCAAATGGACAACCAGGCAATTAATAAAGGTGATTTTATGGGGATTTTTGATAAGAAGATCGTCGCATCCGGAATTGACCTTTTTGAGACTGCAAAGAAACTACTTAGTGAGATGGTTGACGAAGATGGGGAAGTATTGACCATTATTACTGGTGGAGATGCAAAGAAAGAAGAGACAAGCAAGATCGAGCAGTTTGCTAGTACTACATTTAAAGATTTGGAAATTGATGTAGTTGAAGGTGGCCAACCGCTTTATTCTTATATCTTTTCTGTAGAGTAACCATTGGGGGATTTAAATGGCTCTGATAAAAGTCGTAACCGATTCAACTGCAGACATCCCAGAAGAACTCACATCTAAGTACGGGATTACTGTAATCCCGTTAAATGTACATTTTGGTGAAGAGCAATATGAGGATGGAGTAACACTCTCACCAAAAGAGTTTTATTCTAAATTAACGAAGAGTGATGTGATGCCAAAAACATCACAGCCTTCTCCACAGCAGTTTGAAGATATGTATCGTCGAATAGCTGATGAAGATACAGAGCATATTCTTTCCATTCATTTATCAGCAAAAATGAGCGGGACAACACAAGCGGCACTAATTGCGAAAGAAGAAGTTAAAAACGATTTAAATGTACATGTGTATGACTCAAAACGAGCATCATACGCAATTGGAGTTATTGTAGTTGAAATAGCAAAGCTTGCTGCTGAAGGTGCGGACTTACAAACTTGTCAGCAACGCATTCAGGAACTTTTAGAGGATACGACCGTTTACTTCATGGTTGATACACTTGAGTTTTTACAAAAGAATGGACGAATTGGTAAGGCATCTGCTTTGCTTGGGTCATTGTTGAAGATGAAACCTATCTTGTCATTAAATGAGGCTGGAGAAGTATATCCTCATGAAAAGGTTCGTGGTCAAAAAAAGGCTGCGGCTCGGATCTTGGCCTTGTTGAAAGAAGAATTTGGTAGTGGAGAAGTTCATGTTGGTATTTCTCACGCTTTAAATGAAGAGCTTGCTAATGAGTTAGCCGATGAGTTAAAAAAACAATTTAATGCAAAGTCAATTGTTATAACAGAAATCGGTTCGGTGATTGGTGCGCATGTTGGCCCAGGCACAGTTTCTTTATCAATGACAAACACAAAACAAGCGTGAACAAAAGGTTGCCAACTGTCTATGATGGCAGCCTTTTTGTTTGGGCATTTTAGGAGGATAAAGGGAATGAAGTATCGGACGGTTTTTGATATTATCGGACCTGTTATGATAGGTCCGTCAAGTTCTCATACGGCGGGAGCGGCTCGAATTGGAAAAGTCGCTCGTACGTTGTTTGGAAGTGTGCCAGAACGGGCTGATTTATATTTCTATGGATCATTTGCAAAAACGTATAGAGGACATGGGACAGACGTAGCAGTGATTGGTGGTTTGCTTGATTATGAAACAGATGACGAGCGCATTCGTGATGCATACCACTATGCCGAAGAGGCTGAAATGAACGTTTCTATTCATGAAGAAGGGGCAATTGCTCACCATCCTAATACGGTTAGAATCAAGCTTTTTAAAGGTGAAAAGAGATTTGAACTAGTAGGTGTTTCAATCGGTGGCGGGAAAATTGAAATTATCGAGCTAAATGGATTTGAATTAAGACTTTCAGGCAATCATCCAGCGATATTAGTTGTGCATCAAGATCGGTATGGTGTGATCGCAGCTGCTAGTAATTTATTAGCAAAACATCAAGTGAATATTGGTCATATGGAAGTCTCAAGAAAAGAAAAGGGCGAACAGGCCTGATGGTGATTGAAATGGATCAAAATGTTGATGAAAAGTTGCTGGATAGCCTTGCGGAACTTCCGAATATCACTCATGTATCTAAAATTCATGAATAAGGAGGGTATATAATGTTCAGAAATGTATCAGAGTTGCTGGAGCTAACTGAAGAAAAAGGCATCTCGATCTCTGAAGCAATGATTTTGCAAGAAATGGAAGTGACAGGACGTTCGAGAGAAGAGATTCTTGAGAAAATGCGTGTGAACTTAAATACAATGGAGGCGGCAGCGAAAAGAGGTATTGAAGAGGACGTTGTCTCTGTTTCCGGATTAACAGGAGGCGATGGAAAAAAATTAGCTGCTTATATTAAAAGAGGTACGATGATTGGCGGTGAGACAACATTATTAGCTGTCGCCAATGCAATGGCAACTAATGAAGTAAATGCTGCGATGGGGATTATTTGTGCAACTCCAACGGCAGGCTCTGCCGGTGTTGTTCCAGGTGTTATGTTTGGGGTGGAGAGTAAGTTAAAACCAACAGAATACCAGAAGCTTGCTTTTTTATTTACGAGTGGAGCTTTTGGTTTTGTGGTTGCGAATAATGCTTCCATCTCAGGAGCTGCAGGTGGTTGTCAAGCGGAAGTAGGATCTGCAACTGGAATGGCTGCGGGTGCTCTTGTTGAGATGCTGGTGGCACGCCACGACAATCTGCACACGCAATGGCTATTGCGCTGAAAAATATGCTTGGTCTTGTATGTGATCCAGTGGCGGGCTTGGTAGAGGTGCCTTGTGTAAAGCGTAATGCTGCAGGGGCGTCACTGGCGATTACGGCGGCTGATATGGCTTTGGCAGGGATCGAGAGTAGAATTCCATGTGATGAAGTGATTGAGGCGATGTATCGAATCGGTCAAACAATGCCGGAATCTCTTCGTGAAACAGGTGAGGGCGGACTGGCAGCGACTCCAACAGGGCGCAAGTTAGAAGCTGCGGTCTTCGGCAGAACGGCTGAAGAGGTCAAGTGAAACTAACAAGTATTTCTGTAACGGAAGTAAAGGGGATTGGAGAAGAGAGTGGAAAGCTTCTGAACGGTATGGGTATCCATACGGTCCAAGATATACTTGAATACTTCCCTTTTCGGTATGAAGATTACTCGTTGCAACAGCCGACAGAAGCAGTCCATGATGAACGAGTGACGATGACAGGAAGTATCCAAAGTGATGCTTCTGTACGTTATTACGGTAAAAAAAAGAATCGTTTAACCTTTCGGATGTTGGCAGATGGAATCTTGATCACCGTCACCTTTTTTAATCGAGCTTTCCTAAAGAGCAAATTAACACCGGGAACGGAAGTAACGGTTACTGGAAAATGGGATGCCCACCGACTTTCTATTACAGGTAGTGAACTTAAACTTGGTGTAGTAGAAAGAAAAGGGGATGTTGAACCTGTTTACCACAGTTCTGGGAAGATAACAAGCAAACAAATGCAAAAATGGATTGCTATGGCTATTGAAATGTTTGCAACTGAAGTAGTAGAGCCGCTTCCACAAACGCTCCGCGAGCGGTATAAGTTGATGGGGAAAGTAGAGACAATCCGTCATTTGCACCACCCTCTTAAGCCAGAGGCGGTTAAACAGGCGCGTCGTCGCTTTGTTTATGAAGAGTTGCTGTATTTTCAATTGAAAATGCGTGCATTTAAAGAAGCGAATCGTGAACAGCAACACGGGAAGGTCCTGCATGTGACAGAAGAAAGCATTGTAGAATTTACGGACCGGTTGCCTTTTTCGTTAACAAAAGCACAAAAAGGGGCGATTCGTGATGTGGTGGAAGATATACGAGCACCATTTCGAATGAATCGTTTGTTACAAGGTGATGTAGGTTCTGGTAAAACGGCAGTAGCTGCCGCTTGTATGTTTGGTGTTGTTCGGGCGGGGGCGCAAAGTGCATTAATGGCACCAACGGAAATTCTCGCTGAACAACATGCTGATTCCCTTGCGGCCTGGTTTGAGCCGTTAGGCTTAACTGTTGCTTTGTTAGCGGGATCTGTCAAAGGAAAGAAACGACGTGAACTTTTAAGTGAAATTGAATCTGGAGAAGTTGACATCGTTATTGGTACCCATGCGTTGATTCAAGACGATGTGCGGTTTCATGCCTTAGGATTAGTTATTACTGATGAACAGCATCGTTTCGGGGTTGAACAACGTCGGATCTTGCGTGATAAAGGAGAAAATCCAGATGTGTTGTTTATGACGGCTACCCCAATTCCTAGAACGCTTGCAATATCTGTCTTTGGTGATATGGATGTGTCTGTATTGGATGAACTTCCGGCTGGTAGAAAACCGATAGAAACGTATTGGGTGCAACATGACCTGTTGGAGCGAGTGTTAGAATTTATTCGTAAAGAAGTGGAACAAGGTAGACAAGCATATGTTATTTGTCCACTTATTGAGGAGTCAGAAAAGCTCGATGTTCAAAATGCAATTGATTTTCATGCGATGCTGTCTACTCACTATCAAGGTCAGGCATCAGTGGGCTTGATGCACGGACGGCTGCAAGCAGCGGAGAAAGACGGAGTAATGGCTGCTTTTGCGCAGAATGAGACACAAATTCTTGTTTCGACTACTGTGGTGGAAGTGGGTGTTAACGTACCAAACGCAACCGTGATGGTTATTTACGATGCAGATCGTTTTGGGTTAGCTCAATTGCATCAGCTACGTGGACGTGTTGGTCGTGGAGAGGCTCAATCAACGTGTATTTTGATGGCGCAACCTAAATCAGAAGTTGGAAAAGAGCGGATGCGCATAATGACGGAAACGACAGATGGTTTTGTTTTGTCAGAGCGTGACTTAGAGTTACGAGGACCTGGAGACTTTTTTGGAGCAAAACAAAGCGGTCTACCTGATTTTAAGTTAGCTGATGTTGTTCATGATTATCGAACGCTTGAAACAGCTAGGCAAGATGCCGACACCATTGTTTGCTCGGGTGCCTTAACTACTGATCCAGATTATCGCTACTTGGCAGCTTATTTAAAACAAGTAGGCGCTTTTTCAGGAGCAAAGTTAGATTAATGGTTGAATCATAACGAGAACAACTTTATACTGTTATTAGTACCTAGTCATAATAGTAAACAAATGCCAGAAAGACGGACGGTGTAAAAATGCGGAAAAAGAAGAGAGAACGACAAGCGTTGTTAAATGAATTGCTGGCAGATAACCCTTTTCTAACAGATGAAGAACTAGCCGTTCATTTTTCTGTAAGCATTCAAACCATTCGTCTTGACCGGATGGAACAGAATATACCAGAACTTCGTGCGCGTATTAAAGATGTCGCGTTTAAACATCGAGATGCTGTTATCTCTCTTGCGCCAGAAGAAGTATTTGGTGAAATTATTGATTTGGTGTTGGAACAACAGGCGATTTCGATTTTTGAAGTTGGTCAAGAGCATGTGTTTACGCGCAGTGGAATAGCTAGAGGGCATCATTTGTTCGCCCAAGCCAATTCGTTAGCTGTTGCTTTGATGAATAATGAATTTGTTTTAACTGCAAAAGCAGAAATTCAATTTAAACGTCCAGTCTATTCTGGGGAGCGTGTCGTTGCAAAAGCAGAAGTTATTCGAGATGCAGGGGAACGTATGCGAGTGGTTGTAAACAGCCGCGTTAATCAAGAACTTGTTTTTCAAGGAGAGTTCTCGATGTATAAACAAATTGAATCTGTGGAAGATGAGGGCGGTCAACTATGAAAATTGCAATCGATGCGATGGGCGGAGACAATGCGCCATCAGCCATGTCCCGTGCGGCGGTCCGCGCGATAAAGGAATTTCCTGATTTAACGATCACGTTAATCGGCGATGAAGAGAAGATTCGTGCTGAACTAACCGATGAAAAGCGAATCAATATTGTACATACAACAGAGCAAATTGAAGACACCGATAAACCAACAACAGCTGTAAGGAGAAAGAAACAGGCGTCGATGGTACTCGCTGTTAATGAAGTGAAAGAAGCAAATGCCAA
The DNA here is from genome assembly GCA_001310375.1 of Bacillus sp. JCM 19041. Classification (GTDB taxonomy): domain Bacteria; phylum Bacillota; class Bacilli; order Bacillales; family Bacillaceae_D; genus Shouchella. The sequence goes on along the minus strand of BAXC01000048.1, from coordinate 11,575 downwards.
TGCTTGTATCTCAGCAGGTAACACGGGGGCTCTGATGACAGCCGGGTTATTTTATATAGGGCGTCAAAAAGGGATAAGTCGGCCAGCGCTTTCGCCGATGTTGCCTACAAGAGATGGACGAGGTTTTTTGTTATTGGATGTCGGGGCGAATATGGAGGCGAAAGCCGAACATTTGCTTCAATATGCGATCATTGGTGAAGCTATATGCAGAAAGTCCATCAGGTCGATAAACCTCGTATTGGTCTTCTGAACGTTGGAACTGAAGCTGGAAAAGGTTCGGAGTTAACGAAGCAGGCATACAGCTTATTAGAAAATAGCCGTGTTCATTTTATTGGGAACGTTGAAGCACGAGATTTACTTGACGGTGTCTGCGATGTCGTTGTCTGTGATGGCTTTTCGGGCAATCTTGTATTAAAGACAATTGAAGGAACGGCGAAGATGCTTTTCTCTATGTTGAAAGAAGAGTTGACAAGTTCCTTTTCTTCTAACTTGCCGCGGGAATATTAAAACCTAAATTAACGAGCCTAAAAGACAAGATGGATTACTCTGAATATGGAGGGGCTGGGTTATTTGGTTTGAAAGCTCCTGTTATTAAAGCTCATGGCTCTTCTGATGAAAATGCCGTATTTCATGCAATTCGTCAAGCGAGAAATATGGTTGAACAGCAGGTTGTGCAAGTGATTGCAGATAACTTAGAGGACGGTGGAAACGCAAATGGGTAAAGTAGCATTCTTATTTCCTGGACAAGGTTCGCAAAAAGTTGGCATGGGGAAGACGTTATTTGAACAAGAACCTAAAGCGAAGAGTTTTTTAGATAAAGCGGATGCTGCACTCGGATTCTCTTTGTCAGATATGATGCTTAATGGACCAGATGATGTTCTGAAGCAAACGGAACATGCTCAGCCTGCTCTTGTGACGATGAGTACGGCGGTACTTGAATTGTTCCGTGAGTCTGGCATTAGAGCGGATTACGTAGCTGGACATAGTTTAGGTGAATATTCTGCTCTAGTAGCTAGTGATTCACTAGCATTTGAAGAAGCTGTTACTCTTGTTCATAAACGGGGCAAGCTTATGCAAGCTGCGGTACCGAGTGGAGAAGGGGCGATGGCGGCTGTTTTAGGGTTGGATCAAGACGTTTTGACAAAAGTGTGTCAGCAAGTTTCTTCTGGAGAAGAAGTTGCAGAATTAGCCAATTTAAATTGCCCTGGTCAGATCGTTATTTCTGGTACAACAAAAGGAATTGAGGAAGCGGCTGAATTGGCAAAAACGACAGGTGCAAGAAGGGTAATGCCTCTTGCTGTAAGTGGACCGTTTCATTCTTCGTTAATGAAGCCGGCTGCTGACCAATTTGAAAATGATTTGCACTTGGCGCAATTAACAATGCCAATGATTCCTGTAGTTGCTAATGTCACCGCTGATGTTGTTCATGCCCCGGAAGTAATACGTGCCCTTCTAGCAGAACAGATCTATTCGCCAGTGAGATTTGAAGAAAGCATTCGTCAAATGGTAACCCTTGGCGTAGACACTTTTATTGAAATTGGATCAGGGAATGTACTTACTGGTCTTGTTCGTAAAATTGACCGAAAGCTCCAGGTGTTTTCTGTACAGGACCGAGATTCATTTGAACAAACGCTCGTTGCGTTGAAAGGGGATTAAGATGCTTACAAATAAAACGGCAATCGTTACTGGTGCTTCAAGAGGAATAGGCAAAGCTATTGCAATTGAATTAGCTAAAAAAGGTGCAAATATTGTTGTCAATTATGCAGGAAATCAAAGCCGCGCTGAAGAAGTTGTCTCGGACATTAAATCGCTTGGGCGTGATGTATTTGCTTATCAAGCAGATGTAGCTAATAGCGAAGAAGTTAATGCGATGATGAAAGAGGCTATTTCTCGTTTTGGTTCCATTGATATTTTGGTAAACAATGCCGGCATCACCCGGGATAATTTGCTCATGCGAATGAAAGAGCAAGAATGGGATGATGTGATTAATACGAACTTAAAAGGCGTTTTTAATTGTGCAAAAGCCGTGACTCGTCAAATGATGAAACAACGTTCGGGACGAATTATTAATGTCTCATCTGTTGTTGGTGTAATGGGTAATCCGGGTCAAGCCAATTATGTTGCAGCAAAGGCTGGAGTAATTGGTTTGACGAAGTCTCTTGCAAGAGAGCTAGCTTCTAGAGGTGTACTCGTAAATGCGGTTGCGCCAGGCTTTATTTCGACTGATATGACGGACGAGTTAACACCGGAATCAAAAGATGCGATGCTTGCGCAAATCCCTCTCGGAGCTTTAGGTGAACCAGAACAAATTGCAAAAGTAGTTCGGTTTTTGGCAAGTGAAGATGCTGCTTATATGACAGGACAAACGATCCATGTCGATGGCGGTATGGTGATGCCATAATCAAATGAGGTGCTTGACAGCTGCGGTTGGCGCCAGTACAATTTCTTTTGCTGATACTTTTTGAGAGGAGGTGACTATTTTGGCAGATGTAATGGAGCGTGTAACGAAAATCATCGTTGACCGTCTTGGTGTTGAAGAATCTGAGGTGAAACTTGAAGCTTCTTTTAAAGAGGATCTAAAAGCAGATTCATTAGATGTAGTAGAACTAGTGATGGAACTTGAAGATGAGTTTGACTTGGAAATTGCGGATGAAGATGCAGAAAAAATTGCTACGGTTAAAGATGTTGTCGACTACATAAATAACAACCAGTAACCGCTATTGTAAAGAGCCCTGCCAGTTATTGCTAGGGCTCTTTTTCACATCTTCACACAAAAGTATGTCACACAACAGTACAAAGTTTTGATACAATCAACGTTAGAGCGATAGAGATTTTTTTCCTACCGTTCAAAAATAAGACTGACTCCATTGATTGGAGGTAACAATGGCTCAATCATCTAAATATCAGCGCAGACCACGTCAAGGGGAGCGGAAACGCAACCAGAGGCGTTTGGAGCTGACAGAAGAACAGAAAAAACAGTTTGACGACTTGCTCGTTCGAACAGGCTTAACGTTTGAAAATCGGAAGTTGCTTATTCAAGCTTTTACTCATTCCTCATATGTAAATGAACAGCGAATTTTTTCTTCGTCTGATAATGAGCGATTGGAGTTTTTAGGAGATGCCGTTCTTGAATTGGCCGTCTCTCAATATCTTTTTAAATCGTACAAAAATATGAGTGAAGGGGATATGACAAAGCTACGCGCTTCCATCGTGTGCGAACCATCTCTTGCTCGTTTTGCAGAAGAACTTCATTTTGGGAAGTTGGTTTTGCTTGGAAAAGGGGAAGAGGTTACAGGGGGGCGGACACGCCCAGCATTACTTGCAGATGTGTTTGAAGCCTTTATAGGTGCTCTTTATATGGATCAAGGCCTTGAGTCTGTCTTTATGTTTTTATCGCGGTTTATGTACCCGAAAATAAAAGAAGGTGCTTTTACCCATAAAATGGATTTCAAAAGCCAACTTCAAGAGTTCGTCCAGCGTGACAACCGCGGACAGATTAAGTACTTGATTGTTCAAGAGCGTGGTCCAGCTCATGACCGCGAATTTGTATCAGATGTTCAATTAAATGAAAAAACGGTTGGCACTGGCACGGGGCGGTCGAAGAAAGAAGCGGAACAGCTTGCTGCAAAACAAGCACTTGATACATTAAACTGGAAAGAAAGCTAGAAAAAAGGAAGCGGAAACGCCTCCTTTTTTCTAGCTTTTTCTATCTCGAAGTTGACCGAGTTCTTGAACAATCTCATCCATCTCACTGATGGAAAAAGAAGGTTGACGCATTACATGCTTATGTAGTGCTTTTAAATCTTCGTGTTTATTATCGCTAACAGAATCGCCTTTAATTACACTTCCGTTCACGACGTTTAGCTTTTTTTTCATTTCTTCAAGCATTGTGTTGATCTCATCTTTTGAAAGTTGTTGGCTCAAGTGAAAATCCTCCTTACACATAAGTATGCTAACCATACCACGATTTTTATCTAAACCCAACTAGAAAGTGACAATTGTCGTTTCCACTCGTTTTTTAGTGTGATAAACTAATAGAGTTATTGGAGTGGAAGCCTAAATGACTAGGCAGCGACGGTTAACGAAATAAGCTGTATTTGCATGAAAGAAAGTGGGGATTAAGATGTTCCTCAAGCGACTTGAAGTAAAAGGGTTTAAGTCTTTTGCAGAACCTATATTAATTGATTTTGTCCCAGGAGTAACGTCAGTAGTTGGTCCTAATGGAAGCGGAAAAAGCAATATTGCTGATGCTGTACGCTGGGTGCTTGGAGAGCAAAGCGCTAAGTCTTTGCGTGGAGCGAAAATGGAAGATATCATCTTTGCGGGTAGCGATTCTCGTAAAGCGGTTAATGTCGCTGAAGTATCTCTTATTTTGGATAATGAAGATGAACATCTAGCGATTGATTATAGCGAAGTAAGCGTAACACGGCGTCTATATCGGTCAGGGGAGAGCGAGTATTTACTTAACCGCACACCATGCCGCTTAAAAGATATTGTTGACTTATTTTTAGACTCTGGGCTTGGTCGAGAAGCTTACTCGATTATTGGTCAAGGTAAAATTGAAGAGATTTTAAGCAGCAAAGCAGAAAATCGACGCACGATTTTTGAAGAAGCAGCTGGTGTTTTGAAATACAAAACTCGAAAAGTAAAAGCAGAAAAGAGATTAAGTCAAACGGAAGATAATTTACTGCGGGTTGCTGATATTTTAAATGAACTTGAAACACAAGTAGAACCTTTGCAAGAACAGGCATCAATTGCAAAGGACTATCTTGAGCTGCAAGAAGAACAAGAATCCCTCGATATCCAAGTGATTGCTCAAGAGATTACTGAGTTGCATACCAATTGGACAGAGGAGTCAACAAAGTTAGCGTCATTAAAAGAACAATTAACTGAACGGCAAAGAAAGCTCGAAGACAGTGAAGCACGTCTTAAGCACTATCGGGAAGAACACGCTGCGATGCGCGAAAAAGTAGGCAAAGCTCAAGAGACTAGATTGAGAGTAAGTGAAGAGTTAGAGAAAAATGAGGGCCGTCGAGGCGTGCTAGAAGAACGGCAAAAAAACGCTTTGCAAAATGAAGAGCAATTAAGCGCAGCAATTTCTGATAAAGAAGAGCGGCTAGAAAAGGCAGATAAAAAACTTGCCCATCTTAAGGAAGCCCACTCGAAATTAATAGAAGAGAAACAAACTCATGATGCGTCTTTGAATGAATTACAGCATCTGCTTAATAGCTCCAAAGAAGATTTGGCAGCTGAAATTGAAGATGCTAAGGGCGATTTTATTGAGTGGTTAAATGAACAAGCTTCATTACGGAATGAACGGCGTTACTTGGAAGAACAGTTGAATCAAAAAGAGCGGCATTTACAGCGGGCTGAAACAGAGAAGCATTCACTTAAGTCTGAACATGCTTTGCTGAAGCAGGAAGTTTATGAAAAAGAACAATTGCTAAATCAGGCGAGGACAGCCTTTGAACAGTTGAAACAGGACTTAAAAACGTTGCAACATGAAGAGGAGTCTTTAAAAGATCGTTATTATAAACAAGAAGCGAAGCTATATGAAGCATATGGTGTACTGCAAAAAGTAACAGCAAGGCAGGATGCTCTTCAAGAAATGGAAGAGGATTATGCAGGCTTTTTCCAGGGGGTAAAAGAAGTCCTTAAGCAGAGGGACAAAGCTTTACCAGGTGTAATAGGTGCAGCGGCAGAATTGATGAATGTCCCGAAAAGGATAGAGAAAGCAATTGAGCTTGCTTTAGGAGCTCAAGCGCAACATGTCGTTGTAACAGATGAAGCTTCAGCTAGGCAAGCTATTGGATTCCTAAAAAAACAGCGGCTTGGGCGAGCAACGTTTTTACCACTGACCACTATGAAGCCTCGTGTAGTTCCAAGTGCACTGCTAGCAACACTCGCGCAAGATCAAGGCTTTGTTGGGGTTGCTTCAGAGTTAATTGAATCAAACGAGGCACATAAAAACGTGATTGACTATTTGCTAGGTTCAACAATCATTGCTGATACGTTGCCTAATGCAAATAATCTTGCTAAGAAATCAAGTCATCGCTATCGTATTGTGACACTAGAAGGTGACATCGTTAACCCTGGTGGTTCAATGACTGGGGGGAGTAGCAAACAAAACCAGTCTTCATTAATAAGTAGGAGACGTGAAAAAGCTGAACTTGTCACCAAAAAACAACAGCTTGATGAAGCCATAGTAAAACTTGAACAGCAAGTGAAAGATGGGAAATTGAATCGTGACAAAGTGAAGCAACAAATTGATGAGCTTCTTCTACAACAGAATGCTCTAGAAGAAAAGGTTGAGCAAAAGCAACGCGACTCTCAAGACCATGCGATGAAGTATGAGCGATTAAACCAAGAACTGGAACGTATGGAAAGGCATAGCAGTGAGCAGAATGCTGAAGAAGAAAAAGCAAAAGAACGTTTGGCTGAAATTGCTACAGCTGAAGTTCATGCATCTTCAGAGGCTTCGCGAATAGAGGCCCATGTCGAACAGCTTGAAAAGCAGTTGCAGACTCAACAAGCATCTAAAGAAAAACACCAAGCTGATTTTGCAGATATGAGAGTCAAACAAGCTGAATTAAAGCAGCAATTGCAGTACAGTGATACGCAAGTTCAGGAACTAGAGACGTTGTTAACTCAGCTTGTAACAGAACTTGAAACGGATCATGAACATTATGCACTAATTCACTCATCAAGCGGCGAACAGGCACTGACGAAAGATTCGCTTGCAGAGAGGATTACAGAAGGACACACTCAAAAGCAAGAGTTGATGAAAACGATTGAGCTGCTTGAAGCAGATGAAAAAAAAGTTAAATGCTGCTTATGATCGACTTGAATGGGAAACGAAACAAGAACAAGGTGAATATACGTACATGCTTGATGAAAGTCAAAAATTAGAAGTGCGTGTAAATCGTCTTGATGTGGATTTAGATTATCGATTAAATCGATTGCGTGAGGAATATGAGCTTTCTTATGAAGCGGCGGTAAATAGCTATCCGCTAAAAGAATCGCTCGAACAAGTGAAAATACGCCTTACGCTCATTAAGCGTTCAATTGATGAATTAGGGACAGTGAATATTGGGGCTATAGAAGAATATGAGCGCGTGAAGGAGCGTTATGAATTTCTGCATACGCAGAAGAATGACTTACTAGAAGCGCGAGTCTCTCTTGATCAAGCAATTTCAGAAATGGATGAAGAAATGGTTAAGCGATTTAGTGAAACATTTGACCAAATCCGTACCCATTTTCAAGTGGTTTTCACCCAATTATTTGGTGGAGGCGATGCAGATCTCGTCTTAACGGACAAAACCAATTTGCTTACAACGGGTATTGATATCATCGCCCGACCTCCAGGAAAAAAAAGACAGCAGTTAGGTTTACTTTCTGGTGGAGAGCGGGCACTGACAGCAATTGCCTTGCTATTTGCTATCTTACAAGTGCGACCTGTTCCTTTTTGTATGTTGGACGAAGTAGAAGCTGCATTGGATGAGGCGAATGTAAGTCGTTTTGCACAATATTTACGTGACTTCTCTAAAAAAACCCAGTTCATCGTTATTACACATCGGAAAGGAACGATGGAAGGGGCAGATGTCTTATATGGAGTAACGATGGAAGAGTCGGGTGTTTCGCGACTTGTTTCCGTGAAACTTGAAGAAACGAAGCAATTAATTGAAAGTTAGGAGGAGCTAATTTGAGTTTTTTTAAGAAGTTGAAAGAAAAGATGACACAACAAACAACGGAAGTTGCTGATAAATTTAAAACTGGATTAGAAAAAACACGCTCTAATTTTGCCGGGAAAATGAATGAACTTGTGGCACGATACCGAAAAGTGGACGAGGATTTCTTTGAAGAGCTTGAAGAGATTTTAATTGGTGCTGACGTTGGTGTCACGACAGTAATGAATTTAATAGATGAGTTAAAAGATGAAGTAAGAATACGAAATATCAAAGACACAGAAGAGATTCAGCCAGTTATTTCTGAAAAGCTCGCAGGTCTGCTTGAAAAGGAAGGCGATGATGGCGCGTTAAACATTCAGAAGGATGGACTCACAGTCCTTTTAGTTGTTGGCGTAAATGGTGTTGGGAAAACAACGTCAATTGGCAAATTGGCTAACTACTTAAAGAATGAAGGGAAATCAGTTGTATTGGCTGCAGGGGATACATTCCGTGCTGGAGCAATTGAACAGCTTGATGTATGGGGCGAGCGAGTAGGCGTCCCTGTCATTAAGCAACAGGCAGGATCTGACCCTGCAGCTGTTATGTACGATGCGATTGCAGCTGCGCGCTCTAGAAAGGCTGATGTGCTTATTTGCGATACAGCTGGACGTTTACAAAATAAAGTGAACTTAATGAATGAGCTTGAAAAAGTAAAACGTGTCATCGAACGCGAAGTCCCAGGCGCTCCTCATGAAGTCTTGCTCGTGCTTGATTCAACGACTGGACAAAATGCATTATCTCAAGCGAAAGCGTTTGGTAGTTCGACTGATGTAAGCGGATTGATCTTAACAAAATTAGACGGTACTGCAAAAGGTGGAATCGTCTTCGCTGTGCGTCAGGAATTAGATCTGCCAGTAAAGTTTATCGGTCTAGGTGAACAAAAAGATGACCTGCAACCATTTGATGCAGATCAATTCGTATATGGCTTGTTTAAAGAGGCAATTGATAACGAGCAAGGGTAGCAATAAAAGATGTTAAGATAAAAACTTGACAGAAGAACGCTGATACGGTAAGATGTGTAATCGTAAAGGGAAATGACTTAACAAGGAGCGTACCGAATGCTCGATAAAACATTACGCATGAATTACTTGTTCGACTTTTATCATCCCTTATTAACCGAAAAGCAGCGTAACTATATGTCCTATTACTATTTGGATGATTTCTCACTAGGTGAGATTGCAGACGAATATGAAGTAAGCCGCCAAGCGGTATATGATAATATTCGCCGCACGGAAGCAATGCTTGAGGAATATGAAAAAAAACTAATGTTGCTTGCTAAGTTTGAAGCGCGCCGCACATTGATAGCGGAGTTTCGCCAGGCGATGGATGAAAACCAAGGCGAAGAATCGTATGGTTCGATCATTGAACGGTTCGAGAAACTTGATTAGTTATATTCGTAGGAGGCGATCAAATGGCATTTGAAGGACTTGCCGCACGCCTGCAAGATACGTTAACGAAGATCCGTGGAAAAGGTAAAGTGAGTGAACAAGACATCAAAGAAATGATGCGCGAAGTTCGGTTGGCACTACTTGAAGCGGATGTTAACTTTAAAGTGGTGAAGCAATTTGTTGCCAGCGTAAAGGAAAAAGCGCTTGGTCAGGAAGTCATGAAAAGCTTAACGCCAGGACAGCAAGTGATTAAAGTGGTTAATGAAGAATTAACTGAGCTAATGGGGTCGGAGCAAAGTAAAATTGCTGTAGCTGCAAAAGCTCCAACCGTTGTTATGATGGTTGGCTTGCAAGGTGCTGGTAAGACAACAACCACAGCTAAACTTGCGAATCACTTACGTAAAAATCATAATCGAAAGCCTCTACTCGCTGCCTGTGATATTTATCGACCAGCTGCTATTCAACAGTTGGAAACACTTGGGAAGCAGTTAAACATGCCTGTTTTCTCATTAGGAGATAAAGTAAGTCCGGTGGAAATTGCGAAAAAAGCAATTGAAAAAGCAAAAGAAGAGCACTGCGACTATGTGATTTTAGATACAGCTGGACGACTGCATATTGACGAAACACTCATGGCTGAATTAAGTGAGATTAAAGCAAGTGTGAATCCAGATGAGATTTTACTTGTGGTTGATTCAATGACTGGTCAAGATGCTGTTAATGTAGCTGAAAGCTTTAATGAACAGCTTCAAGTAACAGGTGCCGTGTTAACAAAACTTGATGGTGATACACGAGGCGGGGCTGCGATTTCCATTAAAGCTGTAACAAATACCCCGATCAAATTCGCAGGTATGGGTGAGAAAATTGACCAACTCGAAGCGTTTCACCCCGAGCGAATGGCTTCTCGCATTCTTGGCATGGGAGACGTACTTTCTCTGATTGAAAAAGCACAGTCGAATGTAGATGAAGAAAAAGCGAAAGAGCTTGAGAAAAAGCTACGCACAATGGATTTTACATTTGATGATTTCTTAGAACAATTAGAGCAAGTAAAGAGTATGGGTCCACTTGAAGATTTACTTGGAATGATGCCTGGCATGAATAAAAAGGGCATGAAGGATTTAAAAGTGGATGAAAAGCAGTTAACTCGTGTAGAGGCCATTGTAAAATCAATGACCCCGCTTGAAAAGCAAGACCCAAGTGTCATTAATGGAAGCCGACGTCGTCGCATTTCGAAAGGAAGCGGGACAACCATTCAAGATGTCAATCGTTTGCTGAAACAGTTTGAAGATATGAAAAAAATGATGAAGCAAATGACAGGCATGCAGAGTGGGAAAGGCAAGAAACGAGGCAAAGGCCTCGGTGGGTTTAAACTCCCATTTTAATTGAAGTCTGTTCTAACAGTTTGTCTTGCAGACTGATAGATTGATGATATGATAAAAAATTGTGTGTAATTATTTTTGGAGGTGTACAGCAAATGGCTGTTAAAATTCGTTTAAAACGTATGGGATCTAAGAAAGCCCCATTTTACCGTGTAGTAGTTGCAGATTCTCGTTTCCCGCGTGATGGTCGCTTTATTGAAGAGATTGGAACATATAACCCAATCGCTCAACCAGCGCAAGTAAACATCAAAGAAGATAAAGCACTTGAGTGGATGCTTAAAGGTGCGAAACCTTCTGATACAGTTCGTAACTTGTTCTCAAATGCTGGTCTAATGGAAAAGCTTCATAACGAAAAAAACGCTAAGTAATCACTCCTAAGGAGGATGGGATGCATGAAAGCTTTAGTTGAACATATTGCCAAATCAATGGTGGATCACCCGGATTCGGTACAGGTTGAAGAAGCTCATGAAGAAAAGACACAAGTCCTACGTCTTTTTGTACATCCTGACGACATGGGAAAAGTGATTGGTAAGCAAGGCAGAACAGCGAAGGCGATTCGTTCGGTTCTGTATGCTGCAACAGGCAAGCAGAACGGACGCGTCAGGCTGGATATTGTCGAATAAAAGGGCGAGGGAAACCTCACCCTTTTTTGCATGAAAAAAGATGGGGGGCGTTTTCTTGAAGTGTATTCGCACAGCATCTGTTAAACATGTTCTGACGGAAGCAAAAAAAGAAGAATTAAAGAAAGAATTTGAAAGCGATTTGTGGCAAATTAGAACTGAGCTATCACAACTTGAATTTCAGCTTCAGCGTGCGCTTAAAGCGATAAAGAATACAACATCTTACTCAGAAGTTCAGAAAAAATATAAAAACGAGATAAAGCAACGCGAAGAGCGAGCCGATTCGTTGGAATTTCGAATTAATCAGCTTATTAGTTTGCCTCTTGGGACCGAACTTGGGATGGGGAATACTGAGATTATTTTGGATTTAAAAGAAGGCGATAGGTGGATTGCTGAAGATGCAGATGTCGCTATTATTATTAAAGATGGTTTAATCGCTGAAATTAGGGAAAAGTGAAGAAAAA
>BAXC01000047.1 GCA_001310375.1 Bacillus sp. JCM 19041 | reverse complement strand
GTTTCCCTTTATCCCGTCAACACTTTTTTTAAAATGTTTTTTCCGAAGCAATTAAGCTCTGAAAATGGGACAGGTATAAATATAACACGCCGATCATCATAAAACAATAGATTAATATAAAAAACCCTTCTTTTTTTTCGAAGGGCATGCAATTGATTCCTATCTACTATGATAACTATAAAATAAAATGCTGCACAGCTACTAACAAAAGCATGCCCGGCAACCCTAGAAATGCAACAACTGAAGCGGTCACTCCATTAATAGGAACAAACAAACCTGTCATTACCGTAAATGAGTTTAACAAGAACAAAAGTAGTGTTCCTACAATTAAACGGATTCCAATTTGTCCAATCAACCTAAATGGCTTCACTGGTGCCCCTACCAGTAATAAGATGACAACCACAGCACCCAACAACGTTAACAAAAGCCAAGGTTCCAATTCAATCACCCCAGTAATAGCTCGTCTTTCCCTTACTATATGATACAAAAGAAAAGTTAGAACAATCCGTATGAAACAATTTCCTCCTATATATAGTAAGAGAACGCAATTGCCAACCTAAATTATTCTTATCCTCTTAAATCTTTCTTTATAGATACTTTTACCTTGCCAGAGAATGACGGGATACAAACAAGGCTGTTAGTCCCTTTAATAGGTAACTAACAGCCTTGTTTGTTTTATCTCATTTTCGGTTTGCGCACATGACGAACCCGAGCTTCCCGTAATAACAGTGAGTAAAGCATTTCCACTCTCTTGACCTCACCTAAGATTTCTTCAGAAGGGTCAACACTATGCTCGACTAATCTCTTGGTATAGTCAAGCCTCTCTTTAATCGATTCCATCTGAATATATAGACGATCGTCTTCTTCTTTACGGAGCATTCTTTTTTTTCTAAACCCTAACATCCTGATGCCACCTTATAATTCACGCCTACCCTCAATTGCTTTGGAAAGAGTGACTTCATCTGCATACTCTAAATCCCCACCTACAGGCAAACCGTGTGCAAGTCGCGTCACTTTAATGCCGGTTGGTTTAATAAGGCGAGACATATACATCGCAGTCGCCTCACCTTCAATCGTCGGATTTGTTGCGATGATGACTTCTTGGACTTCGTCATTCGTTTGCAAGCGTTTAATTAATTCTGCCACTTTTATGTCTTCAGGACCAATTCCATCCATTGGCGATATCGCCCCTTGAAGGACGTGATACAGACCAGTATATTCCCGCATTTTCTCCATAGCAATCAAATCGCGCGATTCTTGAATCACACAAATCATCGTTTGATCACGATGCGAATCACTACATATTTGGCATGGGTCAGAATCGGTAATATTATGGCACTGGGAACAATATGTTAAATCCCGTTTCGCGTGGACAAGCGCTTTGGCAAAATCAAGCACGTCGTCTTCCTTCATATCTAATACATGAAAAGCCAAACGACTGGCCGTTTTTGGCCCGATCCCCGGAAGACGAGTAAAGCCTTCAATTAGCTTTGCAATCGGTCTTGGATATTGCAATCTGTTTAGCCTCCTAGAACATTCCTGGCATGTTCAAGCCTTTCGTAAATTTCCCCATGTCTTGTTCTACCAATTCATCCACTTGTTTCAATGCTTCATTTGTAGCAGCAATAATCAAATCTTGAAGCATTTCAACATCTTCTGGGTCAACAACATCTTCTGAAATATTCACTTCAAGAATTCGCTTATCTCCAGACGCAATAACTGTAACCATACCTCCACCTACAGTTGCTTCTACTGTTTTTTCTTTTAACTCTTCCTGTGCTTTCGCCATTTGTTTTTGCATTTTCTGCATCTGCTTCATCATATTTCCCATGTTTTTCATCGTAACATCTCCTTAAGAATCAATAATTTCTATTAAGTCTTCTCCGACCAATTTAACCGCTTCATCGATTAATGGGTTGCCTTCAACCGATTGGTCGCTTTGTTTATCTTTCACATACTCTGCTTTGATTTTCTCCCACTGACTATTCAGTATTGTAACGAAATCAGCCCGAGCACCAAATGTTTGTTGCAACACTTGATTAAGAACTTCACGAAACTTTGTATCCATCATATCACGATGCATATCATTTTGAAACGCTAGCAAAACCTTTGACTCCGATGCCGCTACCGGTTTGCAATCACTTAGCCACGCATGGGCGGGAACGCTCGCAGTCTTTATTTTTTCCATAAGCGCACCCCACTGGCTAGTTGTTTCCTGCAAATACGATTTATCCGCACTCTCAAGCACTGCTTTCACTTGTCCAGAAGTAGCCGCACGCCCCTGCTGACCACCGCTAGCTGCATGCGCCGTCGTTGTTGTTTTGGTGCTTGTTGTTGATCATTAACTGCAATGGTAGGGGGACTATGGTTGAAATTAGCTAATTTATCTTCTAATCGCTGAATCTGCTGCTTTAATTGTTCTAACTCACCTTGATCTTGTACAGGCGCTGCTGCTTCTACTGGCTTCTCCATCATTTTAATAACAGCCATCTCTAAAACAATTTTTGGTTGAAGTGCCCATTTCATTTCTTGCTGGCTTTCACTTAAACGCTGAATTGCTTGATGAAGCATCGCCTGGCTATATCCGTCTGAGAGTTGTTTAAATGCCTCATCTGCTTCTGCTCGTTCAAATAAATCAGTTGCTTCTGGAGCTGCTTTGTAAAGTAAAAGATCCCTGAAAAATAGCACCATATCTTCAAGCAGACGTTTGGGATCTTTACCATTTTTTAATGTCTCATCAATTGTTTCTAACGCAAGGCGAGAATTATTTTTAGATAAAGCGCCAATCAATGTGTTTAAAGCCTCTCTTGAAACAGCTCCAGTAATGGTTAGTACATCTGTTGACGAAACCTGATCTTCTGAAAATGAAATCGCTTGGTCAAGTAAACTAAGTGCATCACGCATTCCTCCGTCAGCAGCGCGCGCAATTAACTTAATCGCTTCCTCTTCATAGGCTTGCCCATCACTTTTTAAAATCCGTTCCATCCGGCTCATTAGCTCTTTATCCGTTATTGGTTTAAAATCAAAACGTTGGCACCTTGATAAAATCGTTAATGGAATCTTATGAGGTTCTGTTGTCGCTAAAATAAATATGACATGTGCTGGTGGTTCTTCAAGTGTCTTTAGAAGCGCATTAAATGCACCTGTTGAGAGCATATGCACTTCATCAATGATATACACTTTATAAGCCACTTCTGATGGTGCAAATTTCACTTTATCCCGAATATCACGAATTTCATCAACCCCATTGTTTGAGGCTGCGTCGATTTCAATGACATCAACAATTGATCCAGCAGTAATGCCCACACACGCTGCACATTCATTACATGGTTCAGGCGTCGGTGCTTTCTCACAGTTTATTGCCTTTGCTACAATTTTTGCTGCACTCGTTTTTCCTGTCCCTCGTGGGCCGGAAAATAAGTAAGCATGTGCAAGCTTTTGTTGCACGAGCGCATTTTTTAGCGTTTTTGTTATATGCGTCTGCCCCACCACATCATCAAGAAGCTGCGGGCGCCAAACGCGGTAAAGGGCTTGATAGCTCATGGGCTCCTCCCTAATTCTAGAGTCGTATTCTTATTATATCCTTTTCTAATTCACGTTTAAAGTAGACCTTCCTCAAAAACATCTTTTCATCCGTATCTTTTTTCCGTTCATTTCCGTTTATATAACGAAGAAATAGAAAGGAGCTTCCTTTAATGAAGAAAAAACCTATTAATGACTTTCAAAAAGCTTGGAATCGTTCAGCTCTGACAATTAAAAGACAATGTCTCAATCTGACAAGAGATCGATTCGCCGCGGATGATTTGTTTCATGATACGTGGCTACGTGCTTTTTCTCATTGGAAAAAACGTCCAGTGGCTGAAACGACGTTAACAAGTACCTATTTCACACGTATCGCCAAACATGCCTTTATTGATCAATACAGAAAGGCAAATCGTACAACGGGTCTTTATGACACAGAGCAACTAGGTCCCACCGAAAACACAAGTTCAGAACTCACGTATCTTATTGAACCCCTTATGTTACACCTCACAAAAAAACAGCTAGGTATCTTTTTGTTGGCGGATGTCTTCAAATGGAAACTAAGTGACATTGCTGCAGCAACGAATACAACAGTTGGTTCAATAAAAGCAGCCCTCTTTCGAGCACGCCAAAACATTTGCAAGAATGTCAGGCAACACATAAACGAAAAATGTACGTTGACCAACGAAGATTTGCTCCATGTACAACTTATCGCAACAGCTTTATCTAATGAAGATTCATTGTTGCTTATCCAACTCATTAATGGGACAGCATCAACAGTCACTTTGTATAACCAAAATAGCCATATGCTCTCTCCACGGGCATGTGCAGCATAAAAAGGAGTGTTTGACATGTCCGTACCAATTCCTTATGTAATGGAACAAACAAAGAATGGTGAGCGGAGCTACGACATTTACTCACGTTTATTAAAAGACCGCATTGTTTTTATTGGTTCTGAGATTAACGACACGCTCGCAAATAGTGTAACCGCACAGTTGCTTTTTCTCGCTTCAGAAGACCCAGAGAAAGACATTTCGATTTATATTAATAGTCCTGGTGGCTCCATCTCTGCAGGTTTTTCTATACTTGATACACTCACTTACATTAAACCTGACATTCAAACCATTTGCACCGGGATGGCCGCTTCGTTTGCTGCAGTGTTACTCGTAGCAGGAACAAAAGGTAAACGCTTTGCTCTTCCCCACGCAGAAGTGATGATTCATCAGCCTCTTGGTGGAATGAAGGGGCAAGCAACGGATATGGATATTTACGCACGGCGTATTTTACAACAACGCAAGGAATTAAATCAATTTCTTGCTAAACATACAGGACAGCCTGTTGAAAAGATCGCAATAGATAGCGAGCGTGATTTTTTTATGACAGCGACTGAAGCTCAAGCTTATGGTATGGTTGATTCCATTTTCGTCCGCAAATGACCATAAAAAAGAGCCTGCTGAGAACAGCTGGCTCTTGTTCATTTTATAATTTAAATACCGTGCACCTTTTCTCGATAACGACTCCACAAGCGTTACCTAAGCAGTTAGCTCGATCCAGGCACCTCTGCGGCACACGGAAGGATCCACTTACTGCTGCTTCCTTCCGGACCTGACAGGGTTCATGGGTTTCCGTTGCGCAGAACCCAAACGTCAACACCACTTACTTAGGGCAGGCCTTGCAGAGCCGGAACCTCAAAAAGGAATTCAACCTCGCTATAGCGGATTGCGAGTTACAGGGCACCGCTACCTCCCCGTCTAGCACGGCAAAGTGACTAACAATGTTAGTTGCACCATCAATTGGCGCAAATCTAAGTATACGGTACAAGTCACAAAAATGCAAGGTTCGCTTATTTAAACATCTACCTGTTTCCCTGCTTCTTTTCTTTTTTTCTTCTCCGCTCGAAGTTGCTTAAAAAAAGTCGATAACATAGAACCACATTCTTCCTTTAACACACCAGAAATCACCGTACAACGGTGATTAAAACGTGGTTCATCAAGTAAATTCATTAACGTACCTGCACATCCCGCTTTATGGTCTGACGCTCCATACACAACAGTGGGGATGCGCGCCTGCACAATTGCCCCAGCACACATTGGACAAGGTTCAAGTGTCACATATAGTTCACACTCTTCTAAGCGCCATGTGTCCAGCTTCTTACAAGCCTTATCAATGGCAAGCAATTCTGCATGAGCCAGTGCAGCCTTATTTGTTTCCCGCAAATTAAATGCACGAGCAATAATTTCTCCATCTTTTACAATAATGCTCCGATAGGCACTTCGCCAAGAATTCTAGCTTGCTCCGCTTCCGCAAGTGCAAGCTCCATCCACTCCTCATGCGTCCCAGGCAACGCATCCACCTCCCTTGTTATGTATAAAAAAACACGGCCACTTAACAGGTGGTCGTGTGAGCTTTATTAGTATAATGGCGGAGGAAGAGGGATTCGAACCCCCGCGCGGTGTAACCCGCCTGTCGGTTTTCAAGACCGATCCCTTCAGCCGGACTTGGGTATTCCTCCGTTTGACTGACAAAGAATATTATATCAGACACAATCCATTAAAACAAGCATAAACCTAAAAAAAGAAGACAAGGACTTACTCCCTGTCTTCCATAAAAGATTTTATTGCTCAATGTACGTCTCTTGAAGAAGAATATCTCCTGTCATCGAACGCTTAAATCCTTTTACTTCGTCACGAACACCGTTCAAATACTCTTGGTAATAACTAAAAACAACCGGTGCATCGTTAACAATGATTTCTTGTGCTTCTTTATACATTTCTGCACGTGTGTCTTCATCAATTTCTTGAGCAGCATCTTCAAGCAACTGATCTAACTCAGGATTCGAGTAGAATGAACGGTTACCAGCTGTACCATGATTATCTGTGTGGAACAATGGAGCTAATGCATAATCGGCATCACCCGTAGCAGAGCTCCAGCCAAGAATATACATCTCATGTTCACCATTCGCAGTAGCTTCTAAATAAGTAGGGAAGTCAGATGAATTAATTGTCACATTAATGCCCACATCACTTAACGCACTTTCAATATAAGTCGCTATATCTAAACGCGCTTCTGAATCGTTTGTCATAAGCGAAATTGATAAATCTTCAGCGCCAGCTTCTTCAAGCAACTCTCGCGCACCTTCCGGATCAAATTCAATCGGTGAAATGCTTTCATCGTATCCAACTACACCAGGAGCAATTGGTCCGTTTGCAACGATACCATGCCCTTCCCAAATGTTATCTAGAATGACCTCATTATCAATAGCCATCGCAATTGCACGACGAACATCAGGGTTATCAAATGGTTCTTTTTCAGTGTTAAATCCAAAGTAAGAAGCAGAGATACTTTGTGTTTCAAGCATGCTTGCTCCATCTGTTGATTCAAGTTGAGGGATGGCTGAGACATCTAATGGCTCAATGACATGAGAGTCGCCAGTTGAAACTTCAGCAACGCGTGTATTACCATCTGGTACAACTTTAAAGGTTACAGTATCTAGTAAAGCTGTTTCGCCCCAGTAATCTTCATTTTTTGAAAGAACAATTTCTGTGCCAATCCCACCAGACTCATATTTAAAATAGCCTGTCCCAGCAGGGTTTGCATTAACAGCTGTAAACGGTTGTTCGCCATCTTCCATCGCTGCGTAATCTTCCTCGATTACAGCAGGACTGATCATATTCCCGCCGCTATGAGCAAAGCTAAAGATAAGCGGAGCAAAAGGCTCTTCAGTTACAAACTCGATCTCATATTCATCTAAGACATTAATCTCAGTAATTTCTTCAAACAAGAACGCACGCTGAGATGCAATATCTTCATCGGTAATACGTTCGATGTTTGTTTTAACGGCTTCAGCATTAAATGCTTCACCATCATGGAACTGGATTCCCTCGCGAAGCTTGAACGTCAACGTATTGTCCACAGCTTCATAACTTTCGGCCAGACGCTCTTCGATGTTCATATCTTCATCAAAAGCAACAAGTCCTTCAAAAACTTGATTCTGCACTTGGCCAGAAGGAACATCATTTACTTGATGTGGGTCAAAACCTGAAATTTCTGATTGCATAGCAATGACAAGGTCTCCACCTTCACCAGTTGCTTCACCGCCATCTGGACTTCCCCCTGTGTTCTCATCTGGTTCATCACTTGTACATGCTGCAAGACCAACGGCAACCGTTAATGCAATCACGCTATAAAAAGGTCTCTTAAAACGCTTCATCTTTTTATCCCCCTTGTTCATAACTTTCTAACTTCCTGTTTAAAACAATTTCACTATATATCATTTTACACAGATACACAACTTTAATTATCGATTTTTCACATTATTAATGACTAAAGACCTATTACTAACCTTTATTCCAGAATAGTTTATATATTCACTGTATATTTATTGAATGGTAACATCCTGTAACATTAGCCTTCTCGTAGGATGTTGCCAGAACCCTTCGACTTCATCACTTAGACCAACGAGGTAATCTTGGTGAACAAGGGGTTGGATATAGGCTTCTTCTGCGATAATGTCTTGAATTTCTTTATATAAAGCAAGCCGTTCATCATCATCCGTACTGCGGCGTGCTTGATCTAGCTTCTCATCAAGGTCAGCATTGGTAGTGAACGTCCGGTTCCCAGTTGATCCATGATTATCCGAGTGGAATAAAGCATATAGACCATAATCAGCATCACCTGTTACGGTAGACCAGCTTAAAACAAACATTTCCTGATTTCCTTCAGCTGTATATTCAAGGAAACTCGCCCACTCTTGTATATCAATATTGACATTAATATTTAGTGGAGCAAGCGCACTTTCTATATATGTGGCTATATCAACTCGTTCTTGCTCATCACTAGTATTGAAAGTAATGTCAAATCCATCTTCTAACCCTTCTTCAGCAAGCAATCTTTTTGCCTCTTCAAGATCTTGCTCATTCGAATCAATGCTCTCATCATAACCAAAGACTTTAGGAGCAAGTGGACTACGTGCTTCAATGCCCACACCATCATAAATTCCGTTTAGTATATCTTCCCTATTAATTGCAAGAGAGATCGCTTTTCTCACATTTGGATTATCTAAATATTCTTGTTCTGTATTAAAACCAACATACATAATCATGACACTTTCTTGAGAATGGACATCTACACCGTCTGTTTGTTCAATTTGGCCTATTTCATTTGGACTGAGGGGATCAATAATATGCGCATCACCAGTTTGCAATTCCGCAATTCGTGTTCCACCTTCTGGTACGACACGTACAACAACACTATCAACTTTCGCCGGATCTCCCCAATACTCTTCATTTTTTATAAGACGAATCGAATCACCGTGGTTCCATTCATCGAATTTGAAGATACCAGTCCCAATTGCTTGTTTGTTAATGACTGTTCCAGGAGATTCGCCGTTTTCCATTGCATCATAATCTTCTTCGATCATCGTGGGGCTCATGATACCAGCTCCGGTATGAGCAAGGTGCGCAGGTAATGGCGCAAATGGGTATTCCGTATGGAATCGCACGGTTAAATCGTCTACTACTTCCACTTCTGAAATCATATCGAATAAGAAAGCTCGCTGAGACGCAATTTCTTCATCTAACACTCGGTCAAAGTTTGCTTTAATTGCTTCCCCATTTAATTCTGTACCATCATGAAACGTCACGTTGTCTCTTAATGTGAACTCCCATGTACTCTCATCAATTTGTTCATACTCTTCTGCTAATCCTGGTTCCAGTTCAAGCTCAGCATTATGATTTAGTAAAGTCTCATAGATTTGCGATGTCATATTAGAAGAATATGTATCATTTGCCCCGTGAACATCAAGGGATACTGCCTCGGAAAGCATTGAGATTAGTAGCTCTCCTCCTTCAGACGTTGATGCTCCTTCACCGGATGATTCAGTGGTTGAATCAGTTGGTTCATTCGCACAAGCACCGAGGGCAACTATTGTTGCAAATGAAAATGACAAAAAACTTAAATTTTTTAACCTATTCATAAATTCATTTCTCCTTTTTCTATAAATTCATTTATTTTATGAAGTATTTCAAACTTTAGCACAGGCTTCTCGATTGAGCAAATGTTTTTCGACTATTCTTTTTTATTTGACGTGTCCTCTCCAAAAAGACAAGGTTCTTTTCAGGTGAAACCGCTAATTAGAAGTGTGATTGCTAGCTAAAATTTCCTTTGCAAGTTTTATATTGATCAAATAGAATATTATATTAAGAATGTTATTTTCAGATTGTTTTCATCTCTTGCATTGGTGTATAATCAAACGATGTTATAACGAATGCAAAATTTGTCAAATGATCGTAGAAAGGGAGTTATATATGTCTCAGCAACTTGCAAATCAGGCAGCTACAAAACCGCCTGAGAGCCCAGGAATGAAAAGCTGGAAAGAATTTATGGGACGCCTCTTATCGAACAAATCGGCCGTTACCGGAGGCATTTTAATTATTTTATTAGCTATTCTCGCAATTGTAGGACCATTTGTCGCTCCATTTGGAATCAATGAGCAGAACTTTGCAGCGAAACTGCAAGGACCTTCAGCAGAGTATTGGTTTGGTACAGACAATTTTGGACGAGATGTCTTTTCTCGAATCCTACATGGAATGCACTTAACATTCATTATTGGTTTTGCTTCAGTCGCAATCGCTGGAACAATTGGTACAACAATCGGAATTATTTCTGGCTATTATGGTGGAAAGACTGATTCATTTATTATGCGAATTATTGACGTATTGCTTGCTTTTCCTGGAATTATTCTAGCGCTTGCGATCGTAGCTACTCTTGGACCAGGTTTACCAAATGTAATCATTGCTATTTCAATTGGTTCGATTCCCGTTTTTGCTCGGATTGCCAGAGGCTCAACGTTATCTGTCAAAAAATTGGAATATATTGATGCCGTTAAGGCATTAGGAGCATCCGATGCTCGAATTATCTTTAAGCACGTCTTACCTAATACGATGTCACCCTTAATTGTCCAAACTACTCTATCAATTGCAACAGGAGTACTTGCTGCTGCAGGCCTCTCCTTCTTAGGACTTGGTGCCCCTTCCCCAACACCAGAGTGGGGTGCAATGTTAAACGAAGGGAAAAACTTTATGTTTAATGCTGGGCACTTAACTATGCCCCTGGTCTTGCCATCGTTGTCTTTGTACTTGCCTTTAATATTTTTGGCGACGGCTTACGTGACGCATTAGATCCTAAACTGAAATAATAGAAGAGAGGTGCTCACATGTTTAAATTTCTTGTACGTCGTTTACTACAATTAATTCCCGTTATTATCGGGGTTACGCTTCTAGTTTTTGCTCTGATGCATTTTATTCCCGGAAACCCGGCGCAAGTGATTGCGGGAGAGTCTGCAACACCGCAACAAATTGAAGCGATGGAAGAACGCCTTGGCTTAAATGACCCATATCCCGTTCAATATTTTCGCTATATGGGTAACTTAATTCAACTTGATCTAGGAAATTCTATTCGTACAGGCCAACCTGTTTCAGATATGCTTTTCCCACGGCTTGCCATAACAATGGAACTTGCTTTCTATAGTACGGTATTAAGTATTTTCCTTGGCTTAATTGCTGGTATTATCTCAGCAACAAAACGTGGAACATTCGCTGATTCAGCTATTATGGTCGTAGCTCTTTTTGGTATGTCGATGCCAAACTTTTGGTTAGGTCTCGTCCTTATTCAATGGTTTGTTTTAGGAAACATACCTGTCTTAAACAATGTGATTGATACAGCTTGGTTCCGTCCATCGGGCTGGGGCAATTTCGATCAAATTGTTCTTCCAGTACTCATGCTTGGTGCTTCTGGTGCCGCTATTATTGCTCGTATGACTCGCTCCAGCATGCTTGAAGTTATAAATCAAGACTACATTCGTACAGCTCGTGCGAAAGGGGTAAAGGAACGTGTTGTTATTTATCAACATGCGTTAAAAAATGCATTAATACCTGTTATAACTGTTGTTGGATTAAGTTTCGGAAGCTTACTCGGTGGTGCGGTTCTTGCAGAAAATGTCTTTGCCATTAACGGCATGGGTCGATTAATCGTTGATTCCATTAGCACACGTGACTTCCCAGTTATGCAGGGCGGTGTTTTAATAGCTGCACTCTGTTTCGTCATAGTAAACTTGTTAGTCGACATATCTTATCGCCTCGTAAACAAACGTGTCGATGCCGAATAATGATTATATAAAAGAAAGGTGTGAGACGATTTGACTAACGATGCGATTTTAAAGATAAATGATCTTCGTACGTCCTTCTTTACGAAAGAATTAGAAGTAAAAGCCGTGGATGGCGTTACTTTTGAAGTTCCAAAGGGAAAAACGCTTGGTATCGTTGGGGAGTCTGGTTCTGGAAAAAGCATTACTTCCTTGTCTATTCTAAACTTGCTTTCTCGCCCAGGTAAAATTGTTGGTGGAGAAATTCTATTTAAAGGGGAAGACTTAATAAAAAAATCCGCCGCACAAATGCGCCGTATTCGAGGTAACGAAATCTCGATGATCTTCCAAGAACCAATGACTTCTTTAAACCCAACATATACAGTTGGTCAACAAATTGGCGAATCGTTTCGTATTCATGAGAACTTATCGAAGAAGCAGGCGCGCATTCGTTCAATTGATATGCTCAAGCTAGTAGGGATTCCTTCACCTGAAAAGAGAATTGATCAGTATCCATTTGAACTTTCAGGTGGAATGCGGCAACGTGTTATGATTGCGATCGCTCTTGCATGTAACCCAGAGCTCCTCATTGCTGACGAACCAACAACAGCACTTGATGTAACGATTCAAGCACAAATTCTTGAACTCATTAAAGACTTGCAAAAACGTCTTGGTATGTCGGTTATTATGATTACCCATGATCTTGGAGTTGTTGCTGAAACATGTGACAATGTCGCTGTAATGTACGGTGGACAAGTTGTAGAATATGCATCTGTCTATGATTTATTTAATAACCCACGTCACCCATATACGGTTGGCTTAATGAAATCATTACCACGACACGATACGGATGTTGAAGGTGATTTATCCATTATTAAAGGGGCTGTTCCAGCTCCAGCAGATATGCCTAAAGGGTGTCGCTTTGCTCCGCGTTGTCCATTCGCAAGCGAGGTATGCAAAGAGCTGCCGTATTTGGAAACAGAAGAAGACGGCAGCCAAATTCGCTGCTGGATTTACACAGACAAGTGGCAAGGTCCGGAGGTGAATGTTCGTGAACAATACACTGTTGAAAGTCAATAATTTAAAACAATACTTCCCAATAAAAGGCGGTTTCTTAGGCCGTACCGTTAACCATGTAAAAGCTGTTGATGGTGTTTCATTTGAGGTTCAAGAGGGAGAGACGGTATCAATCGTTGGTGAATCTGGTTGTGGGAAATCGACAACTGGACGGGCCATTCTGCGTTTAGATGAACCAACGGAAGGAGAAGTTGAATTCCAAGGAGCAGATCTACTCTCTGTAAGTAAAAGAGAGATGCGTAAAAAGCGTAAGGACCTCCAAATTATATTTCAAGATCCTTATGCATCAATTAACCCACGTCAAACTGTACGCCAGGTACTATCAGAGGCAATGACAATACAAGGTGTAGCACCAGTAAAAGAGCACGACACTCGAATTCGTGAATTGATGAGAACTGTTGGTCTTGGAGAACATCAGATTGACCGTTTTCCTCATGAATTTAGTGGTGGGCAACGTCAACGTGTGGGAATTGCCCGCGCTCTCGCTGTTGATCCTAAACTCATTATCTGCGATGAAGCTGTTTCTGCCTTAGATGTATCCATCCAAGCGCAAGTAATTAACTTGCTGAAAAAACTTCAACGCGAATTAAAATTAACGTATTTATTTATTTCACATGATCTTGGTGTCGTTCGCCACATTTCTGATCGCGTTATTGTTATGTATCTTGGTCGCATTGTTGAGATCGGTGATAAAAAGTCTGTTTTTGATAACCCGCAGCATCCTTACACAAAGGCTTTGTTGTCGGCGATACCGAGCCCAGAGCCAGGTAAGAAAAACAATCGCATTATTTTACAAGGTGATGTACCGTCTCCAATTAATCCACCAAGCGGTTGTCGCTTCCACACACGTTGCCCGTTTGCTACGGACAAATGTCGGACAGAAGACCCTATGCTTCGAACAACAGAAGACATGCAAAAAGGTCATGGAGGAGCTTGTCACTATATGGAGGAAATTTCTTCAGGCAAACGCCAACCTTCATACTCATAATAAAAAACGAGTCGCCTTAAGGCGACTCGTTTTTTATAATACTTTACTCAAAAATTCTTTTGTCCGCTCATTTTTAGTCTCATCAAATAACTCTTTCGGTGTGCCTTCTTCGAGAATAAGGCCATCATCCATAAAAAACACGCGATCACCTACTTCTCTTGCAAACCCCATTTCATGAGTAACAACGACCATTGTCATTCCTTCAAGCGCTAGTTCTTTCATCACTTCTAGCACATCGCCAACAAGCTCTGGATCGAGTGCAGAGGTTGGTTCATCAAAAAGCATTACTTTAGGATTCATTGATAATGCACGAGCGATTGCCACGCGTTGCTTTTGTCCTCCAGAAAGACTGACTGGATAGGCATCCGCTTTGTCCCCTAAACCTACCTTATCAAGCAAGGCTAGTGCCGCTTGTTTTGCCTCTTCCTTTTCTGCCTTTTTTACTTTTAATGGAGCAAGCGTAATGTTTTCTAATACCGTCTTATGTGGAAATAAGTTAAAATGCTGAAAAACCATTCCAACGTCTTCACGTACTCGGTTAATATTTACTTTTGGATCTGCAATATTTGCTCCATCGACGATCACTTCTCCTGATGTAATTTCTTCAAGCCGGTTAAGACAACGCAAAAATGTACTTTTACCTGAACCGGATGGACCGATCACACAGACAACTTCCTTTTCCTGGATCTCAGTCGTTATACCTTTAAGCACTTCATTTTCTCCAAAACGTTTATGCAAATCATGTACTTTTA
This sequence comes from Bacillus sp. JCM 19041, assembly GCA_001310375.1. Classification (GTDB taxonomy): domain Bacteria; phylum Bacillota; class Bacilli; order Bacillales; family Bacillaceae_D; genus Shouchella. Next base: position 16,556 of record BAXC01000047.1, on the reverse strand, counting down.
TCATGTGCGTTCAAGTCTCCGTTCCGTGTAGCGTAATAAAATTGATGCAGGTATTGTAATAGCTAAATAGAATAAACAAACAAGCAAATATGTATCAAAATAAGAAGCAGATATTCCTGTATATGTTCGGCTTTGATACATTAAATCAGCAACGGCAATCGTGGACAATAACGACGTATCCTTTAAACTAATAACAAACTGATTTCCAAATGGTGGGATCATCACCTTCACTGCTTGGGGCCAAATAATGTGCCGCATCGTTTGGCCTCCCGTTAACCCTAATGATCGACCTGCTTCCATCTGCCCTTTATCTATTGATTGTACCGCTCCCCGAACAATTTCGGCAATATAGGCGCCTGAATTAATGGCAATCACAAAGATTCCCGTATACAACGGATCAAACCTCATGCCAAGCAAACCAGGAATACCAAAATGAATAAAAAAGATCTGTGCAAGTAAAGGAGTACCGCGTATAACTTCTATAAATACGACTGAAACTGCTTTAATTAGTTTAAACCGAGAAAGCTTCATTAATCCCATTACCGAACCGATTATACTTCCCAAGAAGACGCCTGCCAACGTAATGATAACTGTTAGCTTTAAACCTTCCACCAAAAATGGAAACGCCCCAAAATCAAAATCCATTTTTCTCTCCCCTTTCATTAAAAAAGCCACCCATGCCCGTTGCATGAGCAGCTCACCTTATTTACATACCTTCAGGTCGTTCACCAAAATATTCTTCATAAATATCACCGTATGTACCATTTTCCATTAATGTTGCTAATGCTTCATTTACTGGTTCAACTAAATCAGATCCTTTTGGAAAAGCAATGCCGTAATCTTCACCCGTAAGCAGGTCGCCAACAACTTTCATCGACCCTTCTCCTTGTTGTTGGATAAAATATTGAACATTAGGCATATCATAAAGTGCTGCGTCAACATGTCCAGTAATAAGGGCTTGATACGCTTCTGTAATCTCTGGATACGCATCAACTTCTGCATCTGTATTTTCATCTAAATACGTTTGGCTTGTTGAAGAAAGCCTCGTTGAGACAGTAGTGGAACTATCTAAATCATCAATCGACTGGATTGTATCGTTGTCTTCTGCTACCGCCAAGACTAAGCCTGATTCATAATAAGGATCGGAAAAATCAATGTTCTCCTTTCGTTCTTCTGTAATGCTCATGCCATTAATAGCAGCATCATATGATCCTTGTTCTATACCTGACAACGCCCCGCTAAAGTCCATTTGATGAAAGTTGACTTCAAAGCCAGCTTCCTCTGCAATCGCATTCATCAAATCAATATCAAAACCAATTAACTCGTTTGTCTCTATATCAATAAATTCAAATGGGACGAAATTATTATCAGTTGCAACTTCATATGTAACCACATCACCACCTGTTTCGCCGCCAGTTTCTCCTCCTTCATCACCTGATGTCGTATCACTTCCACATGCTGCAAGCACTAGCAGTGCAAAGGCTGACGCTGTTAATCCTATCTGTTTTTTCATTCTCATTCCCCTTTTTTCTTTTTTCTGTTAATTCGTGTTAGTGTAACATGCTCTGCTGTTTTACACAAAAGGGATTATCCGCCTTTATTTCGCTTCATGGATACTATCTGTCCTTAAGAACAGCATACCTACCACTTCCTTAAACTATGAATGGTGTTTACACAAAAAAAAAGACAATAAAAAGAGAATCTGAGTATTCTATACCCAGATTCTCTATAAGTTAAGCAAGTTTAAAACAAACCACTTTCTGTTCCGTCATATCCTGCACAGAGAACCGTACACCTTCTCGCCCTAAACCTGATTGCTTCATTCCGCCAAAAGGCATTGCATCAATCGAAAATCGGAACTATCATTGATCATAACCCCACCTACATCTAATTGGCGAATAATCTTAAATGCTGCATCCATATTTTTTGTGAAAAGCCCTGCCTGCAAGCCATACTCTGTTTCGTTTGCTTTTTGAATTCCTTCATCTAAAGAGCGGATTTTATACAGTAAAGCAACCGGTCCAAAGATTTCTTCCTTACCAAGATGACAGTCAGAGGCACATCTTCTAAAACTGTCGGTTCATAAAATGCGCCGTTTCTTTTGCCACCACATAAAAGCATGGCGCCAGAACGACGTGCATCTTCTACCATAAACTCAACACGCTTTGCTTCTTCTTCAGAAATCAAAGGCCCCATATCCGTCTTCTCATCAAGTTTTGGCCCCACTTTATATGCCTTTGCCTGCTGCACAAACAGCTTCTTAAACGTTTCATAGACGCCTTCCTCGACATACATGCGCTGCACGCCGATGCAGTTCTGACCAGCTGCCCAAAATGCACCGCTCACACATGATGCAGCTGCATCTTCCACATTGGCATCATTTAACACAATAACCGGTGAATTCGAACCAAGCTCCATGCTTTTCTTTTTTAAGCCCGCTTGTTTTGCTATTTTAAGACCTGCTTCCATCCCACCGGTAAATGAGATCATACGTACATCTGGATGGGTCATCAACGTTTCACCAATTTCGCTCCCTTTGCCTGTTAAGACAGAGAGAATCCCCGTTGGTAGCTCGGCATGCATAAATGCTTTCGCTAACAATAAAGCGCTTAGAGGCGTTGCAGTCGCTGGTTTTAACACAATTGCATTACCCGCCGCAATTGCTGGACCAATCTTATGAGCAACTAAGTTAAGAGGGTCATTAAAGGGGGTAATCGCACCAATAATGCCCAGCGGGCAACGTTCATAATAGCCAATCCGTCCTTCTCCTCCTGGAGATTGGTCAAATGGAATTGTCTCCCCAGTGACTCTACGCGCTTCTTCTGCCGATAGTTTTAATGTTTCTGCACAGCGCCCCGCTTCTTTCCGTGCTTCGCGAATCGTTTTGCTTCCTTCCAAGCTAATTGTCCTTGCAAACTCTTCAGCGTGTTGCAAAACGTAGTCGGCGGCTTTATTCAAAATCGCCATACGTTCATGTACTGGGAGTGCAGCTGAAATGGCAGCGCCTTTTTTCGCTCGCTTAATTGCTTCTTCCATGTCGGCTGATGACGCTTTTGGAACAACAGCAATTAAGTCGTCGTCTTCTGGGTTTCTAACCTCTAATGTCTCCTCACGTTCAACCCATTCGCCTGCAAGCAACATTTTTTGACGTTTTAAATCCAATTTCATATCGCACTCCTCCTAGCGAAGATTTTGAAGTACTTGGCTCTGGTTTTTCATATGCAATTCACAGTGGATTAAATCGATTAATAAAGCGTACCCAGTTTCACTTTTTCCAGCACCGGCACCAGTAAGAGTAATATCGCCTGACATATTACATGAGTATGTGATCGCGTTTGTTGCACCAGACACAGCAGCTAAAGGATGGGATTTATCAAGCAACACTGGCTTCACCGCTGCATGGATTGTTCCATCTGTCGTTATTTCAACAGTGCCGAGCATCTTCCAACATTGGTCGTTCTTCTGAGCCTCTGTAATGTCATTTGGGCTTAATGTATTTAGCCCCTTCCGTTCAACATCATCCACTGTTATTCGCATTCCCATTACTGCATTAGCGAGTATTACGACTTTGTACATCGCATCGTACCCTTCGACATCGCTTGTAGGATCCGCTTCCGCATAACCAAGTGCTTGTGCTTCTTTTAATGCTTCCTCATATGTCTTACCTGCTTCCATTTCTGTCAGCATATAATTTGTTGTTCCATTTAATATACCGCTAATCTTATGAATCGTATTGCCAATTAGCGCTGTCTGTGGCAAGCGTAGAGAAGGAGTACCACTCATGACGGTTCCCTCATAACCTAAGAACGTACCATTTTTCTTAGCAAGCTCCGACAATTCATGAAAAGCTAAAGCAATTGGTCCTTTATTTGTCATTACTACATGCTTCTTTGCATCAAAAGCCGTCTTACAGTGCGTTATTGCTGGCTCACCTGTCAATACATTCGTAAAGGTTGCTTCAACAATTGTATTCGCATTTGTTTGTAGAATAGTAGTTACAGCATCAAGACCGCGAACAAGATCACTTGAATCTGGATATTCATCAAGGGATCCGAATGTATAAAGAGCTTCAAGTACCTTTTTCAAATCAAGGCCTTTTGGGTCATAGATCGATCCTTTTTTAAAATCAGATATCGCAACCACTACTGGTTCAAAACCAACTTCCTCTTTTACCTTCTTACCATGATTTATTAAATGTTCAACTAACCCTTGGCCAACTACTCCAAACCCAAGCAATGCTAGTTTCAACGTCATCATTCTTCCCCCTCTACTCTTAACGTTCGTAAAGCGATGCCAGCCATTAGTGCTGTTCCTTTTACTAAACAACCTTCATCGATTTGAAAATCAGATGTATGCAAATCAAATTGTCCGTTTTCTGGTTTGCATCCTAGAAAAACATTGCTGCTTTACACGATTGCGCCATATGGCAAAATCTTCACTCCCAAGTCCATATGGTTCATTGACGATACTACCTTCTGGATAAAGTGCCTTTGCGGTTAATTCAATCGTCCTCACCGCACCTTCATCATTTATAAGGCTGGTTCTCCACGTTCAATCTCACAACTTCCATTTCCGCCAAACACATTCGCTAGATGAAAAGCTCGCTTTATTTCTTGACCAAGCGATTCACGAATAGTTTCGTCATAACAACGCATTGTGCCTTCCACATATACTTCTGCTGGAATGACATTGTTTGCATCACCACCGCTAATTTTACCAATGCTCAATACGGTTGGCTCAAGTGGGGACGACAGCCGACCAGGTAAGCTATACAAGACAGGGAGGACTTGTGAAAGGAGCCAAACAGGATCTACTCCCAGATGGGGATAGGCTCCGTGTCCTCCTGTTCCTTTAATCCGACCTTTAAATACATCAAAACTAGCCATCGAGGCGCCTGTGTGCAGTTGTATTGTTTCTTTCTCGTGCCACGGGCACACATGTAAAGCAAAAGCCATATTCACACCCTTAAGAACACCAGCTTCAAGCATATGCATCGCACCTGTTTTACCATCACTATCCATTGCCTCTTCCGCTGGTTGAAACAAGAACAGAACAGTACCAGTTATGGCACCAGCTTGTATTAACTCTCCTATTAAAGCGGCTGCCCCAAGTAATATGGCTGTATGGGCATCATGACCGCATGCATGCATCACACCAAGATTTTTGCTCGTATAAGAAACTTGATTTGTTTCTGTAATCGGTAGTGCGTCCATGTCTGCACGTAACGCGATCGTTTTTCCCACCCCAGCTCTTAGGCTGCCAACAACTCCATGGCCACCAACATTTGTTTCAACGACCATTCCCGGAATGGACGATAGAACATCGACTACATAGGCCGCAGTCTCCTCTTCTTGGAAACTACATTCTGGCTGTGCATGCAACTCACGTCTCCATGCGATTAATTGTTCCTCTAATTCACTTGCATGTTTTACGATGTCGTGCATCCTCAAACGCCTACTTTGGCAGCCTCAAATGCCTGTTTAAAGTCTTGAATAATGTCATCTGCATCTTCTATCCCGCACGACACACGAATTAACCCTTCTGGAATCCCCATTGCAGCCCGCTCTTCTGGTGTACATTCAACATGACTTGTTGTCCGTGCCGGTCCAACCGTTGTTTCAACTGCACCTAAGTTTGCTGCACGGTTCGCATACTGTAGTTTTGGAAGCAAGTGACGCACTGTATCCACTCCTCCTGCAACGGCGAAACTTAACATGCCACCAAAGCCTGACATTTGCGCTTTAGCGATATCATGGTTCGGATGATCAGTAAGCCCTGGATAGAAAACTGCTTCAACTCCTTCAACCGTTTTTAAATAGGTTGCAAGCTTCATTGCATTCTCCGCTTGTCGTTTCACTCGTAAATCGAGCGTTTTCATTCCACGAAGAAGTAAATAGGCAGCCCATGGATCCATTGTTGCTCCATTAATCTCACGGTAGTGGTAAATTGCCTCGACAAGTGTTTTATCAAGTCCGACTACTACACCACCAAGTGCATCAGCATGACCCCCGAGAAACTTCGTTGCACTATGAATGACAAGGTCTGCCCCTAGTGCAAGTGGATTCTGGTTCACTGGAGTCGCAAACGTGTTGTCGACTACAACAAGTGCTCCTACCTCTTTTGCAGCATCTGCACATTTTTTTATGTCAGTTACTTTCACTGTTGGGTTTGTAGGTGTTTCAAGATATAGGATTTTGCAGCCTTTTGCCGTTTCTTCTCTAATTTGCTCATCATTCCCAGTCTCGCAAAACTGGACTTCAATATTCATATTTGGTAGAAACTCAGTGAAAATTTTATTTGTACCGCCATACGTATCTTTAATTGTAACAACCCGGTCCCCTGGACGAAGGAATGTATAAAGTGTGTTCGATATTGCCGCCATACCTGTCGAAAAACTTGTCGCAGCATTTGCGCCTTCTAACACTTTTACTTTATCTTCAAATGCTTGAACGGTTGGGTTTGTGTTTCTTCCATAAATATGACCTTTTTTTCTACCTATAGCTACTTCATACCACTCATCCATATCGTCATATCCAAATGCGACACTTGGAATAACCGGTACTTGTGTAGCTCCATGAACCAAATATTCTTTCTCTCCTGCCCATACGGCTTTTGTTGCTAATTTTGCATTCTTAAATTGTGTCATGTCTCATTCCCCCTAAAAGATATATCTTTATGATGCTGAGTGGATATTTGGATCATTGGATAATAATTGACGTGGAAAATCACATAGAAGTTCACATCCGTTATCTGTAACTCTAATTGTTTCGCTAATCTCAACACCAAAGTCATCAAACCACATGCCTGGAATCACGTGTAATGCCATATTTTCTCGTAGGATTGTTTTATCACCTTTTCGTAGACTTGCAGTATGCTCACCCCAGTCGGGCGGATAATTTAAGCCGGTTGAATAGCCAAGGCGTGATTCCTTACTTACTCCATAACGGTTAATTGTTTTTTGCCAAACAGCTTCTGTTTCTTCGCAAGAGACGCCAGGCTTAATAAAGGCGAGTACTTCATTTAGTCCTTCAACAACAATATGAGCCATGTCAATTACTCTTTGCTGTGGTTTGCCAATCGTGATTGTACGTGCAAGTGGTGCGTGATAACGCTGGTGACAGCCTGCAAGTTCAATAATCACCGTCTCTTCATTTGGGTAGCGCTGGTCAGTCCATGTCATATGCGGAGCACCTGTTTTAATCCCTGATGGTAACAACGGCACGATCGCAGGATAATCCCCACCAATTTCTTCAGTACCAGATATTTGCGCATGATAAATGTCAGCGACCACATCACACTCTCTTGCACCAGCTCGAATCGCATTCATGCCCGCATACATTGCTTTTGTAGCGATTTTACCTGCATGTTTCATATAGGTTATTTCCGTATCTGATTTAATCAATCGCACCCAGTTTATAAGGTTTGAAGCATCTTGGAATGTTGCATTTGGCAAAGATGCCAGTAATCGTTCATGCGCTTTCGCCGAGTAGTAATACGTTTCCATTTCAACGCCAATTCGTCTTGTAGTTTGACCGATATCCGTTAATATCTTTCCGATAAAATCCATTGGATGATGTGTCTCTGATTGCACATAATGATCTGGATAAGGAATGATTCGTTCATGCATAAGCCAAGTTGTCTGTTTCGCAACATTAGCATCCATGCCACGCCCTAACCATATCGGCTGTTCCTCATCAATGAGGATTACAAGCATCTGATGGACGTAAAAAGACCAACCATTAAAACCCGATAAATAATTCATATTAGCCGGGTCTGTCACAAGCAGCACATCTACTCCCCAATCCGCCATTTTCTCCTTTGTTTTAGCGAGACGAGCTTGATACTCATCTAATGTAAATGGAAACATTGCTGTGTGGCCTCCTCTTAACTAAAAATAAATACCTCATCTATATACCATCTTACTCAGTGCCTACCCATTTGTTCAATATTCAAACTGTATGAAGATTTAATCTTTTTTCTATACAGTTTAGAAAGATCTCCCACAAACCGCTATAAAACAACCATTTTAAATGTTAGAAAATCTCCAGTAAAAACAAAAACACCTATTGAATAGGTGTTTTCATGTTTTGTTTAATCATTGAAGTTCGAATGCTCAAATCAAGTAAAAATACATCATCTGGATTCGCCAATGATAACGCGGTCAATGATTCTATTTTTCGTAGGCGATATAATAACGATTGGCGATGCAAATGCAACACTCTTGCTGTTTGTGACACCTTATTCTGATTACGCTGATATGCGATAAATGTCCCAATTAAGTCCATCCCTCTTTGTTCATCATATACAAGTAAGGGGGCAGCATAATCTTCAATCAACGTTCTAAGTTCCAGATCTTCCCCAATTTTGTACAGGACACGGTCAATCCTCGTATCGGAATAGAAGATTCGACTCCCTGGACCCATTCTTCCAATCCCAAGTAACAGAGCCTGTTTTGCTTCTAAAAACCTCGCTTCAAATGCATCCGTTTCCACTTTGAAATCGCCAATTCCCCAAGTAATCTCCACATCAGGAAGTAGATGGCTTAACCTGCGATCAAGCAAATCCAAGAAACTATTAACAGTAGTGTGGTAGTCTTCAGGAGCAACCGCCAAATAAATTAAGAGTTGACCATCAGTAAATGTCGACATCATTTCCCGCTCAATGGCTGTTCCGGCATAATAGATCTCTTCTTCCATGTAATGGACCATGCTCAATAACCAATCCGTGTATGAAGCAACTTGACTTGCTCGAGCATACATCTCTTCAAGATTATGCGGCATTCCTACAATTGCTAGATAAGGAATTGTTATATTGTAACCAATCCCTTTTGCTTTAGCCTTCATTTTTGCAGGTGGGGTTCCTTGCGATAGATCCGCTACAAAATCATCACGTAATCGTGCCTCCGCCTCTTGGACAGCATTCTCTTGCAAAAACCAGAATGCCGCAGCTGTTACAGCGTGTTCAAGTAATATAAAAAACGTTTCAGACTCCATTTGACTAGACTGATCAAAATCAGTTGTAAATAAATAGCCTTGAATTCGTTCATTCGCTTGTATGATTGGCAAAACATACACCGTTACACTCTCAATCTCAAGAACTTGAACCTTACTCTCAAGAGGATGATGCTCACTTGACTGATCAAACGCTTGCATCTGTCTGTAACCACTAGCAACCAATTCTGCGAACGGATCAAGAGGCGGGGTACTCATCCCCTTGATTCGTCCTAAATGGTCTGTAATGGCAATTGGCGCGCCTGCACGCTCAGCTATATGTTCTGCTAATGTTGATAGCTGGTTACCCGCAAGCATAAGCGACAAGAGCTCCTGCTGCACTTTTTGAGCAAACTGCCAATTCTCTTGTTTCGCATCGATCAGTTTGGCCGTTACAGCTTGAGTTAAATCAGCGAAACGGATTTCCCATGGAAGGAAAATAATAGGAAACTCTTCTTGTTCAGCCAATTTTCGCGAGTCTTCATAAAGCTCATAAATATAACGCCCTGTTGCAATCGCCAAACCTGATGCCTCTGATTTAATCACGTCACGGACAAACTCATAAAATTGTTTAGGGTCATGACCATAGCCAATTCCCGTTGTTAATACAAGCTCGTTTTTCCGGATAAAATTCTCAACTGGCGCTTCAGTAATGGATACCCACTCCACATACTTATTGTCCAGCTGATGATCTCCGGTTTTTACAATGGCAGGTCCCATAATTTCCAAATCCATGACTTGCGCTAATGTCAGCATCACCCGTTTCCTCCCATCTCCGCTCACCCGATTCAATTAAATTTTTCCGTATAAATCCGCCCTTCTACTTTTAAAAACAGGTACCTGTTCACGTATTTGTTTTGTCTTTGTTGCATCAATCTCACAAAAAATGGTTTCCTCGTTTGTTCCTGCTTCACACATAATCGAACCCCAAGGATCAATTGCCATTGACTTTCCAGCATACTCTGTACCATTGTAGCTTCCAACACTATTGGCCGATACCACATAGAATTGATTTTCGACCGCTCTTGCTTGTTGCAACACGCTCCAATGTCCCGCTCTAGCGCTAGGCCATTCAGCTGGAATAACGAGAACTTCCGCCCCTTTTAGCGCTAAATCCCGAGCAAGCTCTGGGAATCGCAAGTCATAACAAATGAGCACGCCCATTTTTATGCCAGACAGCTCAAAAACGGCGGCTCTATTTATTCCAGCTTCTAAATAAGCGGGTTCATTCAACATCGGCACTAAATGGATTTTATCGTACGTATGCACACACTGCCCATTTGCATTAATAATAATTGCTGTATTATAAATACCGCCTTCTTTTTTAGTTGCGATCGAACCTCCAACAATATGGATTTGATGCTGTCTTGCAAGTTTACTTAAATAGTCAATCGTTTCTTCCCCTTCTTCTTCTGCCAAATGATCCAATCGATCCAGTTGATAACCTGTCGTCCATAATTCAGGAAGAACCACGGTTAATGGTCTTTTTTGTTCTTTTCTGCAAACATCTTCGATCCACTCGCTTACTTTTTCGCGTTTGCTTTTGGATCACCTGCAACAACCTCCATTTGATACAAGGCAAACTTCATGACACACTCCCCCTTTTAAAAAAACAACCACAACGATAAAGTTGCGGCTGTTTTTATTTTTTCTAAATACATTAACTTGAAACGACGTCTACATTCCCCATATATGGTCGAAGCGCGTCTGGTACTTTAATCGAGCCATCTTCTTGCTGGTAATTTTCAATAATTGCAGCTACTGTACGACCAACCGCTAAACCAGACCCATTTAATGTATGGACAAATTCGGGTTTGCTTTTCGTATCACGGCGGAATTTAATATTCGCTCGCCGCGCTTGAAAGTCACCAATATTTGAACAAGATGAAATCTCGCGGTACGTATCTGCACTTGGTAACCAGACTTCAAGGTCATACGTTTTGGTTGAAGAAAATCCAAGATCGGCTGTGCATAATGTGACCACTCGATATGGCAATCCTAATCGTTTTAACACATTTTCTGCATGACCTGTCATTTTCTCAAGCTGCGCATTTGAGTCTTCTGGTAAGGCAAAGCGGACAAGTTCGACTTTATTAAATTGATGCTGGCGAATTAAGCCTCGAGTGTCGCGCCCTGCAGAACCGGCTTCTGATCTGAAATTTGTGCTGTATGCATTATATGCAACCGGAAACTGATCAGCTTGCAGTACTTCGTCACGATGAAGATTCGTTACAGGCACTTCTGCAGTAGGAATCAAGAAATAATCTTCCTCACGAATCTTAAAAGCATCTTCTTCAAACTTCGGCAACTGTCCAGTACCAATCATGCTTGCACGGTTTACCATATATGGAGGCAATACTTCTTCATAATCATGTTCCATTGCATGCATATCCATCATCAAGTTGATTAATGCTCGCTCCAGTCTAGCGCCTAAGCCTCTGTAAATCGTGAATCTGCTTCCCGTTACTTTGGCTGCCCGTTCGAAATCAAGAATACCTAAGGCGGTTCCTACTTCCCAATGTGGCTTTGGTTCAAACGTAAATGATGGAATATCTCCCCATTTACGTTCTTCCCGATTGTCTTCTTCTGATTCACCATGAGGAACATCCTCTGCAGGTACATTAGGAATCGTCAACAATAACGTTTCAAGCTGCTCTTCAACTTCACGCAGTGACTCATCTTGTTCTTTAATCCGTTCAGATACTTTCTTCATTTCTGCAATCAATTCATCTGCGTTTTTTTTCTCTCGTTTTAACACTGCCACTTGCTGGGAAACTTCATTCCGTTTGCTTTTTAATTCTTCTACTTCTTGTATCATCGCACGACGCGATTCATCAAGCTCTGCAAATCGATCTAATCCTTCAACGGTTCCAGAGCGTTTATCTAATTGACTTTTCACCGCTTCGAAATCATTCCGCAGTCTTTTCACATCTAACATTTCAATGACCTCCCTAAATCTCTCTTTTATTTTACCAAAATTCACGTTGGAAAGAAAAGCCGATCTACTCCTTATACTGCCTTTAATCGAAAATAGAAAAAACGACTTTACCCCAGTACTAGGAATAAAGCCGTTTCTCATTAATTGCGTATCAAATTCGAACGCTCTTAGCTAAACCATCCGGATACTGTATCCGTAATGCTTGTCCATACACCTGAAAAGAATCCGCCAATGCCTCTCATCGACATTGTGAACCAACCTGCCTCTTCTACATTAGAAACAGCTACTAGATCCACACCACTCTGTTGATTGCCTTGGATATAGTCGGTTGGATTAGCAAATGTTACTTTTAATGTTCCTATGGGTTCTCCTTCTTCAATCGGTGCGAGTAATTCTCCATCTTCATTCGTTTTTTCTTCAGCCAAATCGATTTCAACTGTATATTCATTGTCATCATACTGTCCAATCATCACAGCTAGATCTTCAGAAGTCACAACGGGTACTTCCGTTTCTTTCCCACCGGCTACCGTGATGATGTTGTTTTCAGGTTCTTGACCTTCTTCAATGACAATCTCTTCATTAAAATTATCAAACCCATGATCTAACAGTTTAGCCGTTTCATCAAATCGATCATCTCTTGTGTCTGCCCCCATAATGACGGTAATCAACCTTACATTATCTTGAACAGCTGTTGCCGTAAAACTATTTCCTGCTGCACTTGTGTAGCCTGTTTTTAGACCGTCGACGCCTTCATAAAAATGGGTCTTCCCGGGTAACATCCAGTTCCAGTTAGGCATATCCAGTGTTTCGTCTGGACCAGCTTCAAATTCAGCATCTGGAATGCTCGCTGTATCCAATACTTCTGGATAATCCTGCAATAGATTATAAGCTAACAATGCAACCGAACGAGCAGATAAAGTAGTCTCACCGTCAGCGGCCGTGCCTTCTGGATGATTTCCATCTAGATCTGAATTATTTAATCCACTAGAGTTTACAAAATCATACTTTTCAAGACCCATTTCTTCTGCTTTATCGTTCATTTGCTGTACAAACGCCGTTTCTGATCCAGCTACATGTTCTGCTAGAGCAATCGTTGATGCGTTGGCTGAATAAATAGCCATAGAATCATATAATTGTTCTACCGTATATGTAAAATCCGATCTTAGCGGCATGTTCGAAAGCTCTGGTTGATGCGATAAAGGATAAAGATGTTCAGAGACACTCACTTCGTCATCCCAGCTAATTTGCCCTTCTTCAATTGCTTCAAGCACTAAGTATTCGGTCATCATTTTTGTCATGCTAGCTATTGCTAATTGTTCATCACTATTTTCTTCATACAAGATTTGCCCTGTATCTGCATCAATGATTATCGCTGCAGATCCATCGACATCTATAGATTGTGCATTAACATCATTCATCGGCATTGCAATTAGAGCGATCATGGTAAAAACAACACTTACGTTTTTTATCCATGCTACCTGACTTTTTTGTTTCAAATTGACACCCCCACTTTATTTGACGCACAATTGCTATTTTACCATGCTATCATACAAAAAATAGATAGGGAAGTCCCTATCTATTCGTCAAAAGTTTGTCACCTTAAGTTTGTCATCTTATAGTGAATAATTTGGCGCTTCTTTTGTAATTTGAACATCATGGGGATGGCTCTCTCTTAGACCTGCCCCGGTAATGCGAATAAATTCTCCGTTTTCTCTTAAATCGTCAATCGTTGCAGTTCCACAGTACCCCATCCCAGCACGGATGCCGCCAACAAGTTGGTGGATCGTGTCAGCAAGTGGCCCCTTATAGGAAGTGCGACCCTCAATTCCCTCTGGAACAAGCTTTTGATTATTTTCCTGGAAATAACGGTCCTTACTCCCTTTTTCCATTGCTCCTAGAGACCCCATACCACGATAAACTTTATACTGACGACCTTGATAAATTTCAGTTTCTCCTGGGCTCTCACTAACACCTGCAAGCAAGCTACCAAGCATTACAGCATGTCCACCCGCGGCAAGTGCTTTTGCGATGTCGCCAGAATACTTAATTCCACCGTCAGCAATAATTGGAATGCCGTGTTTTCTTGCTTCTGTTGCACAGTCATAGACAGCCGTTATTTGTGGTACGCCTATTCCAGCTACAATACGTGTTGTACAAATTGATCCAGGACCAATCCCTACTTTTACAACGCTAACTCCCGCTTCAATAAGCGCTTTTGTACCTTCCGCTGTCGCTACATTTCCAGCAATAATCGTCAGGTTTGGATAATCGCTGCGAACTTGGGCAATTTTATCAAGTACTCCTTTTGAGTGGCCATGTGCAGTATCAATAACAATTGCATCCGCTCCAGCTTTTACAACAGCTTCAATTCGTACGTCAGCATCCGCAGATACTCCTATTGCCGCTCCAACAAGAAGACGTCCTTGCTTATCTTTAGCAGAGTTTGGAAACTCAATCACTTTTTCAATATCTTTTATCGTAATAAGACCTTTTAAAATGCCGTCATCATCAACCAATGGAAGCTTTTCTATTTTATATTTCTGCAGAATTTTTTCCGCTTCATTAAGGGTTGTACCAACTGGAGCTGTTACTAACCCTTCTTTGGTCATAACATCATCAATTTGAATTGAATAGTCTTCAATAAATCGTAAGTCGCGGTTTGTTAATATGCCCACCAGGCGTTGCGCTTCATCGACAATCGGTACACCAGAAATACGATATTTCCCCATTAGATGTTCTGCATCAAAAACTTGTCGATCTGGAGTTAGGAAAAATGGGTCTGTTATAACCCCACTCTCTGATCTTTTTACTTTGTCAATTTGCTCAGCCTGTTCTTCAATGGACATGTTCTTATGGATTATGCCCATACCACCTTCACGAGCAATCGCTATAGCCATTTCTGATTCTGTAACGGTATCCATGCCGGCGCTTAAAATCGGGATATTTAGCTTAACATCCTCGCTTAATTTCGTCGCAACCGTTACATCTCTTGGTAAAATTTCTGACTTAGCTGGTATTAGAAGAACATCATCGAAAGTAAGACCTTCTTTTTGAAATTTGTTTTCCCACATCATTCGTTAGCTCCCCTCAAAAGCCTGAAAATATTATTAGTAGCTTAACAATTGGGCAAACTACTGTCAAGACAAGGGTTTAAGTACTACTTTTCTGAATTAAGTGTACATAAGGGTGGAATCGTTATGAACCGTTTTTCTTTTTTTGAATCAGCCTCTTTTACCAGAAGTTTCTTGGCCTCCCATTACGATAAAGACGGCTCCTCTACTGTTTCTTCTGATAGCTATAAAAATTGTTATTCGTTTATGTATCATTTGCAACATGGCCGGCTATATTTCAATCAAGCGAGACAGGCTCCTTTCGCAATTAAGCCATGCTGCTTTTCTATGGCTTGTCTCAGCTATTAAAAGCTTGCCTCCTTGTAAATGATCCAAGTTACCCTGCAAACTCATCAGTGTTATCTCATGGTCTCTCAACACGGAAGCGCAAAAAGCAAGGATACTTATTTCTTCATGATGAGGTAAAAACACAACGAGATGGTCTTTACCCGCATATGCTTAAAAAAATGTTTCACATGAAACAATCGCCCGATGAAAAATATTCGATGACGCTACTTTTGAAACAATTGCCAGAGCTACGAGAATCTTTTCTTCTATTGAAAGGAGAAGAGGTTTTTATCGAAGGAAAACGAAAAGGGACTCATGCTTTCACTTTTAATGCTTCATTGCTCGATCGTTATCATATGACAGGAGAACGATTCGAACACATACTACGTGAATCTAAGTTCCTTCATACTCCTACAGTGAAAGAAGAACGTCAAACCATTTATATACAATGTAAAAACGAGCCTTTACACTCAACAGCATCACCCTGCGGTTTCATTTAAATAATCAGCCCTGCTTCACAAGTACCGTAATGATTGTCTTTGTCTACCAGAGCTTGCTTTATTTTATTTAGTCCTCTATAACTTAAGCATGATTTGTCGCTATGAGACTGAATGGTGGGGAGAACGCCTCCATACGATGGATTGTGATGAGATTCCATTTATTAAGCAGTTTTTACAGCAAGTTGAAGATCAAGCAGAAGAATTGATTATTGAAGCGCTTTTTAAAAGCAAATCCTATTTATGATGATTATAATGCACTTGCTGAAACACCAGTCTTTTGCTTTCACCTTTAAGTAAGCCCCTCTCTTGAATGTTCTGAACATCGACTTGTGGGTTTGTCTTAACCTCGTCTTTCCGCTTCTTCGGAGTAGTTCTCTTTTTGGTTTTACCATAACCACAAAAAAGACACCTGATTGGATGTCTTTTCAATTGCTCTAGAACTTTCCTTGCTCCGAAGGATTTTCTTTGAGGATGTTGGACATGATGCTTTTCCCTCGAAGGTTACTCATGTTGTGGCACGAAAACAACCCCTGCTTACTCCGATACGTTCTTCTACGGGGAAGCTTTTCTGGGTGCCTTGCTCTGTCATCTACTCATGTTGTATGACGTAATAAGAGCGTATGATGCTTGGACCTAAGGTTTATTCATGATTCGCATATTGGACCTCTTATTGTATATAAAAGAAAAACAAGACCTCTTTCGGTGTCTCTGCAATACCTGGCAACGTTCC